>SXIH01000028.1 GCA_005772895.1 Bacteroidota bacterium | reverse complement strand
GGCATTCCGAAGTTACGAATCTGGCGCATTTTGGTATTGATACCTTTTTGCTGACCAATAAACATAACGGTTTTGCCATCCACACTTCCGAAACCACCAACCATTGCTTTATCATCTTTCACGGTACGATCGCCATGTAATTCCATAAACGTTCCACCAGTGATATAATCAATATAGGCTAAAGTATAGGGTCTGTCGGGGTGACGAGAAACTTGCACACGTTGCCATGGAGTTAGATTACCATAGATTTTCGTTTTTGCTTCTTTAATCTTTTCTTCCATCTCAGAAGTGATTTTGGAAACATCCATACCACTCTTTACTGCCGCTTCCTGTATTTTTTCCAATTGAGTCTGTAATTCTTCAATTGGTTTTTCAAATTCTAAATAGTTCATTCTTTAAACTTTAATGTTTTAGGAGCGCTAATATACGAATAATACGAATTTATGCGAATTATTACGAATTACGAATCTCTGTGCGGTTTTTTGTATATTTACGGATATACTTCATTGGTAATGAAAAGATTATTACTACTTCTTATTATTCTTTTTTCTACGATTATTTCTTTTGGGCAGACTCCGGTATTTGAGTGGGCGAAAGGGATGGGTGGTTCTTTTGAAAGTCAAGGTTACTCAATAGTTAGTGATTCATTAGGAAATGTTTATAGTGTTGGATATTTTAAAGACACAATTGATTTTGATCCTGGTATTGGAGTGTATAATTTAGTTTCTATTGGTTACTTTGATACGTATATTCTAAAATTAGATGCGAATGGTGATTTTGTTTGGGCAAAACAATTTGGAGGAGCAACAAGCAGGTGTTATGGATATGATATTGCTTTAGATTCAAGTAATAATGTTTATACTGTTGGACAGTTTCAAGGTATAGTAGATTTTAATCCAAGTGTTGGAATAGATTCATTAAACACATTGGGTTATGATAACGCCTTTGTTTCAAAATTGGATGCTAATGGAAATTTTGTTTGGGCCAAAATGC
This sequence comes from Bacteroidota bacterium, assembly GCA_005772895.1. Lineage (GTDB taxonomy): Bacteria > Bacteroidota > Bacteroidia > 2-12-FULL-35-15 > 2-12-FULL-35-15 > 2-12-FULL-35-15. The sequence goes on along the minus strand of SXIH01000028.1, from coordinate 125,636 downwards.
TAGGAGACTCTTCTTATTCTTATGGTCGCGCTATCGATATAGATGCGTTAGGCGATGTGTATTCTATAGGATACTATTCAGGTTTTGGTGATTTTGACCCAGGTGTTTCAACTTATGATATTAATTTTTCAGGTGGTTACGATATATTTATTTCTAAATTAGATAACAATGGCAATTTTGTATGGGCAAAACAAGTGGGAGGAAATTATGATGACTATGGAAGTTCTATTTCAATCAAAAGCAATGGAAATATTATAATAGCTGGTTCATTTCAGAATTGGGTAGATTTTGATCCTGGTTCTGGAACCTTTGATATGGCTCCTATTGGACTTGGTGCTCATGATGTATTTGTTGAAGAACTAGATGGTTTTGGTAATTTTATTTGGGCAAAAAGTTTTGGTGGAAGTGACACTGAATCTGGAAAAGCGACACTTGATGAAATTGATAATATTTATTTGACAGGATATTATAAAGATATGGCAGATTTTGACCCTGGTGTTGGAGTATTTAATATGACTCCAGTTGGTAGTTATGATATATTTATTTCAAAATTGGATCAAGTAGGGAATTTTTTATGGGCAAAATCTATTGGTGGTCCAAGTATAGAATTTAGCTATTCGCTAATTACTGATGGAAGTGGCAATGTATATACGGTTGGTGCTTTTAATGCAACTGTAGATTTTGACCCAGGTTTAGGAATTGCAAATGTCACAAGTTTTGGCAACTATGATATGTTTATTTCAAAATTAGATTTATTAGGAAATTATATTTGGGTGAGCCAAATTGGAGGTAGCCAAGGTGATTATTGCAATTCTATTTCTTTAGATGTCAATAATAATATTTATACGACTGGATACTTTAAAGGAGTTGCTGATTTTGATCCAGGCGCAGGAATATATAATCTAACTTCTGTATCCTCTGTTTCACAAGAGAACGCATTTGTCCACAAAATGAGCCAGCCACCAGTAGGAATTAATGAATACAATTCAAACAACAGTTCTATTTCCCTTTTCCCAAACCCAACATCAAGTAACATTATCATCGAAACAACAAAACCAACAAGCATTTCAATTGTAAATATAGTAGGACAAGAATTATTCGCTTCTAAAATTGAAAAATCACAAAAAATTGATATTTCGTTCTTATCAAACGGAATTTATTTTGTGAAAGATTTGAATAATGGTGGAAGTGTAAAGTTCATTAAACAATAATGCTTAATGAAAGAGATAAACTAAGCCTACTATTAGAAGAATAATGCCTGTAGCTGTTAACCCATAAAGTGGAAAGTCGAGGGCGGTTGAGCCGTTTAAATGAAGAAGTATACTGGAAATAAAACCTATACCTAAAAGAACAACACCCAAAAGAATAAGTTGTGTTCCTCTTTTATTGCGGTGAATATGTATTAACCGTTTTATTTGTTTCAGAATTTCCTCCAAATCCCCTTCTTCAATGTTTTTTTCTTTTAGTTTGGTTTCAATAAATACTAAGTCCTTCCCTTGCTCAAATAACAAGTGGGCAAAATTTAAATGCTCTCCAAATCTCGGACTTTGATTCATGGTTAAGTATAGTCTATAAACAAATATAGAATTATAGCTGAGGTAGCAAAATGATATTCGTCATGTTATTAATTGCGTACTTAAGGAAATTGCTCGTTTATACAGAAATTATATTTTAATTTGCACTATGATTACCTTTCCAAACGCCAAAATAAATATCGGACTTAACATCATCGAAAAACGTGATGATGGCTTTCATAATATTGAAAGCGTTTTTTATCCTGTTGGTTTGTGTGATGCATTAGAAGTTGTTGAAAATACAGAAGCAGGTGTAGAGCGTTTTACTTTTACGTCATCAGGAATAGAAATTCCGGGTGATGCAACAGATAACCTTTGTTATTTTGCTTATCATTTGGTTTCGCAGGATTATCCTGTTCCTGCTGTAAAAGTACATTTACACAAACATATTCCAATTGGTGCAGGATTAGGTGGCGGTTCGGCAGATGCAGCATTTTTCATAAAGCTATTGAACGATAAATTTGAATTGGGAATTTCCTGGGGAGAAATGCATCATTATGCGCGTCAACTGGGAAGTGATTGTTCTTTTTTTGTAAGTAACAAGCCGTCTTTTGCAGAAGGAAGAGGAGATCAGTACGAATCCATGAAATTAGATTTGTCAAAGTATTATGTTGTATTGGTTTATCCAAACATTCATGTGAATACTGCAAAAGCCTACAGTGGAGTAAAACCAAAAATGCCAACACGTTCATTGGAAAATGATATTCTGAATTTACCGATTGAACAATGGAAAGAATTTATTCATAACGATTTTGAAGATTCTATTTTTCCATCTTTTCCTGAAATAAAAAACATTAAAGAAAAATTGTATTCCAAAGGAGCCATTTATTCAGCCATGAGTGGAAGTGGTTCAACGGTTTTTGGAATTTTTGATTCAGCAACGAATTTGAAAGAGGCGTTTGAAGGGTGTTTTGTGTGGGAAGGGAAATTAGGTTAATTAAGTTAAATAGGTTGATTGGGTTAATTTAGGGCAGCCCCTAATTCCCTAATTTACTTTTTACTTAATCAACTTATTTTTGCGCTTTCGTCAATAAATACCAAGATAAAAATCCAAACAACACATTCGGAATCCAAACTGCTGCTAATGGAGAAACTAGTCCGCTTGCCGCAAAGGTGGTACTTACTTGCATAAACATAATAAAAGTAAAGCTGATAAAAATCCCCAGACCGATATGCATTCCAATTCCTCCACGGATTTTTCTGCTGGCTATAGAAACTCCAATTAGTGTGAGTACAAATGTTGCAAATGGAAAAGCGTTTCTTCTGTATTTTTCAATTTCGTAAGATTCAATATTGTCGGAACCTTTTAATTTTTCGGAAGCAATATAATCGTTCAGTTCATAATAATCCATTGTTCCAACTGTATTGTCTTTTCTTCCAAATTCTTCTGGTGTAAATGCAAAAGTGGTGTCAATTTTATCTCCTTTTGTAACAAACTCTTCCATTCCATTGATGTAGCGGATATAGTAATTGTTGATGATCCAACTGCTATTTGTACTGTCCCACTTTATATTTTCCGACATTAATTTATAGTACAATTGTCCCTTATTAAATTTTTCGATCGAAAATTTATAACCGGTATTTTCTGTTGTGCTGTAGCGTTCCAAATAAATATAATTTCCCGGAGCAATTTGTTTGTGAATATTTCTGTCGTGATTGTGAAATTCATTTCGGATATAAATATCTTCAAACTCAATTTGTTTTTTTGTAGCATGAGGAATTACAAAATTGTTGAGGTAGAGCGATAAAGATGCAATAACAGTTGCGGCAAGTAAATAAGGGAAAAGCAAACGGGTATAACTAACTCCACTACTTAGTATGGCAACAATTTCTGTACGTGTCGCCATTTGAGAAGTGAAAAAGATTACTGCAATGAATGTGAAAAGTGGAGAAAATAAATTCAGGAAGAAAGGAATAAAATTAAAATAGTAATCAAAAATAATTGCTTTAAGCGGAGCTTCCTTTCCAATAAAATCATCTAGTTTTTCGGAAATATCAAACACCACCACAATAAGAATGATGAGAGCCATTGAGAAAAAGAATGTCCCAAGGAATTTACGAATGATATATCTGTCAAGAAGTTTCAAGTTTCAAGTTTAAAAGTTTCAAGTTGGAGTAGAGTTGTAATTCAATTCCCAGCCAACGATTGACCAAGTTCTATAATCTAATTCCCAGTTGTAATACCATTTTATTTTTCCATTCTCTAAAGGTTCCGGCAATGATTTGATTGCGCGCTTCGCCCACTAACCACAAATAAAACGCCAAATTGTGAATACTGCAGATTTGAGCAGCTAATAATTCTTGCGAATGAACTAAATGACGAACATATGCCTTAGTGTAAGCCTTGTCAACATAGGATGTTCCGTTTTCGTCCAAAACAGAAAAATCATTTTTCCATTTTTCGTTTTTCATGTTCATGATTCCGTTTTGAGTATATAATAAACCGTGACGGGCATTCCGGGTTGGCATTACACAATCAAACATGTCAATTCCTAAATCAATTGACTCTAAAATATTTATAGGAGTACCAACGCCCATTAAGTAACGGGGTTTTTCAATAGGTAAAATATCGCAGACAACTTCAGTCATTGCATACATATCTTCAGCCGGTTCACCAACTGATAATCCGCCAATGGCATTTCCTTCACGGTTTTGTTCTGCAATAAATTCGGCAGATTTTTTACGTAAATCGGGATACACGCTTCCTTGTACTATAGGGAAAAGTGTTTGCGTAAATCCATATTTGCCTTCTGTTTCATCAAAACGGGTGCAACAGCGCTTTAGCCAACGGTGTGTCATATCTAACGACTTCTTTGCATAATCGTATTCGCAAGGGTAGGGCGTACATTCATCAAATGCCATAATAATATCGGCTCCAATAGTACGCTGAATATCCATCACACTTTCGGGAGTAAAAAAGTGTTTGCTGCCGTCAATATGAGAAGTAAATTTTGCGCCCTCCTCCGTAAGTTTCCTTGAACTTGATAAAGAATAAACCTGGTAACCACCGCTATCGGTCAATAAAGGTTTGTCCCAACCATTGAATTTATGCAATCCTCCCGTTTGTTCTATTACTTCTAAACCCGGACGTAAGTATAAATGGTAAGTGTTTCCTAAGATAATCTGAGCTTTAACGTCTTCTTTTAGCTCATGCTGATGAACTCCTTTCACAGTCCCGGCCGTCCCGACAGGCATAAAAATGGGAGTTTGTATTACACCATGGTCGGTGGTGATTTCTCCCGCTCTGGCCTTGCTGTTGGTGTCTTTATGTGATATTGTAAACTTCATAATAAATAGGTAAAATAGGTTGAAGAGTTAATTAGGTTAAATTGGGTTTTGCCTAATTTAACTTAATCCCCTAATTCCTTATTTACCTCTTCCTAAAATTGTTAATTACTTTGTTTAAATCATCGCAAAGATAAGAGAATACTAAAGAACCTTAAATCTATTTTTGTGTGAATACGGGGTTAAATAAGGATAGGATATAAATTATGGATTTTTCAGTATTTACAGTTTTTTCTATTGGTTTGGTTGTATTCGGAGTGTTTGCATTTGCTCTGCTCATACAGCTATGGTATTATTTAGGGTTTTTTAGCCGGCTAGCTTTTTATAAGAAGAAAGAGATGCCTTCCAATACTCCGCCTGCTTCTATTGTTATTTGTGCTAAAAATGAAGATGATAATCTTGCAGAATTTTTACCACTCATCTTTGCTCAGGATTACCCACAATTTGAAGTGGTGGTGGTGAATGATTGTTCCTGGGACAATACCGCTGATTTTTTAAAAGAGTTTGCTAAAAAACATTCGAATTTAAAAATTGTTACAATCAAAGAAGATGAAACGTATTCGCATGGCAAAAAAGTGGCTTTGATGATGGGAATTAAAGGCGCGAACAATGAGCACATGTTGCTTACAGATGCTGATTGCAGACCAAACAGTAAAGATTGGTTGAAAAACATGATGTTGCATTTTTCAAATGAAACCGAAATTGTTTTAGGATATGGTGGATACGAAAAGCAGAAGGGATTTCTGAATAAAATTATTCGTTACGATACGTTTATGATTGCTGTACAGTTTTTGTCTTTTGCTTTAGCTGGTAAGACTTATATGGGAACGGGAAGAAATCTGGCGTATAAAAAATCCTTGTTTTTTAAAATGAAAGGTTTTGCATCGCATTACCATATCGAATCAGGTGATGATGATTTATTTGTGAATGAAGCTGCCACAAAACGGAATTCAAAAATTGAAGTGAGTGTTGAAAGCCATACAATTTCCAGAGTGAAGAAAAGTTACAAATCATGGTTCCGTCAGAAGCGCAGACATGTTACAACATTTAAATTTTATAACGGGGCAAGTAAGTTCCGTTTAATGATGATAAGTAGTAGTCAGTATTTGTTCTTTATGTCCTTTGTTGCGGTATTGATATTGCAATTTCAACCGATAGTCGTATTATCTTTGTTTGCTTTGCGATTGTTAATTCAAATGATTATCTTTAACAAATCGATGAAGCAATTGGCTGAAAAGGATTTATTGCTGTTGGCGCCATTCATTGAAGTGATTTTATTGTTTATATATCCGATGATTACTGTGTCGAATATGTTCATGAAAAAAAATAAGTGGAAATAAAACGTAAATAAATTTTCGTTAAAGTATGGATGACTTAGAATTTGACCCGAATCTTTCAGTAAAAGCAGTACACGATTACCATTTGATTCGGGCAGCATTAGATAAAGGCGACCAAAAAGCCTATGCCGAATTGATGGGCCGTTACCGTGATTCAGTTTATTTTATGTTGCTTAAGATGGTAAACAATAAAGATGATGCGGATGATTTGACCATTGAAGCATTTGGAAAAGCGTTTAAGAGATTGAGTCAGTATACTCCAAACTACGCATTCAGTACTTGGTTATTTAAAATTGCTTCCAACAATTGTATTGATTTTATCAGAAGAAAAAAGATGACAACTTTTTCCATCGACCGTACATTCGAAAACGATGAAGGTGGAGAAATGAGTATGGACATAAAAGCAGAAGGCTTGAATCCGGAGGAGAATATGGTGAAGAAGCAAAAGGTAAAGCATATGCATGAAGTAGTAGAAAAATTAAAACCACGTTATCGTATTTTAGTGGAGATGCGTTATTTCGAAGAATTGTCTTACGAAGAAATTGCAGAAAAATTAGACTTGCCTTTAGGAACGGTAAAAGCACAGTTATTCAGAGCAAGAGAGTTTTTAGCAAATATTTTGAGAAATTCGGATGGAAAAATTTAACTTTTTCAATGTCAGACATCTCCATTATCCTCAAATACTTTCCAAACATTACTTCAACTCAACAAGAGCAATTTTCAAAATTGCAAGCCTTGTATGAAGAATGGAATGCGCAAATAAATGTGATTTCTCGAAAAGATATTGAATTGTTGTACGAGCGACATGTATTACATTCTTTAGGTATTGCGAAAGTGATGGCATTTAAACCAAAAACAAATATTATGGATGTTGGTTGCGGAGGAGGCTTTCCTGGTATTCCGCTCGCAATTTTATTTCCGGAGAGTAATTTTTATTTAGTGGATTCTATTGGTAAAAAAATAAAAGTGGTGAACGAAGTAGCACAAGCTTTAGGATTAAAAAATGTAAGAGCAGAACATATCCGTGCAGAAGAAGTGCAAGAAAAATTTGAGTTTGTAGTGAGTCGTGCTGTGACTGAATTTCCTGCTTTTTACAAATGGGTTCAAAATAAATTTTCCAAAAATCAATTCAATATTTTGCCTAACGGAATTTTGTATTTGAAAGGAGGCGATTTAACAGAAGAATTTAAAGATTTTAAAAAACGTGTGGTGTTTCACGATTTAAAAGATTTTTTCTCTGAAGAATTTTTTGAAACGAAGAAAGTGGTTTATATGCCGATGCACTAAGCCAACTGCATCTGTAAGTTACTTAAGCTGCGATACATTCCATTATCCAACAGCATAAGTTCTTCGTGAGTTCCAACTTCTCTCACAGTACCTTTGTCGATTACAACTATTTTATCAGCCTTGCGAATTGTAGATAATCTATGAGCGATTACAAATGAAGTTCTTCCGATCATTAATTTATCCAATGCTTCCTGTACCACTCTTTCTGATTCTGAATCTAGTGAACTGGTTGCTTCATCTAAAATTAAAATACTTGGATCTTTTAATACGGCACGTGCAATTGCAATTCTCTGGCGTTGTCCGCCCGAAAGTTTAATTCCTCTTTCTCCAACAATTGTTTCAAATTTTTCTGGGAAAGTATCAATGAATTCCAATGCGTTTGCTTTGCGTGCAGCTTCTGCTATTTCTGCAATTGTTGCATTTGGTTTTCCGTATGCAATATTTTCTTTAATACTTCCGCCAAACAATAAAACATCTTGAGGAACAATAGCCATATTGTTTCGAAGTGCTGTTAAAGAAAAATCTTTTGCATTTTTTTCATCAATATACAATGTTCCTTTTTCCGGATCATAAAAACGGAGAAGCAATCCAATTAAAGTAGATTTTCCGGAACCACTTGGTCCGACAATAGCAATAGTTTCACCTTTATTTGCCGTAAGAGTAATATTGTTTAATACTTGAATTTCTTTACGTGAAGGGTAAGTAAAGGCAACATTCTCGAAACGGACATTTCCTTCTACACGTTTAATATCTGTTTGAATTGTATTTATTTCCAATACTTCTGGTTTCTCATCTAATATTTCAAAAACACGCTCTACCGAACCAATTGCTTTTTGAATTTGTGCATACAATTCGGCAACACCGCCAAATGAAACTCCCACAAAAGCAGAATATAAAATGAAAGAAAAAAGTTCACTTATTAGTAGTTGTCCTTGTGACGCCAAATTAATTCCATACCAAATAACGGCTACAATGGCTCCGAACAAACAGAAGATAATAAAAGAAGCAAAAAAGCCTCTGTATTTTCCTCCCAGAACAGCATTTTTTACAATTTCTTGAGTGCTTTTTTTGTAACGGACATTTTCAAAAAATTCATTAGCAAAGGCTTTCACGTTCACAATGCCTTGTAATGTTTCTTCGATTACAGTATTTGATTCCGCTATTTTTTCCTGAACTAATTTGGATGTTTTTCTGATAAACCGACCGAAAATTACTGCAGCAATTGCTACAACAGGAACAATTCCAAGCATCATCAGGGTCAATTTTGGTGAAAGGAAAAGTAAGAAAGCAATTCCACCAATAATCAACATGAATTGACGTAAAAATTCAGCTATTGTAGTTGTAAGAGTGTCTTGAATCTGAGAAATATCGGCCGACATACGGCTATTTAAGTCGCCAACCCTTTGTTGTACAAAAAAGCTCATAGGTAATGTGATCAAATGAGCATAAACGGCTTGGCGCAAACCAGCCAGCGTATTTTCTGTATAATTCACAAAAAGATAAATGCGGAAATAGGAAAAAACCGACTGTAAACTTAAAACCACTATTAAATAAAGCCCGATTGTGTTGATTCGATCATAATTCTTCAATTCAATAGTGCTAATCAAATCTCCCAACATCATCGGGAAGACCAAGGCAGTTCCACCAGTCAGTAGTAAAAAGAACATTCCTAAGTATAATTTCCACTTGTGCTTCCCGGTATAATAAAATATGCGGAGAGCCTTTTTTAAAGAGGTTTTATTGACTTTTGCTTTAGGTAAATCGTCCGTTTCTTTTACTTTTCTTGCCATTTATTCAAAATTGTGGTGCAAATGTATGATTTTTTGCCTCTTTGATTCTATTATTTAGATTAATTCTATCCTTTCTTTAGGACGTATTTCTCTTCGAAATACCTTAAAAAAGGCTATTTTTAAGTATTACCGCATCAATTTCAATTAAAATTTTGCAGAAATGAAAAAACTACTATCTTTGCAGTCCGAATTTAAGAAAAGAACAATAAAATAGCTTCTCTATAACCAGAGAGCATAACAATAAGAGAAATAATGAAAGCATTACGTACTTACCAGCCATCAGTAAAAAAGAGAAAAAACAAGCACGGTTTCCGTGAGAGAATGGCTACGGCTAATGGTCGCAGAGTATTAGCTTCCCGTAGAGCTAAAGGCAGAAAAAAATTAACAGTTTCTGACGAAAAAAAACATAAATAGAATTGAAAAATTTCTATCAATATAAAAGCCTTTCCTTTAGTGGAAAGGCTTTTTTTATGCCCTTTTTTCTTGAAAACTTGTTAATAGAATTTTTAAAGAAAAGGCGCTTTTATAAGTATTTTCGTGAGCGATAAAAGTGAAATGCAAAGATCTAATATCTCACATCTAATATCTAAAATCTAAATATGCCAAGAGATAATTCCATAAAATCAGTTTTAATCATCGGTAGTGGTCCAATTGTAATCGGACAAGCATGTGAATTTGATTATTCAGGTTCCCAGGCAGCCCGTTCGTTGCGCGAAGAAGGTGTGAAAGTAACTTTGATCAATTCGAATCCGGCTACTATTATGACGGATAAGGTGACAGCGGAAAATGTATACCTGTTGCCAATGGAAGTGAAATCCATAATCAAAATTTTAGAAGAAAATAAAGATATTGATGCGGTTCTGCCATCGGTGGGCGGACAAACAGCTTTGAACCTTGCGATGAAGTGTGATGAGATGGGTATCTGGAAAAAGTATGGTGTTCGCATGATTGGGGTGGATATTGAAGCGATTGAAGTTACAGAAGACAGAGATAAATTCCGTGCCCGCATGGAATCGATTGGCGTTGGAATGGCTCCTTCAAAAATCTGTCGTTCGTTTTTAGAAGGGAAAGAAATTGCTCAGGAGTTTGGTTTTCCATTGGTAATTCGTCCATCCTTCACATTAGGTGGAAGCGGAGGTGCAGTTGTTTATGTAAAAGAAGAATTTGATAAAGCAATCGACAGAGGTTTGCATACCTCACCAATTCACGAAGTATTGATTGACAAAGCTGTAATGGGCTGGAAAGAATATGAGTTGGAATTGTTGCGCGATAGTAATGATAACGTTGTAATTATTTGTTCGATTGAGAATTTCGATCCAATGGGAGTTCATACAGGAGATAGTATCACTGTTGCTCCTGCAATGACTTTATCTGATAGCACTTTTCAGAAGATGCGCACTATGGCCATCAAAATGATGCGCAGTATCGGAAATTTTGCCGGTGGCTGTAACGTTCAGTTTGCGGTTAATCCGGATGATTCAGAAGATATTATTGCGATTGAAATTAATCCTCGTGTTTCACGTTCATCTGCATTAGCAAGTAAAGCAACCGGTTATCCAATTGCAAAAATTGCTGCTAAGCTGGCAATAGGATTTAACTTGGATGAATTAGAAAATCAAATTACAAAATCTACTTCTGCATTTTTTGAACCTACATTGGATTATGTGATTGTAAAAATTCCGCGTTGGAACTTTGATAAATTCAAAGGTGCTAATCGTGAATTAGGGTTTCAAATGAAATCGGTTGGTGAAGTAATGGGAATCGGACGTTGTTTCCAGGAAGCATTACAAAAAGCTTGTCAGAGTTTGGAAATCAAACGTAATGGTTTAGGTGCTGATGGAAGAGAAGTAAAAAATCAAGATGAATTATTAAAAAGTTTAGAGCGCCCGAGTTGGAATCGTTTGTTTCACATTTACGATGCAATAAAATTAGGAATCTCTATCAAAACAATTCAAAAACTAACACGCATCGATCCTTGGTTCTTAAACCAAATTGAAGAATTGATTTTGTTAGAAAATGAAATATCGAAATATACATTGGCTGAATTGCCTCGTGAAATTTTATACGAAGCAAAACAAAAAGGTTATGCCGACAGACAAATTGCTCATCTTCTAAAATGTTTGGAGAGTGAAGTGTTCAATCGTAGAAGAGAGTTAAAAATCAATCGCGTTTATAAATTGGTTGATACATGTGCTGCAGAGTTTGAAGCGAAAACACCTTATTACTATAGCACATTCGAAGATGAAAATGAATCAATCGCATCCGACAAGAAAAAAATTGTAGTGTTAGGAAGTGGTCCGAATCGTATCGGGCAAGGAATTGAATTTGATTATAGTTGTGTGCATGGAGTTTTAGCTGCAAAAGAATGTGGTTACGAAACCATCATGATTAACTGTAATCCTGAAACTGTTTCTACAGATTTTAACGTAGCAGATAAATTATATTTCGAACCAGTTTTCTGGGAACACATTTATGATATCATTCTAAATGAAAAACCAGAAGGTGTAATAGTTCAATTGGGCGGACAAACAGCCTTGAAGCTAGCAGAAAAATTAGAACGTTACGGAATAAAAATTATCGGTACCGATTATAAATCATTAGACTTAGCAGAAGACAGAGGAAGTTTTTCTCAATTGCTGAAGGACAATAATATTCCTTATCCAAAATTTGGTGTGATAGAAGATGCCGAGCAAGCAGTTGAGTTATCAAAAACATTGGGCTTTCCATTGTTAGTTCGTCCGAGTTATGTATTGGGCGGACAAAGTATGAAGATTGTAATTAATGAGCAAGAGTTGGAACAACATGTTGTTAAACTCTTACAAGATCATCCAGGAAATAAAGTATTGTTAGATCATTTTTTAGAAGGAGCGATAGAAGCTGAGAGTGATTCCATTTGTGATGGTAAAGACAATTACATTATTGGAATGATGGAGCATATTGAACCTGCAGGAATTCATTCTGGTGATTCGTATGCTGTTCTTCCCCCATTCGATTTGAGCGAGAATGTAATCAAACAAATGGAGCAACATACCAAAACAATTGCTATTGCTTTAAAAACAGTTGGATTGTTAAACATCCAATTCGCGATTAAAGATGAGGTGGTTTATATTATTGAAGCAAATCCACGTGCATCCCGTACTGTTCCGTTTATTGCAAAAGCTTATGATGAGCCTTATGTAAATTATGCAACCAAAGTAATGTTAGGTGCAAAAGTGAAAGACTTCAAATTTACTCCACGCAAAAAAGGATACGCAATAAAAATTCCGGTGTTCTCGTATGAGAAATTCCCTGAAGTAACAAAAGAGCTTGGACCGGAAATGAAATCAACGGGAGAAGCAATTTATTTCATTGATGATTTAACGGATGAGTATTTCCATAATATTTACTCAGAGAGAAATTTGTACTTGAGTAAGTAAAGGAAAGTTAATAGGAAAAAGTTATAGGAAAGGCTGGAAGAGATTTCAGCCTTTTTTGTTTAAAACTGCTTACATTTGTACTTCAATGAAAGATCTCTTTTATACTTTATTAGTAGCTTGGATTTTGTGGCGCATATTCAGTAGCGTGAATGCTCATCGTGCAAAAAAAGCCAGTCAGCAACAAACTACTTCCAAAAAAGAAGGAGAAACTACTGTGAATTATGTCCCGCCTAAACATAAAATGAAAAATCCAGGTGATGTGGAAGGGGATTATGTGGACTACGAAGAGATAAAATAAGTTTCGTTTTCAACAGGGAGATCCCGTGTCGTGGCACGGGATGACAGTAACGAGAAGATCAGTCCTTCGTCATTCGTCTCATCAGTTTGAAAAACATTTTTGGAAAAAATTGTTTTACGTAAACTGAAAAAATTTCGTAATTACCAATATATTTATGGTCGCGGTCGTTTTTGATTGCTTTAATTATTCCTTTGGCACAATCAGTTGCCGACATTCCTTTTTCTTGTGCTGCACTTTTTATTCCGTATGGCGTTCCGTCTTCTTTTAAAAGTTTGGTGCTTACATCTGTATTGATAAATCCTGGAGTAGCGATTAACACACTTACATTGTCGTTATACAATTCTTGTCGGAGTGATTCAAAGAAACCAAACAAAGCATGTTTTGAAGCTGAATAAGTAGAATAGAGTGGGAGTCCGTATTTTCCCATAATGCTGGTAATTACTACCAGTTTACCATTTTTTTGTTTTTTCATTAATCGTGCAACCACTTTTGTTAAATGAATAGTTCCAAAAAAATTAACTTCCATTACTCTTCTGTCGATTGCCATTGGAGTATTTAACACTTTGGTGCGATGACCCATTCCGCTGTTATTGATAAGCACATCAATACGTCCAAATTTTTGAATAACTTGGTTTACTTTTTCTTCAATATTTTCTGTGTGTTCTAAGTCGAGTGGTAATACTAAATAATTTTCAGTGGTAAGTTTAGAGTTTTCAGCAACACGTTTTAATTCTTCTTCTCTTCGAGCCGATAAAACAATTTTGGCGCCTTCTTTAGCGGCAGTATAAGCAAGAGCTTCACCAATTCCTGATGAAGCTCCCGTTATCCAAACTATTTTATTATCTAAATTCACGTATTACTTTTTGTTCTTGTCTTGAAAATCTAATGATGTAACACCAATAAATTTCAAAAATTTCTTTGCATTAATTTTTATGGTTTCTTTAATTTCTGTCATGGCTGTTTTAGTCATGCCTTCATCCGGTCGGGTTTTGAATCGGGAATCTCTGTAAACAAAATCTTTTCCTGCTGGTGTATAATAATAGCAATAAAATGACTTACGACTTTCTCCTTCGGGAATATTTATTTTAGCATATCCATGATAAGATGTTTCATCGGTAACCATAATAGCAGCCTGATTAAAATAAGGCATTACTTTCGACATACAGTTTTTTACATCTTTATCCCAAAACTCTAATGCTCCACCATATTCATCTTTCCAATGTTTGTTCAAATAAATTAAAAGGTTGTATCGTCTGTGTAATTTAGCAGCTGTATTTGAGTTCACGTCAACATGTATATCAACAAAACTACCTGGTCCGCCTTGATGTACTCCAGATCCTAATGAATCATATGTAGAACTCAATCCATCTGTTCCTGTCACTTTGCTCATCCAAGCATACATTTCAGGAGAATTCAAGAAATCACGCAATTCATTAAACTGAGGATGGTATCTATCTAAATGATATTCTTCAGATTTATTTTCGTTAATGCTTTTGCGTTTTACATTCAATGCTTCCAATTTCGGAAAGTTGGAGTACAACGTATTTGCTACATCATCCAATAGAAAGTTTGGTAAAGCAACATGTTTACACGGAATAGCCGATTCGAATTGAGCACGGATCTCTTTTATTTTTTCTTCGCTTAAATAAGCAGGATTAATCAAGTTTTGCATAGTTGATAAGGATTTCAAACACAAAAATACATAAATATTAGGGAAGAATCTCTTCTAATTTTAGGTAAAAAGCATGATTTTTAACAGTTTTTGTAGTCTTGGTAGAGGTTTGAGAATTGGCTTTTTACCTTATATTTGTGGGTATTCTATAATTTATAAGCATTCAGTCCTATGAAGAACATCAATATGAAATCACTTTTGCCAATTATTACAGGAGTTGTAATTTTTATAGTTCTAACGTTTGGTTATTTTACTCCTTTGATGAAAGGAAAAGTAATTATGCAGAGCGATATGATTCAGAACAAAGGGATGGCCAAAGAGATTGTTGACCACCGCGAAAAGTATGATGAAGAACCTTTATGGACAAACTCAATGTTTGGTGGAATGCCTTCCTTTCAAATTGCAATTACCTATCCATCCAATTTAATTACTCCTTTGCGTAATTTTTTGATGCTCGGATTTCCAACACCGGCAAACATGGTGTTTTCTTATATGTTAGGTTTCTTTATTTTATTGTTGGTTTTGAAAGTCGATAAATGGTTGAGCATAGTCGGAGCCATAGGTTTTGGTTTTTCCGCCTTTTTCTTTTTGATTATAGATGCCGGTCACAATACACAGGCTTTGGCAATTGCTTATATGGCTCCGGTTTTTGCAGGAGTGATTTTAGTCTGCAGAGGAAAATATCTATTGGGTGGTGCTTTAACAGCTTTGTTTTTTGCATTGGAATTGGTTTGTAATCACCCACAAATTGCGTATTACCTCACATTGGGTTGTGCAATTTATGTGATGTTTGAATGGATTGCCAGAATTAAGCAAAGAGAATTTAAAGATATTTTTAAAGGTTTAACTGTTTTTATTATTGCCGGAGTTTTGGCAATTGGATGTAATATCACCAATCTTTGGAATACTTACGATTATGCAAAGTCAACCATACGTGGACCATCAGAATTAACAAATACAAAAGAGGGTGCGAAAAATCAAACATCCGGTTTAGATAAAGATTATGCAACTCAGTGGAGTTTAGGAACGGGAGAAACATTTACTTTGATGATTCCCGGATTCAAAGGCCGTTCTTCTAATGTTTTGTACAAAGAAAATAAAAGTGCATTAAAGGAAGCCGACCCACAAATGCGTGAAACAATCGGGAACTTTCCTCAATACTGGGGCGCACAGCCATTTACAGATTCTCCTTATGCAGGATCAATCATCGTATTTTTATTTGTGTTAGGATTATTTATAGTTGAAGGCAGGCTAAAATGGGCATTGCTTACAACGACAATTCTTTCCATCATGTTGGCTTGGGGACATAATTTCATGTCGCTCACCAGTTTCTTTTTAGATTATTTCCCGGGCTATAATAAATTCAGAGCAGTTACTATGATTTTGGTGTTAGCTGAATTTGCTATTCCGCTTCTAGCAATATTAGCAGTAGATAAAATTTTAAAAAATCCGGATATTTATAAGAGCAGGATTAGTTTAGATCCTCCGGCAATTTTTGCAAAATGGTTGAAATTTTTATTTAGAGGAAAAACTATTTCTTTTCAAAACGTATTCATTCTTTCATTTGCATTAACTGGTGGTTTGTGTTTGTTGTTTTATATCATGCCTACTACATTGGTTGATTTTACTTGGGTGCAAGACGTAACCTATTTCAATAAATTTGCTGAGAGTAATGGTGCAGATATAGCACAAAAGTTTATCGACAATATGGAAGCTGTACGTATTGCAATTTTTAAATCAGAAGCAATTCGTAGTTTCTTATTTATTTTTGTTGGAGCAATAATGGTTTGGTTGTTTGCAAAATCAATCATCAACAAAGCTATACTTATTCCTATTCTTGGAATATTGGTTTTATTTGATTTGGCATTGGTTGACAAGACTTATTTGAACGACAAAAACTTTACTGGGAAAAAGGAATCTGTTAATCCTTTCCCATTAACAGAAGCGGATAAAATGGTATTGGAAGATAAAGATCCAAACTACAGAGTGTTGGATTTGATGGATGCTCAGAATGGTCCGTTTAATAATGCAAGAACATCTTATTACCATAAATCAATTGGTGGTTACCATGCGGCAAAATTAAGACGCTATCAGGAATTAATTGAGGCTCATATTGGGAATAATATTTCAAATATAATCGGAGCTTTAAATTCAAATCCAACAGATTCATCTATACGTGCTGCATTTGCTCAACAGGGAGTATTGAATATGTTGAATATGCGTTACGTAATTTATAATGCAAATGCACAACCGTTGCAAAATAGATATGCTTTAGGAAATGCCTGGTTTGTGAATGAGGTGAAAATGGTAAAAAATGCAGATGAGGAATTAAAAACAGTAGGGGAAATTAATCCCGCAAATACAGTTGTTGTTGATGAGCGATACAAAGCTCAGTTGGATGGATTTACCCCCAAAGCAGATGCTTCTGCTACTATTAAGTTGACAGATTATAAAGCCAATAATTTAAAATACGAATCAAATGCAAGTTCGGAACAGTTGGCAGTTTTCTCTGAAATTTCATATAAAGACTGGGTTGCTTACGTTGATGGTAAACCTGCAACCTATTTTACAGGAGATTGGGTGTTGCGTGCTATGAGAGTCCCTGCTGGTAAACACGTAATAGAATTTAAATTTGAACCTAAGAAATACTTTACAGGTGAAAAAATATCCTTAGCAAGTTGTTTGTTGCTGTTTGGATTTGTAGGTGCCTCTTTATTTATGGCTTGGAAGAAGAAAGAGTAAAATATTGTTTTTAGAAGAATTATTCAAAACGTCATACAGTATGTGTGACGTTTTTATTTATAGGTTAATTGAAAACCGTTTCAAATTTTTACGGATTTTATTATTCAACTCTGGAGTGGCTTCTGTTTTTAAGATTAGAATAATAAATATTCCACCTACCAAAGTACTTCTGATTGCTATGTCGATATACTTATCAAAAGCAGGAATAAAAAAACTTGGGAGAATTGCCAGTCCAGCAATTAAAAGAATCTTCAAAGAATTCATGTCATAAGGCTGCATTTGATATTTTATTTTTAAAAACATAAAACGCAAAAAATTATTTGCAGACACAGTAATGGCTGTAGCAATTGCAGATCCCATTATTCCATAGATAGGAATAAAAATAAGGTTGGCTATAATGATAATTCCCACCATCAGAAACACAAAAAAGGTATCGTATTTGTAATATTGAGAATTAGCAATAATCACTTGGTTAATTCCTGTTGCCATTTCAATTAAATAACCCAAGCTTAAAATCAGAATAACATTTTTACCATCAGCATATTCAGGTGGAATTAATTGCATGATGTTATCAATGTTTGCATAAACTCCAATGAATAGTAAAATTCCAATTGCTAGCTGACTATTGCAGGATTTTTTATATAGAGATGCAATTTCTTTGATGTCATCTTTTTTAAAGGCTTCAGCAACTACGCTGGTCATAATACGGTAAAGTGAACGTGCGGGAATTAAAATAATTGTTCCGATTTGAAATGCAATAGAATAGATTCCTGTTTTTGCTTCTCCTAACATTGAATTTACCATTATTGCATCAATGTTTAAAACCACAGCCCCGGCACCACCTGCGAGAATAGAGTAGGTGCCAAGTTTTATCATTTCAGTTCTTAATCCCTTACTCATAAAACCTCTGACTGGCTTTACATGCCATTCTTTTTGAAGAACAATGTATACAAGCAAAATCAAAGTCGGTAAACAAGTAACAATAATATAAAGTAGAATAAAATTTTTAAAATCAATTAATTTTAAAAAATAAAAGGTCAGTACGATTAGGATTAAGATGCGTTGTAAAAAGTCTTTACTAAAAGAGCCAATTACGGAGCTATAGCAAGCTCTCAGATAGCTATCGAATATATTAAAGAAGACAGTAAAAAAAGTTAAAGGCATTAAATAAAACAAAAACGTAATAAATAAAGGAGATTTCTCTTGATTATTTTCTATTAATTGTGGTTGTAGAAATATAAAAATAATGTAACAGATTAAAAAACCTATGAGCGTAACCAGCAATGCATAAAACAAAAATCCATGATGACCTTTTTCTTTGTTTCTGAAATAAGGGAAAAATCGGTTAGTAACAGAAGTGAATCCAAGATTTGCAAATTGAGCAAATAGAGCAGAGTATGAAATCAATAAACCTCTTGCTCCGTTTTCGGCAGGTGTTAATAAATGAGCGAGCCACATAACCGTGAAAAAACCTAGTCCTGCTCCTAAATAAGAGTAGATGGCATTTTTGGTGGCTTGTTTTTCTATTATACCCAATTACAGTTGTTGAATTTTAGAATTATTGAATTCTGGATTTAAAAGTGTTCTAAGCTTAAAGGTGTTCCTGCTTTAATATCAGTTTTAAAAGTTTTTCCAACTACTTCGTCCCAATGTTTTGGTGCTAAACCTTTTGCTGGACGAATCACTTTTAAATTATCAGCCGATAAAACTTCTCCCTTTTTTACATCTTTTGAAACGAAGATGGAGCGCTTAAATTGTACACTTTTTTCTTCAGCAGGTAAAATTCCTTTTTGAATTTGTCCTAATGATAAAAATGCCCGTTCTGTTTCAACTACCAAAGATTTTAATTCTTCTGGTTCTAAAGAGAACGCACTATCAACACCTCCATCAGCTCTTCTAAGTGTAAAGTGCTTTTCTATGACTCTTGCTCCTAAAGCAACTGCAGCAACTGATGCGCCAACTCCCATTGTGTGATCAGATAATCCTACAATACAATCAAACGAATTGATAAAATCAGGAATAGTACGAAGGTTGGTGTTTTCTGGTGTTGCCGGATAGGTGCTGGTACATTTTAATAAAATAATGTTTTTACATCCTGCTTTTCTTAACACTTCTATGCTTTCGGTAATATCTTCACGGGTTGTTACTCCGCTCGAAATAATTACGGGTTTTCCTGTTGCTGCTACTTTTTTCAAAAGTGGATGATGAGTATTTTCAAATGATGCTATCTTATAAAGTGGAACATTTAAAGATTCTAAAAAATCAACTGCTGTTTCATCAAAAGGAGAGCTGAATGCAATCATACCTTTTTCTTTTGCTCTGTCGAAAATTGCTTTATGCCATTCCCATGGTGTGTAAGCCATTTTATATAAATCGTGCAACTCTTTCCCATTCCATAATGAATTTTTATCATCAATGGTCATAGCCCCTTTCATAGTAATTGTATCAGCAGTATAGGTTTGTAATTTTAATGCGTGAGCACCTGCTTCAGCAGCAGCATCAACCAATTCCAAAGCGCGGTCAAGTGATTGGTTATGATTGCCACTCATTTCAGCAATGATAAATGGTTTGTGACCATTTCCTATAGTAAAGTTGCCAATTTTTATATCGTTCATTATAAATCCCTTTTTTTGAATAATTTACAACTTTTAATTCCTTTTTCTGTTACCATTTCTTCCTTGCCAAATCCAGCTTTTATAAAACTGTGATAAGAGGCACTATTCTCCTGTTTAATATATGCAACTATAATTTCAGAAGCGTGTTTTTTTAAATAATCCTCGGAAGCCATTTTTATTAAAATGGAACCTAATTTCTTTCCTCTAAAATTTTCATCAATTGAAATTCCAATAACTGTCTCTTTCCCATTATTATCGATACGAACCTGACCAATTGGATTATTTTCTTCATTCAAAAATAGATAAAAAAAACAAGCGGGTGATTGTAGTTTTGAATTAAACCATTTCACATGACTTTCAAAAGTAATTTCATCTTGATTATATGAATTATTACGAACTACAGTGTCGTTTGACCATTTGTAGTATAAATCAGTATCACTTTCTTTCGCAAATCTGAAATGAATTTTTTCAGTCACCATTTCTTTAAACATATTAAGTAATCTTAGAGGGGATTTTCTGTCAATTAAATTTTCTTGATTTTTGATAAGTTCATTTATTTTTTCGGGTGATTCAACTATTTTTTTTACTTCCGAAACAATTTTTTCTGATTTGATAGCATTCAAATCGCCTAAATCTACAATAGCGTTTTTGTCTTTTAAGCCCTGTAATATTCCTTTTTGATTTTCAGCAGTATATCCTGAAACTAAACAAATTCCGATAGCGCAGGATTCAAGAGAAATACTGCTTGCCGGACAAATTGATACATCACACACTTTTAATAACTGAGCAAGCTCTTCAGCAGAAATTTCAAAATGCTTAATTATTTTGATAGATTTATTTTTTTCAATTAATGCATCAATACTTTTAAGATTAGGATTGATTGAGCCTAACATCAAATGTATTTCTTCTATTCCTTTAACTTGAATAACTGCTTCAGTAAATTTGTGTGTCAGATTATTTATATCAGCAGCACCCATGCTTATAAATACTTTTTTAATTGTATTTATTTTTTTAGTTTCTGTTGTAACATTTAAAAATGGTTTTCTCAATAAAACATAATCCAGGCCTAAACATAATTTCGAATAATTTTCTGTTGAATAATCGGATACTGTAACTCCTTCGGCATGATTTATTATTGCATCTGCAACATGGTGCCAGCTATGCAAATCATCAATCACAACTAACTTGCATCCTTTATCTTTTATAATTTGCTGGTACTTGGTTTTAAAGTTGTAGCCATCCAGGACAACTATATCATTAGGTTCTAAAAATTGAGAAAAATTATTAGCATCTTGATTATAATCATCAGCAAGTGGTAAATGTAAAATAGTTTCTGTGACTGAATGAATGTTTTTTATAACACTTTCGGTTGGTTTTTGAATAGCAAAGGCAATTGTGAAATCATTTTTCAGCATATCTGCCAGTGCCAGACATCGCATTACATGTCCCATTCCTATTGAGGTTCCGCCATCAGCTCGTATGATAATTTTTGGTTTCAATATTTTAACCTTGTTCGGGAACTAATTTCATTATTTGTACATGCTTTTGCTTTGCTAATTCTAATGCATTGGAAGAATAAACAGATGCGCGTAAATTATCTAGGGTATCTTTTCTTTTCAAGGAATATTCATTTATGTATCTGTCTAAATGACTAGACTTTAAAGCAAAAGTCATGAATAGTGAAATTCGTTCATGTTCTTGATCTTTTTTCAAAAATGCAGGAACCATTCCTTCTCGTCCTGCTTTGTTAATGGAAAAATTTGGAAAAAATTTCAATCGGACAGCATTACCACTATGTAATGTTTTTAAACTCCAAACAGCAACATCACCCACTTCGTTTCCAACAAATATTGCTTTTCCATCTGCGTTTTTGTGACTTCCGGCTTTTAATTTTAATCCTCCGCTATAATCCTTGTGATTTTGTAAATAAATTCCCAATCTAATCAACGTATATTCGCCTTTCCAATCGGGGCCATTCAAATCAGTTCTGTCGATGTTATCCCTGTGAAAACCTCTTAATCCCGTTCCTATTTGGTAGGAACTGTCACCAAAATAAATCAAATCATCACTTCCCAATATTGTTTTTGCAATTTGTAAAATTCTGTCATCCAATAAAATTTGATGTAATTTATCTTTGCTCAATAAATCTCCTTTGTTGTATTTTGCTTTTGTGGGCAAATTTGGCAATTGAAAATCAAGTTTTTTGCTTTTATCAATTTCATATTGCTCATAAGCCAGTTTTCTGAATTGTTCTATTTCAGAAGGAGTAAATACTTTTTCAACTAACAGATAACCATCAGTGTCAAATTTTTTCTTATCAATTATTAAATTGCTCATGCTTATACTTTCTTTTGTTCGATGTGTGAGTTAAGTGCTGTTAAATCCGGATTTGATTTTAAAATGTTTTCAATTTCATTGTACGGAAGTTCATTTGCTTTGTGATTTTCAATTAAACGTTTAATTAATTCAAAATCATCTGCTGTATCAACTGTTATTCTTAAGTTGCTGTTGTCTTCTGTTTGCTTTATGTGATACATTTCAACTTTCCCGGATTTATTTTTCCAGATATAAGGTGTTACATGTTCTAAATCCGATTCTGTAATGGCATTCAGAAATGCGTCATCCAATAATTGAAAAGAAAATATTTCGAAATCAAAACCTCTGGCAAATGTGCGCTCAATGGCATTGGCCATGTATAAATTTTGATTGTTCAGTTTTAAATATTTTTCAATGCTGTTTCTGATTAAGTGCGTGTCGATTAAGGGGCAATCAGAAGTAACACGAACGATAATATCAAAATTGTATTTTTTAGCAGTTTCGTGGAAACGACTCAATACATTGTTTTCGCTTCCTCTGTGAAATTGTAAATTGTTTTTTAATGCGTAATCAGCGACACAATCATCTGTATTGTTAGTAGTAGTGGCTATAGCAATGTCAAAACCTGTTTTTTGTAATCGCTCGATATGGTATTGCAATAACGATTTATTATTTACTTCTTTGAAAATTTTTCCTGGTAAGCGCGTACTGGTCATACGTGCTTGTGTAATTATGCCGATATGTGGAGTAAGTGACATTTATTTTTTAAATCTCCAAACAATTAAATTGGTGGTATTTAAAGGAACTAAACCAAAAATATCAATTTGTAATTCTAAGATTTCTATATTGTTTCTGCTTTTTAATACTTCAATCAAATTCCGGTTATAATCGTTTATTTCAATGTATTTGTTCCTTAGTAAACCCAGAGGGGTTTTTCTTTCAGCAACAACGGTTGGTTCGAAATGAACAACGTAATTGATTTTATCTTTTTGTTTTTCTAAATTATCAATAATTACAGATGCATCAGGAATTTGTTCGATACTATGAGTTGTAAAAATTGTAGAGTTAGGTTTTATAAAATCGTAATCTTTTTCATTATAGTAATTGAATTCTACTACATTGGAGCCTAATTTCTGAGCTAAAGCAACAGCATTTTTGCAGTAATCGCCTCCGTAAGAATTTTTTCCTAAATAGGATAAATTATATCCATAACCACAGCCCAATTCACAAATGTTTTCGGAAGTGTATTTTTTTATTGTTGAAGTTATCAGATTGTAATAAAGTTCTCTTGCTTTTGGAATGGTTACTTTAAAAATATCATCTTCCAACGAAATAATAATTTCTCCTGTTACAGGATGTAATCCGGCTTGTTCAAACTCTTTTGATTTATATTCTTCAATTGTTTTAAAATCGAAAGCTACTAGTTTAGCATATTTGTCAAGATTGTATTCGTTTTCAATTTGCTGAACATTTCTTGTTTTATGAAATTCTGTCTTGCCACTCAGTCTGCCTGTCCAAGGGTTTTCATCATTCAAGTATTCATCAATGGTAAGAGGAATCATAGCTTAATTAAAAATTTATTTTAAGTGATTAGATGCTAAACGAAGAATCAACATGCTCTTTAATTAATTTGCGCATATCTTCCACATTCAACCATTCTTTGTTTTCGCCAGAGTTGTATTGAAATCCTTGAGGGACAAGTTTTGCGTTAAAGTGTTTGGTATAGTCTTCAATTTTAAAATTCGGAACTTGAGGTAGAATAGCATAATATTTTCCTAAATCGTAAGTTGAGAATGAATCGGAAGAAGTAATCATTTCTTCGTGTACTTTTTCGCCCGGACGAATCCCAACAATTTCCTGTTTGCAATCCGGGCCAATTGCTGTGGCTACATCTGTTATTTTATAGGATGGAATTTTCGGAACAAATATTTCTCCGCCCCAGGCAGTTTCCATAGCATGCAAAACCATATCAACACCGCCTTGAAGAGAAATGTTGAAGCGTGTCATATTGATATCGGTGATAGGTAAAACACCTTCCTTACGTTTTTTCAAAAAGAAAGGAATTACTGAGCCGTTTGAACCCATTACGTTTCCGTAGCGAACAACAGAAAACTTGATGTCTGCTTTTCCTTTGATGTTGTTTGCAGCAACAAATAGTTTATCGGAACATAATTTAGTTGCACCATAAAGATTGATAGGAGCTGCGGCTTTATCGGTTGAAAGTGCAACTACAGTTTTTACACCCATTTCCATGCAGGCATTGATAACGTTTTCTGCGCCAAGCACATTTGTTTTTACACATTCCATTGGATTGTATTCTGCAATAGGAACATGTTTCATGGCTGCAGCGTGAATTACATAATCAATTTCAGTAAATGCTTTTTTTAAACGGTCGCCATCTCTTACATCGCCAATAAAATATCTGATTGCCGGGTATTTGCTGTGTGGATATTCCTGCGCCATTTCAAATTGTTTTTGTTCATCTCTTGAAAAGATGACCAAGCGCTTTACTTTCGGGAATTTTGAGAGAATATTTTTAGTTAAATGCTTTCCTAATGAGCCGGTACCTCCGGTAATTAAAATTGATTTTCCGTTTAAATCTAACATATTTCAGGGTTTTGTAATAAGTCCCAAAATTAAGCAGAGTTTAGCGAAATACCAAAGATTTTAAAGAATGGAAAAATAGGTCGGAGTAGCCTTATTTTATTGGGTTTTTAGACATAAAATCACCAATATTTTGAAACTGGTGTTTATTTGCTTTCAGCCATTCCAAATCCTTGTCCCACCATTTGAATTGGGTCAAAAACTCAATCTCATCCTGGCTGAAGCGGTATTTTATGATTTTTGCAGGTACACCACCCACAATACTGTAAGGTTCAACATCTTTTGTTACCATAGCACCAGCTCCGATAATAGCACCATCCCCAATTTTTACCCCATATTTGATAATGGCATTGTTTCCAATCCAAACATCATGACCAATTTCGGTGGTTGGAAATTCTTCAAACAGGTTTTTTTCTACGATTACTAATCCGGATGATTGTCCTAAAGTGGAATAAAATAATGGATGACTGGAAACAAAATTGGAAGCAGGATGGGCTCCCATTCCTGTACTCACATTCGGACCAATACAAGTAAACTTGCCAACTTTTGTGTTATAAATTTGAGAATTTCTAGCTACATAAGTAAAATCACCCAATTCCGAATTGCGGATACGAGCGAATTTATAAATAGTGTTGTAGTTATTGAATTTGCAATCTTTCACTTCGGCCATGTATTCCAAATGCAAATGTTGTTTGCTGTATTTTAATTCCAATGACCATTTTGTAAAAAGCCACCGAAACCAATAAGTAAAAGGAGTTTGAAACAATGCTTTCATTTATAATTTTTTTCTTTCAAATGCGTCAACAAATGTTATTTCGCTGGCATTGTATAGTTTGCAATTTTTATACTTTGAATAATTTTCCAATGCAATATAGCCATAAAATACTTTTGCCCAAGCTGCAAAAATTTCATGCACCTTAAATATTTCTGTTGAATGAATTCCTTTTTTGAAAGGAATGTAAGTTGTTTTTTCAACATCATCATAAAAATGAATATGACGTAAACTTAAAAGATTATTCTCATCCAAATGTAAATTCTCATGCCATGTGTGATCCGCTCCAACTACATAAACTTCCTTAAAATTACTATTGATTGCAAGAAAAGTGGCTGCTACTAAAACATTTTGTGATTGAGGCATAGCCAAGTTTTTAGTGAAAAACCAATGCGATATTGATGGAAATCCTTTGAAGACAGTGTAATTAAAATACTGCAATTGAATATTGGGATTTGCTTTTGAAAGTTCTTCAA
The DNA here is from genome assembly GCA_005772895.1 of Bacteroidota bacterium. Taxonomy (GTDB): domain Bacteria; phylum Bacteroidota; class Bacteroidia; order 2-12-FULL-35-15; family 2-12-FULL-35-15; genus 2-12-FULL-35-15. The sequence goes on along the minus strand of SXIH01000028.1, from coordinate 99,452 downwards.
AACGTTTGCTTCCTGCCGACATTTGAGGGACTAAAAGTGTTATTGGCCAAGTAGTTTTTGTTTTGACTGCTTCCAATGTATCTAAAATTATTTTTCCATCGCTTTTCCAGAAACTATAATCAAGAATAACATAGTATTGAGGTTTAAGTTCAACATATTCATCGCTCATTGAAAAGCTATTCACGCAAAAAAGTGTATGTTTTTTAAAAAAATCCTTGTGATTTGTTAATGATGTTTTAAGTGATGGTCCGTTTCCCAAAACTATACATGTCTTGCTGGTTTCATTAGATAAGGTGTTTGCAAATTTTGACTGAATCAAAACTTTCAAAACTGAAATGCAGGTGTTGGTGAACTGACTAATAAATCCACTGGTTTCTTTATATGACTTTTCGGCCGACATGCTTTACAAATGTAATAAAATTATGCTTTATCAATTTCTTTTAAATAGCGCTTTTGAGGGCATAAAATTCCCAAAGCTTCTCAAAATTCATTAATATTGTAGTCTAATACTTTTTAATGAAATGAGCAGTTTTGAGCGTATAACAAAAAAAATATTTCAAAGTTTTGGAATCTTAATCCGGAAGTACAATGCAGCTACTAGTGAGGATTTGAGACGCATTAAGCTTTTTGAACACTACAAAATTGATTTGGTATTTGATATAGGAGCAAATGTAGGACAATATGCTACGGGAATAATGGATGCCGGATATATGCACAAAGTTGTTTCTTTTGAGCCATTGTCCTCTGCTCGAGCAATAATTAATAAAAAAAGCAACAGTTTTCCGAATTGGAGTGTTGCTCCCCGTTGTGCTATTGGTTCTAAAAAAGAAGAAATCGAAATTAATATTTCTGCAAACTCGGTGAGTAGTACTTTGTTAAAAATGCTGGATTCTCATATTGAAGGTGCTCCTGAGTCGAAAATTATCGGGACTGAAAAAGTTCAAGTATTTCCTTTAGATGAAATTGCTCCAAGCTATATTGGTCAGGCAAAAAATATTTTTTTGAAAATAGATGTTCAGGGTTTCGAGCAGGAAGTGTTGAAAGGAGCTCAGGGTATGATTGCTAAGGCAACAGGGATTGAAATGGAAATATCATTGGTTCCTTTGTATGAAAATCAAACCTGGTTATTGCCACAGATATTGGAATATATGCAGGAAAAGGGTTTTGTATTGAAGAGCATTGTGCCGGCTTTTACAGACAATAAAACAGGTAAAGTATTGCAATGCAACGGCATTTTTTACAGAAAATAAATGCAATTCAACCCCAAAATAAGTATCATCACTGTTGTTTACAATGCTAAATCGTTGATTGAGCGTACAATTAAAAGTGTGCTTTCTCAAAGCTATACGAACATCGAATATATTATTATTGACGGAGCTTCATCCGATGGAACACTTGAGTTGGCAGAAAAATATCAGCATGATATTGCAGTTATACTTTCCGGAAAGGACAACGGAATTTATGATGCAATGAATAAAGGTTTGGCTACTGCTACGGGTGATTATGTACTTTTCCTAAATGCAGGCGATGAATTATATTCTAATGATATTATTGAATCTGTTGTTGCATTGGGAGATGCTGACGTGTATTATGGAAATACAGCTGTAGTGAATGAGCAAGGACTTGTGTTGGGAGACAGAAGATTATCTCCCCCTGAACAACTAGATTGGAAAAGTTTGAAATTCGGAATGTGTGTTTCGCATCAATCTTTTATTGCGAAACGTTCTTTATGCGAAAAGTATAATTTAAAGTATGCTGTAAGTGCAGATATTGATTGGGTAATTGAAGTCTTGAAAAAATCTAATAAAATTGTTAATACTAAAAATTATATTTCTAAATTTTTAGCGGGAGGAACATCTAATAAACGTAGGAAAGTAGCTTTGGGTGAACGGTTTTTGATTATGTCGCATCATTATGGCTTTTTCCAAACTGTAATTAATCATTTTTACATTTTATTAAGATTTCCATTTCATAAAGTTTCAAAAAAATCGATGACTTAATGCTGCAATTTTTGCATTTAATATTCGTTACCTAAATAAATTATATAACATTGAGCACAATTAAAAAGCAAGGAATTCAAAATGCACTAATCACTTATTTAGGTGTAGCTATTGGATTCATCAGCTTAATGTTTATTCAACCAAATTTATTAAAGCCGGAAGAGCTGGGTTTGACGAGGATATTGATTGCAGCCGCAAGTTTACTATCAACTATTTTACCTTTAGGAATTAGCAGTATCACTACCCGTTTTTTTCCTTTTTTCAGGAATGAAGAAAAAAAGCATCATGGCTATTTTGGTTTTATGATGTTGTTTCCGCTTTTGGGAACAATTATTTGTGCTGTGTTGGTGTATTGTTTTAGAAACACGATTGTTCATCAATACATTGATCAATCCCCCATGTTTACTTATTATTTTGATCTGTTGCTTCCTCTTGCTACGATTATGGGTGTGAATATGGCCTTGAATGCTTATTCAGCATCTCTTTTTAAAACCACCATCATTACTTTCTTAGAAGGAATTTTATCGCGTTTAATTTTTATTGCTTTAATTGTTTGCTATTATTATGAATGGATTACTTTGTCGCAATTTATTTACTTGTTTGTATTTAGTTATTTAATTCAAACTGTTTGGATGTGTGTTTATTTGTTTTCTGTTGATAGGCCTTCTCTTAAAATCGACAAAAACTATTTTCAAGGAGTAGGAGTAAATAAGTTGATTTCTTATGGATTATTTTTAACGCTTACAAATGTTGCATCATTGAGCTTAAAACATTTAGATGCAATTTTAATTGGTAAATATTGGGATTTGTCATACGTTGGTGTGTTTGCCGTTGCTGCTTATATTTCTCTTATAATAGAAATACCTTTGAATTCTTTGGAGCGAATTTCTCACACAAAAGTGGCACAAGGATTTGCCAATAAAGACTTAGAGAGCATCAAAAAAATTTACTATCAATCGGTGAAATATTTAATGTTGATTGGTGGAATTTTATTGGTTGGAATAATTTGTAATGTGCACGAACTGTTGAGCTTGTTGCCGGAAGAGTACCATGTTGGAGCTAATGTTACTATTATTTCTTGTTGTGCTGCATTTCTAAATGTTTCAACAGGAATAAACACTTCAATTATTTTCAACTCTTCAAAATATATTTATGGTACAGTTTTGTTGATAGTACTTATGGTTTTAGCATTGATATTAAATATCTGGTTGATTCCAATGTATGGAATGATAGGAGCAGCAATGGCAACCGGAGCATTGGCTGTGCTTTATAATATTGCAAAATTTATAATGATTTTGATTTTCTTTAAAATGCAGCCCTATGATTTGTCGAGCTTAAAAATTCTCACGGTTATTTTAGTCTCTTTTGGAGTAGCCAATATTTTGCCTCTGATGGACAGTGCAATTATTTCAATGATTGTTAAAACGGTTGTAATAAGTTCAACTTATATAGGTCTGACTTATGTTTTGAAAATTGCTCCTGAGTTCCATAAGTATTTGCCATTTCATAAAGGGGAATAAAAAAGCCCCGAAAGTTCGAGGCTTTTATTTTTAATTTAATTTCTTCAGCAAAGCTTCACAATCTTTCTTTGCTTTAATATCATCATCATTGGATGGAGTAATTTCCAATGCTTTTTTAGCCCAAAGTTTTGCTTCTACACTTTTTCCCATATCGTAATAAGTTTGCGCCAATTCATATTGGTGGTTCATGTATTTCGGCTCTATACCAATTGCCGACATAAATGATTTAACCGCATCATCATAAGAACCACCCGGAGGAACTCCGCCAAAAAATGAATTGATCATTGCTTTTTCGATTGCGCTGAAACCTGCAATTGTCCGATGCCATCTTCCTAAAATATGGTATGCGCCAGCTAATTTTGGATTCAATGCGATTGCTCTGTCGGCTTGTGCTTTAATTAATTTGGCATTAGCAATTTTTTGTTTCGAACTTGCATTTTCATTTATACGTCCTAATGCCATTGCATATGCATAATGCGCATCTGCACTTGCTTCATTTAATTTGATTGCTTTTTTTGCCAGATACTCAGCATTTTTATAATGTTTCATTTTGTCTGCTTCAGCAGTTACATAATAATATCCGTATTTGGAATAGCAATAACTTGCAAATTGTAAATAGTTGACATTGTTTGAATCGGATTTTAATAATGCCTGAAACATTGGAAATGCTTCTTTGTATTTTAATTCCATTTTTAGTTTCAATGCTTTTGCATATTGCTCTTCACTTGTTTGTGAAATTGCAGTAATGCATGTGATGATTGCAAATGTAATTGCGATTATTTTTTTCATAATTATTTTTTTATTTGTTTTTAAAAAGCTCTGTTAACTCCAATTACAAAACGATATTGGAAAAAATCTTTATCAGTAGCTGGGATTTTATTTAAGAAAAATGGCATATCAAAGCGAATAGTTAAAGGATTCACTGTTTGTAATGCACCAAATTTTTTAATGGTTAATGTAGCGCCAACTCCCGCATCTGCACGCAAGTCCGACATTTTAATAAATGGATCAGTTACCTTGCTGTAGTTAATAATTCCAGCATCTGCAAATAAGTACGTGGTTAGTTTGAATGTTTTAGTTAACCAATTTTGTCTTTTAATTTTTACTATACCGCTGAATTCTAATTCAGCATTTATTGCAGCACCTGTATTTCCTCTATAAGTATATGCAATACTGCCATCGCTTTGTACTTGTGGAGCAAGATATCCGGCATAACCTCTCAAATTTAATCCGCCTCCGTGATGAAAAATATTTGTAGTTGCACCAATCTCAGCCCAAGTTGGATCAAAAAATCCTTGTGAACGGGTATATTTATTATCCATCATCTCTTCCGGATTTGCACCTGCAAGATATAAAGCCGATTCTTTAGCACCGTTTTTTGCTGTTCCGAACTGACCAAATACTCTTGTGTTCAATTGTAATCTCCAAAGTTTAGTGCGATTTATCATTGTGATTTTCGCACATTGATAATCAAAATCACTCATTACAGCTGTTGAGCGTAAACCAATGTTTATGTTCCCTGTTCCTGCAGAATAATTGTAAGAATGATCTAAGCCAACATTTAAGCTATTGTTTAATTGGTTCGGATCCCATTCTTTGGGCATTAATAAATAAGGAATGTCATTCAATCCTTTTCGATACATCGATTTAAAAAACAAGTATATTTTATTTTTTCCTTTGATATCTGTCCTGTCGAAGCCAACCGTATATGCATTTAAACCATCCAATGCTTTTGCAGAAAAATAAAAAGAAGAACCCTTCATGAATTTATCTGTAGCTGTTTTGTAGTTGATACGGAAACTCACATTGTCATACAAATCTTTTGCGCTGTTCTCTGTAGTAGTATCCAAATAGTTTTGAGCTATTCCGGTATTGAACCAAACATTTGCATCAAAAATATGTTTGTAAGCCATGTAATTTCCATTCATGTGTAATCCTACTTTCAATCCATCATAACCGTTGTACCAAACATCCGGACGAGCAAATAATTCATAACGGGTCCAATCGGATGGATTGTAAATTTTTGAATCGAAGCGGTATTTGATTGGAAATTTTTGATTGTTGTTGAGCATGTTTACGTCTGCTAACCGTGTACTCGGATCAATAATTACGTTTGCTATTCCTCCAGGAATGGTTACTTCGGCAGTATACGTTTTTTGCACATTGTCCCATCCAATCCATCGTGACAACACTTTTGATTTTGTTTGTTTAACAAACCATGTATTCGGAATGTGATAATAATATACACTGTCGTTTTTTCCAACAATTGCAAAATCAATTGGCATCTGCATTCCTTTGCGCTCCAATGTTACTTTGTATACATCTTCTCCTTTGCCTTTCTTTACAGATTTTACAGCATAGTCAATTGTTTTTGAAGTTTCCATCCATTCATCAAAAAACCAGTTCAAATCAACATGTGTATATTGAATAATAGAATTTCTAAAGTCTTCTACATAAGGATGAGCAAATTTCCATTCATTAAAATAATTGCTGATAGCTGCTTTGAATAGTGAATCACCTAATGTATATTGAAGATTATACAACATAGTTGCTGTTTTCATGTATACTTGCGAATAGCCGCCACCGTGACGGATAGCACCATTATACATATCAGCATGTAAACTCATAAATGTTTCTACATCTTTTGCTGCAGAATTCATATAACCGTTATAAACTTCACTGTTACGGACATAATCGGGTTCGATAAACCGTTTTACATAATTTGATTTTGGTAAATAGGCAATACGTTCTTTTCCATCAATGCGCTCGTAAGTCCAGTTGGTAATAAATTGTGTAAACCCTTCATCTAATGACGGACGATATGTTTCATTAGAACCAACCATTCCAAAAAACCAGTTGTGACTTATTTCATGCACAAACAAATCGCGATAGTTAGGATCAAAACCTCCGCACAATGTTAACATCGGATATTCCATTCCGTCTTGTGCATCAGCAACAATCATTTTTTTGTATCCATACATTCCAAAATCTTCGGAATTTACTTTGATAATTTTTGCTGTGTATTCAGCCGCATTTAGCCAGCCTATTGCATGTGGTTCTTGAACCAATGCAATACATTTTATTCCATTCCATTCTGTTTCGCTGATACGATATGTCGGATCTGCAGTTAATGCAAAATCGTGCACATTCTCTGCATGAAACATCCATGTTTTTGTTGTTCCGTTTGGCTCAATTATTACAGAAGGTTTTTCGTTCCAAGGTTTTTTTGCAAAATTTTTGATATCCAATTTTGCACGTAAATCTTCCGGCATTACATCTTTTTTGTTTAACAACATTCCTGTTGCATCCAAAATATAATGATTGGGAAATGTAAATGCTACATCAAATGTTCCGTAGTCGCCATAAAATTCGTGATCCATGTGTTGGTCGGTATCCCAACCTGCTTTGCGGTCGTAAACCGAAATGCGAGGATACCAATGAACTACATCATAATGTTTGTAACCAAATGCATTAAACATCTTCATACGGTTACGTATGGAACCATTGTCGAAATAAGTTTTGAAATTTAATTTGAATGTGATGCTTTCGCCTGATTTTATTGGAGTAGGGAGGAAGACTTTTAAAACAGTATTGTCTAATTCCATTTTTAAATCAACGCCATTTACAGTAATTTTTGAAACAACAGTTCCTAATCCTTGTTCCTGATATTTGCCAAACTTTACTTTTATATCGTTGTTTTTATAAAGATCTTCTAAATAAGAACCTTTTGTTTGAGCATTGTTGTATAGGTGGAAATAAACAAAAGAAAGTTCATCAGGTGAGTTGTTATAATAAGTAAGTTCTTCTGTTGCATCAATGATATCTGTTTGATCATCAAGTGTAGCAGTTATTTTATAATGTACATCCTGTTGCCAATATCCTTCGTATGGTTTACGATTTTTCCAATAATACTGACTGCTGCTACTTTGGAAATTGGATTCGGGAAACTGAGCAAATGAATCCAAGGTGAACGAGAAAAATGCTAGTGTTATAAAAATTAACTTCTTCATATATATAAATGTCGTGCGGTAAATTCCATTGTAAATATAGAAGATTTTTTGAAAATAGGAGGGAAGAAATTGTTAGTTCTATTTGGGTGGAATATAACACGAATATATCGTCCCTACGGGACTTGCGTTTGGTGTTGGATGATGATTTCTACCAATATTTTGTCCCTATGGGACAAGTGTGTTGTTTTTAGGTTACAGGAGATTTCTGTTTGTGTCCATTCTGTACAAAATATTGGCAACAACCATTTCCGTTTTTATGTCCCGTAGGGACAAAATATCGGTATATATATGCCCGTTATGTAAAAAAAACATTAGCGAAGATTGTTTTTCGTTTTTTTATTTTATTATGTCCCGTAGGGACAAAATATCGGTAGAATAATACGATGTTAAAAATTTTAGCGTGCCGTAGGTACGCAATGTACCGGAACATTTTTTATAGATTATGCATGCAAGTCTTTAACGGAGCCAAAACCAATCACATCTTTTACAACTCCTTCATCATTCATTTCGGCACCCCGCATGAGCTTATTTAGTCCGAATTTATCTTTTAATGCGTATACCGTTTTACGCAGTTTATCTTTTCTGCTATTGTCTTCAAACATTCCGTATTGTACCACATTTTCATTTACAAAATTGCCCACAAAAACGCTCAACGAAGTGGAATTTTCATTTATCACCTTTTCACATTTATTGATATCTTCAAAATGTTTCATGCGTTTTTTTAAAGCTTGCAAAATATCAACTCCGTCTTGCATAGGAATGCTCATATTGATATTGTCGTTATAGCTGTAGCCATTTTCGTAGCCTGTATGAAAACCAATTGTGCGGCAAAATACATTAGCTTCCACCATTCGTTTTTCGAGTGTTAAGCAAAGCGACAATAAAATGGATTCAATATTTTCAATTTCTTTGCGTTGTGCCATTGATAAGTGACGCATTGCTTGCATGGTTTTGTATTCGGTACGATCATACATATCCACTTCTCCGAAATTCAATCTTCTATGCCAATATTCGCCTACAATTCCTTTGCAGATGATTCGCAAGCGTTCGGGTGAAGTGTGCCTCAATTCTACAGGATTGTTGATGTTGGCTCTTTGTAAACGTTCCGCCATATTTTTTGCAATGCCTGGTAAATCTTTTAATCGCAATTTACTTAAAACATCATCAATGTTTTCGGGAGTAATAAGTGTTAATCCATCCGGTTTTTGAATATCACTTGCCAATTTTGCTAAAAAAGCATTGGGTGCAATTCCAATAGAGCATTTCAGCCAGTCGCCCACTTCATTTTTAATATCGTATTTAATTTTTTTTGCAACTTCAACTACATCTTTATGGACTAATTCATAATTGTTGAGATTTACAATGGCTTCATCAATACTCTTTGGAATCACATCGGCCGAATATTTTTTCAAAACCTTCATAATCTTTATATGAAAATCACGATAACGTGCGGGATTGGTTTCTAGTGGAACTAAATCCGGACAAACAGCTATGGCATCATTGAGTCGCATTCCGGTTTTTACGCCTCTTTTTTTTGCTTCAATAGAAGGAGCTATCACACAACCGAATTTTCCTGTATAAACACAAACACCAACCGGTCGGCCACGCAGCCAATAGTTGGATTGTTGTTCACAGCTGGCAAAAAAACTGTTCATATCAACAAATAATACTCGGGATTCGGTTTTGTTATGGAGAGAGTTTTGGTTCATTGTTGGGTAGTTGATTAAGTTAAATAGGTTATCCCGATAGCTATCGGGAGGGTTAAATGGGGGTAATCCCCTAATTCCTTATTTAACCTAATTACCCCATTTCCCTAATTAACTTAATACCTTAATTAACTTTCGTCATTGTGAAGGCAGCGAGACAATCTCTTTCAATTGCTTTTCGGAAATTGCCCCGCGCCTCTCGATGATTGTATCCTATTGTTGTCATTTCGAGCTTGTCGAGAAATCTAAAAATCGGGATGGTTTCATTATTTAAATAACCATGGCGTTGTTTATTTTTTTTCTTGAAAACAGCACCCCGATTCGAAAACGTTAAAAATCAGAAATCACATAAAAAAATAATTTTCAGTTTTCATTTGCAAATGTGCAAATATATTTAGTATTTTTGTGCTAAATATGTTAGCAATGTCAAAAATAGCCAAAAACATTAGTGTTTTGAGAGCACTAAAAAAACTATCTCAAACTCAGTTAGCGGATGAATTAGATATTTCTCGTTCCCGGTTAGGATCCTATGAAGAAGGAAGAGCCGAACCTCCGTATGATCTTTTGATCAAAATAGCCGACCATTTTCACATTGCGATTGATGCCTTGGTGAGAGGAGATTTGGCAAAAACCGACCCCGAATCTTTGTTGGAAATCGGGAAGAACAGAATCCTGTTTCCGGTGATTGTTGACAGGCAAAATCAGGATATGGTAGAAGTCGTTCCTGCAAAAGCGGTAGCCGGTTATTTAACAGGTTATGCCGATCCTGAATTTATTGAGGACTTGCCAATTATGAATTTACCATTCAAAATTGTAGGAAAACACCGTGCGTTCTCCATCAAAGGAGATTCGATGCCGCCATTAAAAGATGGAACATTTGTAGTGGGAAAATATTTGGAGACATTGAAAGAAATTAAAGAAGGACAAACATATATCATCCTTACCAAAGAAGATGGAGTGGTTTATAAACGGTTGTATCGTGAAGATAAAAAATCAAACGATGTATTTCAGTTTCATTCCGATAATCCGATATATACTCCGTATACCGTTAAATCCGAAAATATTATTGAAGTGTGGAGTTTTGTGTGCAGCTTAAATATTGGTGAATTTAAACCACAAGACTTGAATTTAGAAAGTATGATTCGTTTCTTGCAATCATTCAGAGTAGAGATGGGGAAATAAACCGCAGAGAAAAAGGAGAAAACCCGCAGAGGTCCGCAGAGAATAAGTTTCTTTGCGGATTTTTTATTAACTATTTCTCCCTGTCCTCTGCGCCTTCTTTGCGCCCTCTGCGGTTATTTTTTTATCTTCGTATCAATGTTCGCTATCATCGACATAGAAACCTGCGGAGGTAAATTCAATTATCCCAATGGACGAATTACAGAAATCTGTATTTTAATTCACGATGGATTAACTGTGGTCGATAAATTTTCTACTTTGATTGACCCCGAATGTTACATTTCCCCTTTGTATACTAACATTACAGGCATTACCAACGAAATGGTAATTGGTGCACCTAAATTTCATCAAGTCGCAAAAAAAAATTCATGAGCTTACCGAGAACAAAACTTTTGTAGCACACAATGTGAGTTTTGATTATAATTTTATTCGAGATGAATTTGCTTCTTTGGGATTTCATTATGAACGACCAAAATTGTGTACCGTGCAAATGAGCAGAAAATTAATTCCAGGACATAAGTCATACAGCTTGGGAAATTTATGTGAAGCGTTGAGTATTCCTAATAATGCCCGACATAGAGCAGAAGGTGATGCAGTTGCTACAGCGGAATTGTTTAATATATTGTTGAGAGCAAGAGCAGTGAAAAAATAATCTGTAAAAATATTAATTCCCTAACTTCTTAATTCCCTTCCAAACAATATTCAAATCGTTCTCAATTTTATAATCTTTGGAATAGGCAAGATGCAAACGATTTCTTGTGTCGGCATTTATATTGAAATTTTTAATTGCATCAGCAGGAGAAAGTGCAGATGGCCGAAGTTTTGGTAAATGGTCGTGTTTATCGGTTCCATAACCCACCCAGGATTTATATCCGAATAAAACAGAAAATATATTTTTCAGAAACCCAATTTTGTTTTCCTGAATTAAAATCAGAAGAGGTGAAAGAATAAACATTAAAAAAGCTGACAAAACATCAAACAAACGTTTGTTGCGTTTGTTTTTGGGTTTTCCTATAGAGTTTACATCAATGATGTATAAATCGCCCGCTGTATCAATTGAATTACTTCCTATGATAGACAAACTTTCCGGTGGAGCAATTTTAAAATCTACATCGGCAGAAACCAAAGTGTGCATGTAATCGATAATGCCTTGCGAAGAAATATCGCGGGAACAAAAAATTACTTCGCTGATTTTGTAAATCTCAATTACTTCTTCAATTTGATTAATGTTGCCAACATAATCGGCATGGTGACTTTCTTTTTCATCAGCACTAATAAAAACTAAAAAACTAGTATTGATATTGGTTTGTTTTAGTAAGCGGCTGACACGTTCGTACTCTTCCTGTTGACCGATGATTGCAATACGTTTGCTTTTGTCGGGGTTCAGGCTAAACGATTTGAATCCTGCTAAGTGAAATGCTAATCGGGAAATTAAATACGATAGAACAACCCAGCCCATTCCCAAAATAATTAATGCCCGGGAAAAACGGTAGGCTTCCGGTAATAATGAGTATACAATTAAAATAATCCCTGTTCCAACTAAAATTCCTCTGATAACTCTGAATAAACGAATGGGTTTGTCGTATCCACCACTTAAATAAACAGTAAACATCCAGATGAGTATGTAGGCGGGAAATGCAATGGATGTAAGTGTATCGGAATACGAACCTCCTTCAATAAATTTTATATTTTTTTCGTAATAATCTTTTATTAAAAGCAAACCACCCATTATTAATGCAAAATCAAAAGCGGGTAGTGCAATTGATTTTAGAAAACGGATGAAAATAGCAGCACCTGCTCTTAAGTAAATAGCAATGTTAATTAGGAAAGAAAAAAGTTTGGCATTATTTTGTGAAAAATGTTTGTTGGCAAAAATTACCATGGCTTTGTAAAAAACAAACACATAGTTCACACTACTTTTTTTTGTGCTTTCTCCTTTGTAGTGAATGATGCGGGTTTCAGGGAAGTAGTAGTTTTTGTAACCACCTAAAATAATTCTATACGAAAGATCAATATCTTCCCCGTACATAAAAAAAGTTTCATCCAGCAAACCAACTTTATCTAAAACAGATTTTCTCATAAGCATAAACGCGCCCGAAAGAATATCCACTTCATGTGTTTTGTCTTTGTCTAAAAAGCCAAGATGGTATTTTCCGAAGGTTTTTGATTTTGGAAAAAGTCGAGAGAATCCGAAGATCTTATAAAATGCAACCGATGGAGTAGGGAGTCCACGTTTTGATTCAGGTAAAAAATTTCCTTTACCATCTAACATCTTCACGCCCAATCCGCCAGCATCAGGATGTGAATCCATAAAGGCAATTACTTTTTCAAATGTATCTTCTTCAACAACAGTATCTGGGTTTAATAGCAAAAAGTATTCGCCTTTTGCAATGCGCATGGCTTGATTGTTTGCAAAAGAAAAGCCTGTATTTTTTTTGTTTTCGATGAGTTGGACTTCAGGAAATTTTTCCTTGACCATGTTCACTGAGCCATCAACAGAATTATTATCGACTACGAAAATTTCAGTCGAAACACTCTTTGATGCTTTGCGCACAGAATGTAGACATTGTTCAAGAAAATGTTGAACGTTATAGTTAACAATGATGACACTTAGTTTCATTCGAAGAAATTAGTGTTAACAATGATTAGTCTGCCGAAATGAACATTGTTAGATGTGCAGATTTGCAGATGTGCAGATATGCAAATGGGGTGAAATATGAAAAAATTATTGGACATACGCTCGAGTGTTAGTCTTTGACGATGAAATAATTTTTCCTAAAACTTTATTGATGCTTTCAATTTGAGATAAAAGATGTTTGCAGTCTGGGTAGTTAGATGAATTTTGACAAATTTTTAACCAGTATTTTGTTTCTTCTGCTTCTTTGGCTGATATTTTTAATTTATGAATAAAATCAGCTTTGCTTTCTGCATTTTGAGATTCATGCACGTTAGCGCCAATACTGGTGCCACTTCTAAATAACTGGTTTGATAAGTTGTATTTTTTTAATCCTTCAAGTTGTTCAGTATATTTTACAATTTCCAAAGAAAAATTGAAAGTTAAATCAAGTATTAAGTTGTCTTTTTTAGGCTCCATAAATATTTTTTAATCAGTATATTGGTAGATCTTCACATTTGTACATTCACTAATCGGTATATCGGTACATCTGCTAATCCGCACATCCGAAAATTATTTGAATGATAAGGAGTTTTCGTAAAGAGTACGATTAACAATAGAGCGGCCAAGAGTAACTTCATCCGCATATTCCAATTCATCACCAATGGAAATTCCTCGTGCGATGGTAGAAACTGTAACGTTGGATTCTTTTAATCTTTTATAGATGTAGAAATTAGTAGTATCGCCTTCCATAGTTGTACTTAATGCCATTATCACTTCTTTGATTTCTCCTGATGTGGCTTTCTGAACAAGTGTTTCAATATTCAAATCACTCGGACCGATTCCATCCATTGGGGAAATTATCCCACCTAAAACGTGATAAATGCCCCGATATTGTTGTGTATTTTCAATAGCCATTACATCGCGGATGTCTTCCACCACACAAACTACGCTATTGTCCCGGTGCGGATTTGCACATACTTCACAGATAGGTTTATCAGAAACATTGTGGCATTTTTCGCAGTAGCGCAAGTCATTACGGAGTTTAATGAATGCTCCGCCAAATTTGTTTACTTCGGAAGCATCTTGTTTCATGAGATGCAAAACAAAACGCAAGGCAGTCCGTTTACCAACACCAGGCAACTTACTGAATTCGTTTACAGCTTCTTCGATTAGTTTGGAGGAGAAGTTCATGGTACCAAAAATACTATTTTTTGACGAGTTTAATTAGGCATAATCTTCTCCCGATTGTGTATTTTTACACAATTACTTTGTTAATAAAATGAAATTCCATAAACCGCTTGTAAGTGCTGTTATTGAAACCCTTCAACAGATTTTTGTTCAAGGGGTATATGCCGATAAAGCGGTTGAGCAAGTATTAAAACAAAATTCCCGTTGGGGCTCCCGTGATAGGCGTTTTATTGCCGAAACAACCTATGAAATGGTGCGTTGGTGGAGATTTATCTTGAAATCCAGTGAAGTTGAGAATCCACAACAAACTTCTGATTATTGGAAACTCTTTGCCACCTGGCAAATTATAAAAGAAGTAGAATTACCCGATTGGGAAGAATTTATAAACATTGATAAAATTCAAATACTAAACAATTCCGAAAAAGCTAAGTCAATAAGAAAGTATCATGAATCTATTCCTGATTGGTTGGATGAATTAGGGAGCTCAGAATTGGGAGAAAAAGTTTGGGAAAAAGAAATTCATGAACTAAACAAAGAAGCACAAGTTGTTTTGAGAGTTAATACTTTAAAAACAAATCTGATTCAATTAAAGAAGTTGTTGGAAGAACAATCCATCGAAACTTTTCCTGTTGGTGATTATCCTGATGCACTGGTGTTGGTAAAGCGACAAAATTTGCAGAATGTAAACGAATATAAACAAGGATTATTTGAAATTCAGGATGCGTCTTCACAATTGATTGCACCATTTTTGGATTTGAAAGAAGGAATGACGGTGATAGATGCTTGTGCCGGAGCAGGAGGGAAGTCTTTGCACATTGCTGCCAAGATGAAAAATAAAGGCAAAATTATTTCAATGGATGTGGAAGAAAGGAAATTGATTGAATTAAAAAAACGTGCTGAGAGAGGCGGAGTGAGTATTATTCAAACTCAAATGATTAATGACGACTCGCTAAATAAATTTAAAAATGCTGCTGATAGATTGTTGTTAGATGTTCCTTGTTCAGGTTTAGGAGTTTTAAAGAGAAATCCGGATGCAAAATGGAAGCTGAGTTTAGAGTTTATAAATGAAATTCAAAAGGTTCAGCAAACAATTATTTCAAATTATTCTCAAATGTTGAAGAAAGATGGAATAATGGTATATGCTACTTGTAGTATTTTGCCAAGTGAAAATCAGAAACAAGTTGAATTATTTTTAGATAAGAATAAAAATTTCGAATTTATAGAAGACAGAAAAATACTTCCTAGTGAAGGGTTCGATGGTTTTTACATGGCGAAGCTGATAAGAAAGAGCTAAAATTTTATTCCCATCAATAAGATATCATCCACTTGTTCCAGTTGGGCTTGCCAGTTAACAATCAAATTATCCAGTTGCGTTTTTTGATCGTTTACTTGTAGTTTATGAACCGACAATAAATTTTCCCGTAATTGCTTAATTGAATATTTTTTTCCTTTCGGTCCGCCAAACTGATCTGTAAATCCATCTGTAAACATATAAAGAACATCATCCTCTTTATAATTCATTTTTATTTCTTCAAAGTTTTTTTCTCCACTTACCATTCCACCTAAAGTAAACTTGCTTCCTTTGAATTCTTGCAATTGTTTATCGCGGATTAATATTGCCGGTCGTTTGGCACTGGTGAAAATAAATTCTTTTGTGCTTTTGTTGACTTTCAATAAAGCTAAATCCATTCCATCCTGAACATAATGTTCATGCTCTTTTTGTTGTTTTAAGGTCATGTTGATGAGCTTATCTAACTCAGAAAGTATTTTTGATGGTTGAGTTATTTTATTATCAATAACAATTTGATTTAGTAAACTGCTGCCAATTACAGTCATAAAAGCTCCTGGGACACCGTGGCCTGTGCAGTCGGCACAAACTATAATGTAGTTGTCTTTGTCAATTTCATGAAACCAAAAATAATCTCCGCTTACTATGTCTTTTGGTTTGTACAAAATAAAGGAAAGAGGAATGGATCTATAAATTGTTTCTTCATGTGGAAGTACAGCATATTGAATACGTTTTGCGTAATTAATACTTGAAATAATGTCTTCTTTTTGTGCTTCCAGTTCCTTGCTTTTATTTTCTACTTCCGATTTTGATAAAACCAGTTCTTTTAGGTATCTATCTTTATTTGCTTCATGAAGAATAATAATTATTCCCAGAAAAAATGCAGAAAAAGCAAAATTAAACACGTAATACTCCGCTCCTTGATTTACTGAATCAGCTCTAAAATCCTTCCAGCCGTTTATTTCAGCAAAATAGAAAAATAAGATAGTGCAGAACGTTACTGCAAACCAAAAAATTCCCGATACTTTGTCTGCTACCAGAAATATCCATGAACAAATAACAATACCAGTAGCCAGATCACTCGAATAAATACCTCCAGAAAAATCGTATGTTCCAATATTTGACATATATCCCATGATGGTGATAATGTTCACAAGCAATATTCTTTTTCCAAAATTTTTATAAATGAAAAAAGTTGCTATCACAAAGGCGCAAAGTATCCCATTGCCTATAGCAGCGCTTAGAACATCTTCTTTGGGAATGTCAGAAAGCAATACATAAAATTCACCAGCAAAAGCAAATAAGAAGAAAATAAAAGTAGAAACAATAAAGAATTTTCCCTTACGATAGTTATCGGGATGTAACTTGTCCTTAGGATTTACAAAGTATTCAATTAAAGATTTTATAGACATAGAGTAGTTCTTGAAAACAAAATTATAATAATCTGTTTAAATTGCTAATAAATCATTTTTTTTCTGCATAAATTAGCCATTATGATTTCAATTTCAACAGATAATTCAGAAATTTTTCAGCTTTTAGAAAAGTGTGATTGTGTTTTCAATTTATTTTCAGTTGACAGGACTAATATATTTGACTATGAAGATAATTGTTATGTGGTTCTTTATTCAGCTAATACAAGAAATTTTATTTTATTTAAAGCAGAGAGTTTTAATCAAAATTCCGATGTTTTACCTTCTTTGTTAAATGCACTACAAGAATTTTCAAGTAATGATTACTCTAATAATTTAATTAAACAAGCGATTAGATTAGTTGAAAATAAAATGTATTCGAAAAATAATAATCGTTTTTACTATGATGCACATTAACAAAGTTGTTATTCTGATTTTATAGCATTATTGAGTATATAATTCTCTTTGTTTTTTTGTATATTAGCTTATTGAAATAATTCATTCATTTATGTTACTCCATAATAAGTTTAAAATTGAGTCTTTAGGTGATTCTATTCTTCGAGTTACACCTAATGAAGATGCTGAACTAGAAGTAAATGATGCAATTGAAATGCGTTCTATGTTGTTGAAGCTGTCTAAAGGCAATAAGTATTGTGTTTTATTGGATGCTACAAAACGTTTTAATGTTTCGTCTGAAGCCAGGGCTTTAATTGCTGGGAAAGAATATTCATTGGATAGGATTGCAACTGCTTTTGTAATTACATCATTGGCTAACATGTTAATAGGAAATTTTTTTATTAAAGTTAACAAACCATATACTGCAACAAAAATATTTTCTATTGAAGAGAATGCTTTTGATTGGCTAAAAGAGGAAGTTGTAAAATCAAATGACCGAGTCGTTTAATAAAATTAACAATCTGCTTTCAACAAGATGTGCCACTTTTAAATTAATTGAGGCAGGAATCTTGCACATTGTTTTAATAGAAAATTCGGAAATTGATTTAGAAGAATCAAAGTTAATGCAGCAACAATCACAATTACTTACTGAAGGGAAAAAATTTGTTGCTCTGATTGATGCAAGAACAAAAGTGTTTGTTACTAAAGAGTCAAGAGAATGGGGGTCAACAGCTGAAGCGCAAAAAAATATGATCGCCCAAGCTATTTTGATTAATTCATTAGCAAATCGTTTAGTTGGAAATTTCATTATTAAATTTCATAAACCGGTTGCTAAAACTGCCTTGTTTACAGATGAAACAAGTGCATTAAAATGGTTAAGAACTCAATTGTCAAATGCAAAATAATTATATTAATAAAAACTTAATCCTATGCTAAGAGCTTTTTATATTTCCGCAATTGTACTTACTTTTTTCTCCATGATTATTTCAGCATACTTTATGGATGAAGTATCTTCTTGTCGTTCGGCAAGTTATTATTCTTATGGTGATTCTTATGGTTCTGAGGATAACTTTGAATATTATCACGATAAAGCACAAGAGGCAACTGTATCAGCGGGAATCATTACCCTGATTTATTTTTTAATTATGGAAACGATATTCATTCTTTCACTTATAAGACTAAAAACAAAAACTATCAAAGTGTTTTCTATTATTGGTATTTCTCTGACAAGTATTATGATTTTGTGGGATGCCTTGATGATCTCTAGTCCGGGAGGAATTAGTTTTGATGAAATAGGCCTAGCATGGGTATTGTTTATGCTGATAATGTTTGCTTTTTCTATAGTTGGTACTGTACACGCATTCAGAAAAAAGGTATAAAAAAACCGTCCCAAGTACTCGGGACGGTTTTTTAATTTGTCTTTTGTCTACTCAATTGTTTGTCAGCCTGAGCGAAGTCGAATGGCTACATGTGTATCACTTCACCATAAGCAGCAGCAGCAGCTTCCATAATTGCTTCACTCATTGTTGGGTGAGGGTGAACTGTTTTAATCAATTCATGCCCTGTTGTTTCTAATTTACGTATTGCAACAATTTCTGCAATCATTTCTGTTACGTTTGCACCAATCATGTGAGCACCTAATAGTTCACCATACTTTGCATCAAAGATTAATTTTACAAAACCATCTTTTGCTCCTGCAGCACTCGCTTTTCCACTTGCTGAAAATGGGAATTTACCAATCTTGATTTCTTTTCCTGCTTCTTTTGCTTTTGCTTCTGTCATTCCTACTGATGCAATTTCGGGTTGGCAATAAGTGCATCCAGGAATGTTGTTGTAATCCAATGGCTCCGGATGATGTCCTGCAATTTTTTCTACACAAATAATTCCTTCTGCTGAAGCAACGTGTGCCAATGCTTGTCCGCCCACACAGTCACCAATGGCATAATATCCCGGAATGTTTGTTTGATAATATGGGTTAGTTAAGATTTTTCCTTTGTCGGTTGCAATTCCTGTTTCTTCTAAACCAATGTTTTCAATATTTGCCTGAATTCCAACTGCAGATAATACAATTTCTGCTTCAACAATTTTTTCTCCGTTTTTGGTTTTGATTTTTACTTTGCAATCTGTTCCTTTAGTATCAACACTTTCCACATTTGCTTCTGTCATCACATCAATACCCATTTTTTTGAAAGAGCGCTCCAGTTGTTTTGAAACTTCTGCATCTTCAACAGGAACAATACTTGGAAGAAATTCTACCAGAGTTACTTTTGTTCCCATGGTTGCATAGAAGTAAGCAAACTCACTTCCGATAGCTCCGGAACCAACTACTACCATTGTTTTTGGCATTTTCGGTAAAGTCAATGCTTCGCGGTATCCAATTATTTTTTTACCATCTTGAGGTAAATTTGGCAAAGCCCGAGAACGAGCTCCTGTTGCAATAATAATATGTTTTGCTTCGTAAGTAGTTGTTTTGCCATCAGCAGTCACATCCACTTTTTTACCGGCTTTTATTTTTCCTGTTCCTGTAATAACATCAATCTTGTTCTTCTTCATTAAAAATTGAACACCTTTACTCATACCATCTGCTACATCACGACTGCGTTTTACGACTGCACCGAAATCAGCCTCTCCGCCTTTTACAGTTATTCCGTAATCTCCCGCATGATTTAAGTATTCAAATACCTGAGCACTTTTTAATAATGCTTTTGTGGGAATACAGCCCCAGTTCAAACAAATACCACCAAGGTTTTCGCGTTCTACAATAGCTGTTTTTAAACCCAATTGTGATGCTCTTATTGCAGCCACATAACCACCCGGACCGCTTCCTACTACTATTAAATCGTAAGTCATTTTCTTTGAAATTATAAATTATAAATGTTGAATTATAAATTTGATTTGATAACTACGAAAGTAGCAAAAAAAATGGTTCATAGATAACGAATTAAAGCGAATTTACTAATCTGTGTATTTTATCATTTGTAATTAGTAAATTCGTGAAAACTTAATTGTCACCCTGAGCTTTGTCACTTCGAGCGGAGTCGAGAAGCGAAGGGCGTAAAAATTCGCAGATATGAAGTATATAATTTCCTATACAAAACCTCATCAACATTTTATTGATATTGAGTTTATTAGCAAAGTCAATGAAAATGAAACTCTTATTCAGTTGCCTGCTTGGCGTCCTGGTCGCTACGAATTAGGCAATTTTGCCAAGAATGTTCAAAAATGGGCTGCTTTTGATGAAAAAGGAAATGCTTTAAGCTTTCATAAAATAACAAAAGATTGCTGGAAAGTTCAAACTCAAGGAGTATCTGAACTGCATATTAAATATAATTATTACGCTGTTGATTTAAATGCTGGTTCTACTTTTTTAGATGGAACTCAACTATATATGAATCCGGTTAATTGCTGTGTTTATATTCCTGAAAAAATTGATGAAGCTTGTGAAATGGAATTGCGATTACCACAAGAATATAAACTCGCATGTGGAGCTTCGCATAAAAACAATGTTATTTCCTGTAAGGATTTTCATGAATTAGCCGATTCTCCTTTTATTGCATCAGCAACATTGCAACACAATAAATTTAATTGTGCAGAAAAAGAGTTCAATGTTTGGTTTCAGGGTGAATGTAAACCCGATTGGGAAAAAATAAACAACGATTTTACAAAATTCTGTAATCATCAAATGGAGATGATGAAGCATGCTCCGTTTGAGTCATACCACTTTTTATTTCAGATTTTGCCAACAAAAATGTATCATGGAGTAGAACATACTACATCAACTGTTTGTGCGCTCGGACCAGGTTACAACATCATGAAAGGAGAATTGTATGAAGATTTATTAGGAGTTAGCTGTCACGAATTATTTCACGTTTGGAATATCAAAACAATCCGTCCGGTAGAAATGCAACCATACGATTACACCAAAGAAAACTATTCGAAACTCGGATATGTATGCGAAGGTGTTACAACTTATTATGGCGATTATTTACTTTACAGATGTGGTGTTTTTAATGAAAGCGATTATTTAAAAACTTTTAACGAACGTTTACAAAAGCACTTCGATAATTTCGGACGATTTAATTTATCGGTTGCCGATTCTTCTTTTGATACTTGGTTGGATGGCTATGCACCAGGAATTCCAAATCGTAAAACAAACATTTATGACGAAGGAAATTTGTTGGCATTTGTGACGGATATGTTTATCAGAAAAAATTCAAAAAATAAAAACTCTTTGGATGATGTGATGCGTCATTTGTATAATGAGTTTGCATTAAAAGAGAAAGGCTATTCCGATAAGGATTATAAAGCAGTTGTAGAACATTTTGCAGGTACTTCTTATGATGATATTTTCAATAATTATATAAATGGCAAAGCAGATTATGAGCCATTGTTGCGTGATGCAATGAATTACATTGGTTGCGAGTTAACAATGGAGCCAGTATCAAAATTTAATGAACATGCATTAGGAATAAAAGTAAATGGAGTAGAAGGTATTTGTAAAGTAACTGCCGTTTACCTGAATTCAGCTGCAGATAATGCCGGAATAGGAATTAACGATGATATACTTTCCATTAATGGAATGCAGGTAAAACCTGATGCGAGCGGAACTAATTTTACGGAATGGTGCAATTATTTTGGAAGTGTGTCATCGCAAATTACTTTTTCAAGTAATGGAACTGTAAAATCAGTAAATATTAATCCGCAGCCGGGAGCATTTTATAAAACTATTAAAATGCAAAAGCAGACTAAAGTTTCTGAAGAGCAAAAAAAGAATTTTGAATTATGGAGTAATAATAAGTTTTAATTAAAATGGACGATACGCAAAACGATAATCCCGAAGAAGGAGGAAAACGACCGAGGTCATTATCCACTTTATGTATTTTAACATTTATTTTTACAGGATTGAGTAGTTTGTCGTCAATAATGACTCCGCTTATGGCGGATGTTATTAAAGAAATAATTTTGTCGTCACCCGATTATGATCAGGAAACAATAAGTGCAAGTTTAAAAGTGATACAAGCAGGTTGGCCATATTATCTTACAACTTTGTTATTTACACTAGGATCAATGTCCGGTGCGATTTTGATGTGGCGGCTAAGAAAAATCGGATTTCATTTTTATGCCTTTTCAAATTTAGCTTTGCTTTTTCTTCCAATGCTCTTTTTGGATGTTACTATTAGCTGGTACGCCATATTTTTTGCAATGTCGTTTATTTGTTTTTATGCCTTTCATTTAAAATTTATGAAATAAAATCCTGTTATAATTTTTTTGTGAAATCGGATTTAAAGTTATTTTAAGTAAAAAAAAGGTTTAAAACTAAAAATAATTTCAAAAATCAGGATGTTTAAATAAAGCCCTAAAATATCTGATAATCAGATAAAAAGGATGTTTTTTTAATGCTTATTTTTCGCTATTAACTAATAACTTGTTAATAACATATTTTGGGAGGCTTTTGGACGAACAGCCTTTTTTTGTTTATTAGCTAAAGAATTTCAACTATTAAACTAAATAAAAACTAAAAACTAAAAAACTATGGAACAAACAAACAATGGCGGTGAAACCGCAAAAAGACCGGTATTTTTAACAGTATTATGTATCTTGTCATTTATTGCAGCAGGTTTCGCAATCCTTGGATACATCACAGTTATTGGCTTAATGGGTGCAGCTTCCGTTGCAGTTTCTGGAATGGAAAGTATGGCATCTGAAATGGGTGGAGAAATGAGCGATGCAATGTCTTCAGCTATGGCAGCTACTCCTGGAGTAGGTTTAACTTGGGCTTACATTATTGTTGGTTTCTTAACAACAATTGTTGGTCTTTTTGGTGTAATTAAAATGTGGAAAATGAACAAAAGCGGTTTCATGTTATATACTGGAGCTACTGTAGTTTCTTTAATTATGGGAATTGTTTATTCTGGATTTGCTGCATCAATTGTAGGAATCGTTATTTCTGCTGCATTCATCGTAATGTACGGATTAAACATGAAACACTTGAAATAGTAGTTCATAAAATTTTTGATAAAAATACTCCCATCATCGGGAGTATTTTTATTTTTACACCATTCGTAAAACAATTTAAAATAAAAACAACATGGAAGAAGTAAACCAAAGTGAAATGGTGCCGGCAAAATTGCCACAGTTTTTAAAAGTGTTATGTATTTTAACATTTATAGCTGTTGGATTAGGATTAGTGAGTGGATTGTACAGCCTTGTGAAAGCTCCTTATGCGCTAGAAGAATATGAAACTATGATGGAAATGTCAGGCGGTGCTTTTGAAGGAGAAGGTTTTATGGCCTCTATTATGGAAATGGGATATCAAAATGCTTTGAATGCGCTTCCACTTGCTATTAGTACTGTTGGAGCGAATTTATTTTGCTTGTTTGGTGCTTTAATGATGTGGAAACTTAGAAAAGTAGGTTTCTATGCTTATGTATGCGGACAGGTCATTGCCATTGCAGTTCCTTCTATTTTAATGGGATTTAGCGGATTTATGATGATTGGTGCAATTTTTCCTGTAGCATTTATTATAATGTATGCTGTTAATTTAAAGCATATGAAGTAAATTAATTTATATATTAATCAGTAAACTTAATTTAAATGGAAGAAGCAGCACTTGTTAGTATAATAGTAATAGCCGTTATTGTTGGTATTGCAATAGGATTGATTCCTGTCATTTTTTATTTGTTAACCTTACAAAAAACATTGAATGAGGTTAGTGTTCAAAACCAAAAAATTCCTCCCGGCCAAGTTTGGTTGATTTTAATTCCATTATTTGGATTAGTTTGGTCTTTCATAGTTGTTAATCGGGTAGCTGATTCTTTAAAAGCAGAGTTCGCTACTAGAGGAATTCAGGTAGATGAAGATCGTCCCGGTTATAACATCGGATTAACTTATTGTATTCTGTATTGTTGTAGCATTGTTCCGTTTCTTGGCGGCTTAGCAGCTTTGGGAGGAATTGTTTGTTGGATTATTTATTGGGTTAAAATTGCCGGATATAAAACACAGTTGCAACAAGCAAAAATTTAATTTTAAATAAAAACCTCTTAGAAATTACTAAGAGGTTTTTTCATTCCAATAATTGTTAAGATTATTATTTTATTGCTATTACACTTATTTCCACATTCACATCCAAAGGCAATCTCGAAACTTGAACTGTTTCTCTTGCTGGATAGTTACCTGTAAAAAAAGAACCATACACTTCATTCATTGCTGCAAAATTATTCATGTCTTTCATGAAAATTGTTGTTTTAACAATATGGCTGGTATCCATCCCCGCATCGGCTAAAATACCTTTTACATTTTCCATTACTTGTTTGGTTTCTGTTTTAATATCGCCAAGCATTAATTCTCCCGTTGCCGGATGTTTTCCAACTTGTCCGCTGACAAATAACATATTCCCGAATTGCACAGCATGACTATAAGGTCCAATGGGTGCAGGTGCATTTTTTGATGTGATGATTTTTTTCATGATACTACGAATTACGAGTTTTAACGAATTACGCCCTTCGACTCCGCTCAGGGTGACAATGAATATTATTTTGGAGCTAAAATACAAATACTTTAATCAGCCACAAATTGAACTTTCGAAATTCGATTTTGAACTTCCTTATTGGTAGTCCTGCCAGCCTCTTCTTCTGCTCAACTTCAAATCTCTCAGGATAGATGATTTTACATTAATGTCGATGGAGAAACTTTGACGGAATCCGAAAGGAACCCAATTGAAGCGCATTTCCCAACAATGTAAATCGCGGTAAACGTTTATAGAAGTTAAAGTCATTTCTTTTTGAGTAAAATCATAACCTGATGATAAACTTATTTTCCACTTCTGAGTTAAACTAAAGTCACCGTTAAATGTTACCGACTGAGTAATGTTTTCTGTAATTCCAGGTTTACTGTAATTGATGTTGTAATAAACATTCAAATTCCAAGGCACATTAAAATCAACATAAGCATCGCGGTGTGAATTAATATAATCCAATTCATCTTGTGTTCCCATTGTGCTTGTTTTTGGCTTATTCGCATCTTTTTCTTTACTTCTTAAGTTTGTACTTAATGAAACATTTGAACTTGTAATTCTTCCAATTTTATTGTTCTTGTATTCAAATTCTTCAATTCTGTTTCCAATCGAATCAATTTGATAAGGATCAAGTAATGCACTTGCATTAATATCCAAAACATTAAACAGTCGCGTGCGACCATTAATATTGATGGACGACCAGTTGAAGTTTTTTGCTGCTAAGTTGTATGAAAGACCAATATTAAAACTCTCCAGCAAGCTTATTTTTTTATCTACATTTCCAGAATCGGTTTTCTGACGAATTTTTGCTTCAATAGAATTGTTTAAATTAAATCCAACCAAACCCGATTTTCCAGATTGCGGAGAACCGTAAATTCCGTTTTGGAAAATAGAATATTTCTGTTCTGTTCCCAATGCATCTGTTTGTACAGTTTTGTAATAACCATAACCACTCTCACTAAAATCGGGACGATAACTTGCGCTTAAGGTTGGTGTTGCTACGTGTCGTATTTGCTTAAATCTTTTTCCTCTGAAAAAATAATCACCATACAAGCGTGTACTTAATCCGGATGACAAACTAAAATCGTTTGCCATTTTTGCACCTGTAATTGTATCTGTGAAAACATAATTTACATTTGGATCATATCTTTTTTGAATTGTTTCAAAATAAATATTACTTGCAGTATTTATTGTTGGAGTGAGAGTGAAATATTTCAAAACATTAAATGAAGTGCTTATTGGCATTGTAAACCGCACACCATTACGCATTTGTCTTAAAGTTCTGTCAGTAAACAATAAAGTATCGTAAGTATTAATATCGTTTCTTGCATTAGCTGTGGCACTCAATCCTATTTTATCGTACCATTTTGTTCCCACTCTTTTATTATTCTTGAAAGGATAAATACGATTCATATTCAAAGCTAATTCGGGTAAACTAATATCTACTTTTTTGGTAATGGTGTTTTGACTATGTCGGGCATTGGCAGAAAAATTAAATGGTGTTCCTGAAAAAGATTTTGAGTAAGAAATATTTGATTGCATGGTGTTTGTTAAATAATCACCATTGACATTTCCATTGTACTTATTATAAGAACTACTACCAGCGTTTACATTGGCAGAAAATCTGCTATTGGGACGAGCTTTAGGATCTTGCTGATGGCTCCATCGAACTAAAAAATCGTTACGTATTGTAGAATTTGGAAGTTCTTTGTCGCCTTCAATAAAGCGTGAAAAATTAATGTTAAACGCTCCATTGTACTTATATCGCATCCGATAATTACTTGCTGCTTTCGCTCCGAAACTGCCATTTGAATATACATCTCCTCTCAAAGCCAAATCAACATATTCATTCATTCCAAAATAAAATCCTCCATCTTTTAAGAAAAATCCTAAGTTGAGGGATTCACCATAAGTAGGCATCAATATCCCTGAAGCTCGTCCTTTTTTGTTTGGAAAATACCCAAACGGTATAGCAAGTGGAGTAGGAATATCAGCCAAAAAAAGAACAGCCGGACCCGTTACAATTTTATCATCAGGAATAACTTTAATTTTTTTTGCGCCAATGTAAAAATGCGGATGATCTAAATCACAAGTCGTATACTTTCCATGGCCAACATAATACACATTGTTGGTGTCTTTTTTTATGTCACGACCATGAATAAAACCTTCGCCCTGTTGTGTAATTACATCCACAATTTTTCCTTTTTTAGTATTGAAGTTATAGGTAATTTTTGCTGCTGTGAATTTGTCTGCCCCTTGTTCAAAAACAGGTTTCTGAATATCCTTGCCGGCACTGTCTTTCATGCTTGTAGCATACACCATATTGTTCTTAAAATCAATTTCAATGTATCCGGCTTTTAAGTTCAATCCATCGTAAAGCACCACAGCATTATTATATAGGTATGCTTTTTGATTTGACTTGTCAATCATCATAGAATCGGTAGCATTATAAATAACCTTTTCTTTTAAGAAAGGTTTGTTTTCAATAGCCTGTTTAAGGGTGTCGGTAGCTTTCACAATAGTATCGATAGGCATTACCTGAATTGCAAATGCCGAGTCTGTTGCAGTTATTAACAAACAAAGGAGGATAAAAAATGATTTTAGCGAAACGATACGCAATTTTAACGAGTAATTTTGGTTTTAATACAATTGACCAGGTTCAAAACTAAGTAAAAATATAAACAGTTGACTAACGACAATAGCCGTTTGCCAACATTGAATTGTTGTTAATTTATTTACTAAAAACATTGAAAAAAGTCCGATATATAATAGTCCCTTTTTTCGCCTGTTTTTTGGTGAGCTCGTTCTCTCCAAAATTCAAGCCAGTTTTTGCTATTAAAACCATTGTTATTGATGCCGGACATGGAGGAAAAGACCCTGGTTGCCACGGTGCAAAGTATAAAGAGAAGGATATAGCCCTTGCAGTAGCCCTTAAATTTGGAAAGTACATAGAAGAGAATATGAAGGATGTAAAGGTGGTTTACACCCGGAAAACCGACATTTTCCCTTCTTTACAGGAAAGAGCCAACATTGCCAATAAAGCAAAAGCCGATTTGTTCATCAGTATTCATTGTAATTCGGCTTGCTACAGGGATAAAAAATTGAAAAAAGACATCTGTAATAATGATGCTCATGGTGCCGAAACCTATGTAATGGGTATTAAAAATGAAAAAGGTAAAATGGATGTTTCTGCTCGTGAAAATTCAGCCATTTTATTGGAGGACGATTATGTTAAAACTTATGAAGGATTTGATCCCAATTCCGATGAATCTTATATCATTATGAGTATGTTTAATGATAGTTATGTTGATCAAAGTTTAAATTTTGCTTCTAAGGTTCAAAAACAATATGGCGAAAAGGTTGGCCGTAAAGACAAAGGTGTTAAACGCGCCAGTTTACTTGTTCTTTGGAAATCTTATATGCCAAGTGTGTTGACAGAAATTGGATTTTTAACTAATCCAGCAGAAGAGCAATTCTTGGGTTCGGTTAAAGGACAGGATTATTTAGCATCAGGATTATTCAGAGCTTTCCGTGAATATAAAGATGAGATTGAAGGTGTAACTAAAAAGTACGATGATGCTTTTGAGAAACAGGAAAAATATAAAATGACCAAAGAAGATTCTTTGGAGTTAAAGGAGATTAGTAAAAATATTACACCTGTTATAAAAGAAGAAGGAGATACTGTAAAAAGTGATACAGAGGAAGTTGTAAAGACAGATACTGAAGAAAAAGATAAAATCAAATCGGATTCACCTATTGTTTACAAGGTACAAATTACTTCATCCGACAAGCCTATTCCTTTAAATTCAGATAAATTTTCCGGGGTTGAAAAGCCAGGAGAATATGTGGATAAAGGAATTTATAAATACACTGCCGGAGAGTGTAAAAGCCAAACGGATGCTGCTAAATTACAAGCATTATTGCGGAAAAACGGGTTTAAAGATGCCTTTGTTATAGCAATGCAGGATGGAAAAAGAATTCCCCTTAAATAGTCCTAATAATTCCTTAAATTTGCAGAGCAACGTTATAACGTTTTAGAAGTGAAAATATCAAAAGAAGTAAAAGTAGGAATCGTTACCACACTTGCCATTGGATGTTTTATCTATGGCTTTAATTTCCTGAAAGGGAGAGACCTTTTCTCATCTCAACGCAAATTTTACGCAGTTTACAGTAATATTGACGGATTGGTAGAGGCTAATCCAATGATGATTAACGGCTTTAAAGTTGGGATTGTAGGGAAAATTGTGCTGGCAAATGATACAACTGGAAATGTAATTGTAACACTTTTGTTGGATAACGATGTGAAATTGCCAAACAATTCTATCGCAAAAGTTGTGAGCTCTGATATTTTGGGTTCAAAAGCAGTTCAATTAATACTTGGTTCTGGAACTACTTATGCTGAGGATGGCGACACTTTAATTTCTGCTCAAGAAGACGATTTAAAAACGGCTGTAAATAAAACAATAGCTCCTTTGCAGGAAAAAGCGGTTGGTTTAATTTCTTCTATCGATTCGGTAATGATTGTGGTTCAGCAAGTATTTAATGAAAGTGCTCGTCAAAATCTAGCGAAGAGTTTTGAAAGTATCAAAATGGCTATCACTTCATTGGAAACTACTTCTTACAGATTGGATACAATGGTTCAAAGTGAAAAGAGTAAAATTTCAAGTATACTTTCAAAAGTAAATACGCTTGCTACAACTTTGGCGAATAATAGCGGCAAATTGGAAAACGTAATAAGTAATTTTTCAAATATAAGCGACTCGCTTGCAAAAGCAAATATTACATCTGCAATTAATAATGCTGATGTTGCATTAGGACAAGCATCAAGTATTATGACTAAAATTAACAGCGGACAAGGAACTATGGGTATGCTAGTTAATAATGATAGCTTGTATCGTAAATTGGATAAGTCGTCAGAAGATTTAGATAAATTATTAAAAGATTTAAGAATAAATCCTGAACGTTATGTTCGCATTTCTGTATTTGGTCGGAAGGATAGAAATAAGCCTAAGGATTAATTTAGGATTTAAGAATTTTGGATTAAGAATTTTCTCAGTATGATCTCAAGCATTATTTTTATTGTATTATTCTTTGGAGGAGCAGTTTTCTTTATCATCAATGCTCGCAAAGTCAGACGAAATATTTTATTGGGCAAAGATATTAACCGAAAAGATAAATTTTCGGGGCGTGTAAAAATTATGACTTTGGTGGCCCTTGGACAAAAGAAAATGTTTGAGAGACCTATCCCTGCTATTTTGCATTTGTTTCTATATGCAGCATTTGTAATTACTCAAATTGAGTTGATTGAAATTATTTTGGATGGCTCAATTGGCAGTCATCGTGTTTTTCGTGAATCGCTTGGTGGATTCTACACTTTCATGGTAAGCTTTATTGAAATTTTATCAGTATTAGCATTTATTGGAACAATTGCATTTTTATCCCGAAGAAATTTATTGAAAGTTCCCCGTTTGGTGAAAAGTGAATTAAATGGATGGCCAAAATTAGATGCGAATTTAATTTTGATAAGTGAGTTAACATTAATCTGTTTCATTTTTATGATGAATGGTGCTGATGAGGTGCTTTATTCACAAGGATTATCACATGCTGAGAATTTAGGTGAGGGCTCATTAGGTTTAATCATTAGCAGCCACATCGGACCAATGCTTTTTGGTGGAATGTCGCCCGAAGCTTTGCACATGATTGAACGAATTGGATGGTGGGGACACATTGTGATGGTTTTAGGATTTTTAAATTACTTACCTTACTCTAAACATTTCCATATTCTTTTAGCATTTCCGAATGTGTTTTATTCCAATCTGGAACCGAAAGGAAAATTTACAAATATGGAATCTGTGACAAATGAAGTGAAAGCTATTTTTGATCCTTCGTTTGTGCCACCTGTTGTTGACCCAAATACTCCTATGCGTTTTGGTGCAAAAGACGTAACCGATTTATCTTGGAAACAATTATTGGATGCATACACTTGTACCGAATGTGGAAGATGTACTTCTTCTTGTCCAGCAAACATCACAGGAAAATTATTGTCGCCAAGAAAAATAATGATGGATACGCGTGATAGACTAGCAGAAGTTGGAAAAAATATGGATGCCAATAAAGGAGAATTTAAAGATGATGGAAAATCATTGTTGGGTAATTACATTACTCCTGAAGAATTATGGGCATGTACATCTTGTAATGCATGTGTTCAGGAATGTCCAGTTAATATTGATCCATTGAGCATCATTATGGATATGCGAAGGTTTATGGTGATGGAGCAAAGTTCGGCACCAAGTGAATTAAACGGAATGTTTACAAACATTGAAAATAATGGAGCGCCATGGCAATTCAGCCAAGCGGATAGATTAAACTGGAAGAACGAATAAATTATGAATCTAATAGAAAAAGAAGAGAACGGACAATTGATTAGTCCGGTATTACCATCAAACGTGAAAAACTATTTGAT
Organism: Bacteroidota bacterium; assembly: GCA_005772895.1. Classification (GTDB taxonomy): domain Bacteria; phylum Bacteroidota; class Bacteroidia; order 2-12-FULL-35-15; family 2-12-FULL-35-15; genus 2-12-FULL-35-15. Next base: position 68,163 of record SXIH01000028.1, on the reverse strand, counting down.
AGATATTGATGGAACAGTGTGTGACGATATTCCGAATGAACAACCTGAGAGAATGGCAACAGCTGCTTTGTATCCTGAAGCGTTAGTTACATTGAATAAATGGTTTGATGAAGGACACATCATTACGTTTTTTACATCAAGAACTGAAGCGCACAGAGAAGTAACGGAACAATGGTTGGCCGACAATGGTTTTAAATATCATGGATTGCTGATGGGAAAACCAAGAGGAGGGAATTATCATTGGATAGATAATCACATGGTGCGTGCAACAAGATATGAGGGACGATTTACAGATTTGATTCAGAAAGAAGTTACCATTGAGGTTTTCGAAAAATAAATTTACAAAATGAGTGCCCTTCGACTCCGCTCAGGGTGACAAAATGATTGTTTGTAGTATTAAATTAAATGGTAGAAGAATCTATTCCCTCTTTGAAAAGAGGGTTAGGGAGATTGATGAGAATGTTTATTAGAAAATAGAATTAAACAATGAGTGAAAATCAACCTTTGATAGTACCAACAATGGCCGATTATTTGGCTAAAGGAGAATCTCCCGAAATTTTATTTTGGGTAGGTTGTGCCGGTAGTTTTGATGACAGAGCTAAAAAAATTACAAAAGCAATCGTTAAAATATTAAACCATGCGAATGTAAAATTTGCAGTGTTGGGAACAGAAGAAAGTTGTACTGGTGATCCGGCAAAACGTGCAGGAAATGAATTTTTGTTTCAAATGCAGGCCATGACAAACATAAATGTATTGAATGGTTATGAAGTAAAAAAGATTGTAACCGGTTGTCCGCATTGTTTCAATACATTAAAAAATGAATACCCGGCATTGGGTGGAAATTATGAAGTGATACATCACACTCAATTGTTACAGGATTTATTAAACAGCGGAAGAATAAAAATTGAAGGAGGAAGTTTTAAAGGAAAAAAAATTACTTTTCATGATCCGTGTTATTTGGGGAGAGCGAACGATGTTTACGAAGCACCACGTTCAGTAATGATAAATTTGGATGCCGAGTTGATGGAGATGAAACGCTCTAAAGCCAACGGTTTGTGTTGTGGAGCAGGTGGCGCACAAATGTTTAAAGAAGCGGAAAAAGGAAACAAAGAAGTGAACATAGAAAGAAGTGAAGAAGCATTAGCATTAAATCCTGATGTGATAGCAGTTGGTTGTCCTTTTTGTAATACCATGATGACAGACGGAGTGAAACACTTTAATAAAGAAAATACCGTTAAAGTATTAGATGTGGCAGAATTGATTGCCCAAGCCAAGGACTTATAAAAATAAACTGTGTGTGGCGTCATCCTGAACTTGTTTCAGGATCTGCGCGAAGGAGTATGAAGATAGGCTATGTTTATATTATGAGCAATGTTAAAAGAACTACATTTTACATAGGTGTTACTAGTGATTTAGAAGCAAGGGTTGCTCAACATAAAGCAGGAGTTGGTTCTACTTTTACTAGTAAATACAAATTGTTTGATTTAGTATATTTTGAAAGAATATTTGGGATAGATCAGGCGATTAATAGGGAGAAACAATTAAAAAGACGGCATCGCGACTGGAAAATAAATTTAATAAAGTCGGTAAACCCTGAGATGTTAGATTTGATTAACATTGGCTTACCCGCAGATCCTGAAACAAGTTCAGGATGACCACTCGCACAAAATTATCTAAAACAGAATGACAAAACTTACTAATATGCCTCAAGATGCCCGTTTATGGGTTTATCAAAGCAACAGAATTTTATCTGATGCTGAGGTGAAGGCTGTTGAAGAAGAAGGATTGAAATTTATTTCTGATTGGTCCGCTCACGGGGCAAGCTTAAAAGCTAGTTTTGATGTACTTCATAATTTGTTTGTAGTAATTGCAGTAGACGAAAAACTAGCTTTGGCAAGTGGCTGTAGTATCGATAAATCTGTTCATTTTGTAAAAGAACTCGAACAAAAATTAGGTTTGAATTTATTTGACAGGATGCAAGTTGCTTATCGTAGTTCAAATGAAATTAAAGTTTGTAAGTTATCTGAATTTGAAAAATTAGCTTCTCAGGGAATAGTAAATGAATCTACTATTGTTTTTAATAATATGGTGGCTTCGAAAGAAGCGTTTGATTCACAATGGGAAGTTCCATTGAAACAAAGTTGGCAAAGCAGAGTGCTGGCTTAATCTTTAGAATTAGAACCGTCCTCTGTTTTTTTCCACCCTTCTTCACTTACCGCATAATCATTCAGCGTTTTTTCCAGTTTAGTCAATGCTTCGGGTACGCCACTTCTTGTTTTTATCTTTTTTGTTTTCCCATTGTATGTGTAAGTAATGTATTTAATCGGAAAATCAGTTATGCTTCCTAAATATTCATCGTTCAAAGAAAAAAATTGTGCTGCGTCAAATGCTTTAACAAAAGCATTCAATTCTTCATTTGAGATGGATTTGACATAGGTGCCAATCTTTTCAGTGTGTTTTGTACCAACAAATGTTGCTGTGTTCGTTTCTCCACTTATAGTTAGTGTATAAAGCGGACAACGTCCAAAACAGGGTGTTGTTTGGTAAATAATGGTTGCTTTAGGGACATCATTTTTTGAACTTCCTGTTAAATTTTTAGAACTATTGCAAGGAGCAATAAATAATAAAAGGATAGAATAAATGAATAGTTTCATGTTTGTGTTTTTTTTACCAAATAAAAATTTCTTTTGGTGTGTTTGGTCTGTCTTTTTTTCTCCAGTTAAAATCTTTTAATTTTAATTCTTTCACATTTACTTGATCCAAAGGAAAAAGTGTTGCATCGGGTTTTGTAATAAATGTTATTTTATCTACTTTGTTATTTTTGAGGTAAACTTTCAGGTCACTGCAATCGGCTCTGTTTACAGCTTTTAGTTCATCTTTTTCTTTTATATAATACAATGTTTGTCCATTTCCTTCAACATTTACTAAATACAATTTATTTTTTTGAAAATATCCTTTCATCGTTTTACCTCTGATCTGGTTAAACCGCAAGCTGTCTTCTTCGGAAACTATAAACGCAGCTCCTTTCAACTCAATGGAACGAATCGATTTACTCCCGGTAATAACTTTTATACTATCCGAAGTTAATTGATTTTCGTCCGACCACAATACGGGTTGCCCGAACATTCGCATGGATGAGTCAACTGTGCTGTAATACAGCGAATCACATTTTCCCTGTAAATCGTTTTTAAAAAATTTTACTTTGTGGTAAGCAAAAAGCTGTTGAGTGTCGGTTTTAACCATTTCATAAATGATCGTTGTATCCTTTCCAACAATTTTCATTTCTTTAATTTTCCGTTTTAGTACGGGTGGTTTATCTTTTGAAGCTTGTTCTTTTTGATCCTTAGCAGCATTTTTTTCTCCGGAACGATTTTTACTGTTTGCTTTATTGTTGCCAATTGCTTTTAAAGTGTCTGCATGCAAATAAAGTGTGTCCTTTTCATATATCTGTGTCATTAAAGCATTGCCTGTGACCAATGACAAATCTTTAAACTCATAGTGAACAGCATAATCTCCTTTGATATTAAGATTTTGAGTAGTGTCGATTATTTGTACATTTTTAATTGCTCTTCCAATTCCTTTCTTTCTGTCGTAATACAAACTGTCACCATACATTTTTTGCTCTTTTGTAAGGATATAGGAATTTTTGCTGAAACGCGACTGATCATTATAAGTATCGTACCAGCCATCTTCAGCATATATTAAATTGTCTTTGCTTTTTATTGTTGTAGGACCAAGAAAGTAAGTAATCTTTGTTGAAGTATTGTAACGCATGGTATCACAATTGATAACAAATTGTGGATTGGTTAACACAACATTTTTTTTGAATGTAAGGTCGTTGCTTTTTGCAAAGAAGTAACCTGTATTGCTTGTAAGTGTATTTTCTTTATTTACAATACGTGCCGGAGTTACATAATAACCAACACTTGTGGCAATATCATAATTTAATTCATCTGTGGTCAATTGCATATCGCCTTTATTTACAACAACATTTTTTGTAATTAAAGCCTTTTTTGTATTTCCATTGTATTTTAATAATTCACCATACAAGTGTATGCTGTCGCCTTCCTGAATATGTATGTGTCCGAATGCGTCTAAAGAATTGTCTTTGTACAAATAGGCGCTGTCGCAAAACATCAATGCATTGTCTTGACGGAATCGTACGTCACCAATTAACCGCTGTGCACCATTTCCCAATTTTTTATCAAATTGTAATGAGCCGGCATGTTCTATTTTTATTTTTTTTCCACCGGATTTAATTTCGCTTTGAGAATGGGAGAGGAGAGGAATAAAAAGCAGGAAATAAAAAACAGGAAATAAAACCGATCTTATTTTTATGGTGATCAAATTTTTATTTCCTGTATATGTCATTATGTTGGTATAAATGGTGCTGCTTACAGGCAATTACTATACCAATTCTTTCTTACGCATGAGTGTTTGAGTACGATCCGGACCAACAGAAACGATAGAAATTGGTACACCTACTTCTTTTTCTATGAATGAAATGTATTCGTTTAGTGCTTCGGGCATTTGTTCCGGACTGCTAAGTCCTGTTAAGTCTTGATTCCAGCCTTTTAATGATGTATATACTGGGGAAAGTAATTCAGGCGAACAGTCATATGGTAAATAATCGATTTTTTTACCTTGATAGTTGTAGTGCGTGCAAACTTGAATAGTTTCGAATCCACTTAAAATGTCAGCTTTCATCATCATTAACTCGGTAACTCCATTAATCATTACAGCATATTTTAATGCCGGAAGATCTAACCATCCAGTTCTTCTCGGGCGGCCTGTTACAGAGCCAAATTCGCGACCATTGTTTCTGATTTTATCTCCAATTTCATCGTGCAATTCAGTAGGGAAGGGGCCGCTACCTACACGGGTGCAATATGCTTTAAATATTCCAAAAACTTTTCCGATTCGGTTTGGTGCAATGCCTAATCCGGTACAAGCTCCCGCACAAATTGTATTTGAAGATGTTACAAATGGATAAGAACCAAAATCAATATCTAACAAGGAACCTTGCGCGCCTTCAGCTAAAATGGCTTTGTTGTTCTTATAAGCATCATTGATATAATGCTCACTTTCAATTTGCTGGTATTTTTTTAATGATTCAATTGCAGCAAACCATTCAGGTTCCATTGAAGCAAGATCATAAGGGAAATTATGGTGAGCAAGCATTTGTTTGTGCTTTTCCACCAAAGCTTTGTATTTATCTTTAAAGTTTGGTAAAGAAATATCGCCAATGCGAATTCCGTTTCTTCCGGTTTTGTCCATATATGTTGGACCAATTCCTTTAAGTGTAGAACCTATTTTTTCTTTTCCCTTTGCTGCTTCTGAAGCGGCATCCAACAAACGGTGAGATGGTAAAATTAAATGTGCTTTTGTAGAAAGTAATAATTTTGATTTAACATCAACACCCATTTTAATTAATGCATCAATCTCTGCAATAAAAACAACGGGGTCAATTACTACACCATTCCCAATAATATTGATGGATTTTTCATGAAAAATGCCGGATGGAATAGTTCTTAAAACATGTTTAATACCATTGAACTCCAATGTGTGCCCGGCATTCGGGCCACCTTGAAAACGACCAATGATATCGTATTTCGGAGTTAAAACATCTACAATTTTACCTTTTCCTTCGTCTCCCCACTGAAGACCTAACAATACATCTACTTTCATACAACTACGAATTACGAATTTTTACGAATATACCAATCTGTGTGTGCTATACTTTTGTTATACAAGCTTATAAACACTTTTGAATTTTTTCTTTTTTTTGACTTTTTGTCTATTGTTGACTGTCTACTTATTTAAAATCGCAATTCCTTGTTCTGCAGAATCACATACATTAAATACACTATTCAATTTAGTGATGATCAGCAATTCTGTGATTTTTTTATTTACGTTGCAAATTGCAACATCTCCACCTGATTTGCGCGCTTTAGTTAGGATATTGATAATAATATTTAAGCCACTGCTGTTTAAATATTTTAAGTCAGCAAGATTTAAAAGAATTTTATTTTCGTTTTTTGCAACAGCAATTTCTATTTCATCTAATAAAGATGTTGCTTGTCCGCGATCAATTAACTCACCATAAAAAAGGTAGGTATTGATTTCGCCTTGTTTGTTTGATTTATAACTGAATATCATACTTTTATTTTTTTATCTTTTATTTTTTTATGTTCACAAACACCATTTTTAGCTAGTTTGTTGCACTTCCCATAAAAGTTTAGAGAGTGATGATTAATTTCAAACTGTAATACTTCTCCTGCCATTTTCTGAATCTGTTGAATTCTCGGATCACAAAACTCAAATACTTTTTCGCAGTCCTGGCAGATTAAATGGTCGTGCTGTTTAAATTCATGTGATTTTTCAAATTGTGCTAAATTTTTTCCGAATTGATGTTTTGTTACTAAGTTGCAATTTAAAAGTAATTCAATTGTATTGTACAAAGTTGCTCTGCTCACACGATATTTTTTATTTTTCATGTGAATGTATAGCGACTCAATATCAAAATGACCACCATGAGAATAAATTTCACTCAAAATTGTAAAACGCTCAGGAGTTTTTCTGTGACCATGGTTTTCAAGGTATTCAGAAAAAATTTGTTTTACAGTTTCTTTGGTATCAGTACCAGACATACTTTTTTTATTAGAGGTATAAAATTACAAAAATTATTGGTTTGAAAGAGGAAAGATATTCACAATGAAATTCTCTTCAATGTGTTGTAAATGAGGATTTTGTAATAATTAATTAGTTGTTGCTATCGATGCGGGTGACTGTTAATACACCATTGACCTTTTTGAGTTTCTTCATCAATTCTGTTAGGTGATTTGTGTCGTGTACAAACACCATAACTGTTCCTTCAAACGTTCCATCATTTGTATCAAAACTTATGGAACGCATGTTTACGTTTAATTCGTTGGAAATAATTTTTGTGATGTTATTTACCAATCCTACTTCATCAATTCCAGTAATTTTTATTCCAGATAAGAATGAGATTAACTCTTGACTTGTCCATTTTGCTTTTACAACTCGGTAAGCATAATTAGATAATAATTGAACTGCATTCGGACAATTTACTCTATGAATTTTAATTCCTTCATTAATTGTTATAAAACCAAATACGTCATCTCCAGGAATTGGAGTACAGCAAGGAGAAAGTTTGTAATCTATTTTATTTAAATTTTCACCAATCACTAACATGTCGGATTTTCCACGCGCTGCTGTAACCATTTGTTCTAATGATTGAGCTGTTTCAGCTTTTTTAATGCTTCCCGATTTGTGAACTATTTTTCCGTGTTCTTGACGGAAATCTTTTAAGTGTTTTATATTTATATTTCCTACTGCAACTCTATAAAATAATTCCTGACTACTTTGTAATTTAAAATAAGTAGCTAGTTCATTTATATTATTTACCGTAAAATCAATCTTTAAATGATTGAATTTTCTTTCTAACATTTCTCTTCCTTCCTCAGCAATTTTTCTTCTTACTTCTTTAAGAGCATTTTTTATTTTTGATTTTGCACGTGCGGTAACTACATATCCAAGCCAGTCTTCTTTTGGTGTTTGCTTATTAGAAGTGAGTACTTCAATTTGATCTCCACTTTTTAGTTTATAACTTAGAGGAACTAGTTTGTGATTTACTTTAGCGCCAATGCATTTCTCACCCACTTTTGTATGAATGTCAAATGCAAAGTCAAGTGCTGTTGCTCCAATAGGAAGCGTTTTCATTTCTCCTTTTGGAGTAAAAGCAAAAATTTCTTCAGCAAAAAGATTTAATTTGAAATCATCCAAAAATTCCATTGCATTTTCTTCTGGACTTTCAAGTATCTCACGAATTTTACGGATCCAATCATCTAGCTGACTTTCGTTTGCACTGTCTTTATATTTCCAATGAGCTGCGTAACCTTTTTCTGCAAGTTCATCCATCCTCACAGTACGGATTTGTACTTCTACCCATTTTCCTTCAGGACCCATTACTGTGGTATGCAAACTTTCGTATCCATTTGCCTTTGGTGTAGAAATCCAGTCACGTAAACGGTCCGGACTAGGATGATAGAAATCTGTAACAATAGAATAGACTCTCCAGCAATCTGTTTTTTCATTTTCCGGAGGAGTATCAATGATGATTCTAATTGCAAACAAATCAAATATTTCTTCGAATGGAACGCCTTTATTTTTTATTTTATTATTAATAGAAAAAATAGATTTAGAGCGACCAATAATTTTTGTTTTTAACCCCTGTTCTTCTAAAATTTCTTTAATTGGAACCATAAATTTCGAAATGAATTTTTTGCGTTCAGGTTCCGATTCAATTAAGCTTTTTTCAATCTGATCAAATACTTCTGGTTCTGTATATTTTAATCCTAAATCTTCTAATTCCGTTTTAATAGCGTTAAGTCCTAATCTATGAGCAAGAGGTGCGTATAAGTAGAGTGTTTCAGAAGCAATTTTTAATTGTTTGTCACGCTTCATGCTTTCTAATGTGCGCATATTATGCAGTCTGTCGGCAAGCTTAATAAGAATTACTCTTACGTCATCCGAAAGAGTAAGAAGCATTTTTCTGAAGTTTTCTGCCTGTAAAGAGGAGCCTTGGTCAAATACTCCTGAAATTTTTGTAAGTCCGTCAATGATTTTAGCTTCTTTGGTACCAAATAATCGTTTGATATCCTCAAGAGTAAGGTCAGTATCTTCTACTACATCGTGCAGGAGAGCACAAACAACAGATGTTGTTCCAAGACCAATTTCTTCGGCACAAATATTTGCTACAGCAATAGGGTGATAAATATAAGGTTCACCGGATTTTCTACGCATGTTTTTATGCGCTTCCAGGGCAATGTCAAATGCTTTACGGATGAGCAATTTGTCACCTTTTTCAAGTGTTCTCCTACACGCCCTTAATAACGCACGGTAGCGCTTTAGTATTTCTTTTTTTTCTGCTTCTAAATTTATAACAGGTTCTTGCATAAACTAGTTTTATTGGTTGTAAAGTTAATAATTTATGCTGTTTAACAAAAATGTGTTAAAAGGCTAATATGAGTGATAAATTAAGGAGCTATTTCGGGTAAATTTCCTAATTTTGCAATGCATCCCCATGCATTAGAAAGAATTGTGTAATGAAAAAAATTACAACATCAGTAGCAGAAATGTATATTGATGAGGATGGTATTTTAAGAATTAAAATACTTCCCGGAGTAACTATTAATAACGAAAATTTAAAAGAGTATATAAATGCTTCTTTAAAACTTTTGGATGGAAAAAAAGCATTGGTATTATTTAATGCAAGTTCGGAATATTCCATTACAGATGAAGCTAAAAAAATTGGAGCTAGTAAAGAAGTTACTGATACTCGGATAGCAATTGCGTATGTTACGAAATCGTTTACTAATAAATTGATGTATAATTTATATATAAGTGTTTACAAGCCGACAGTTCCAACAAAGATGTTTTCTTCAGAAGCAAGCGGAATAAGATGGTTAAAGTCTTTTTATGTATTGCCAGGAGATAAGTTTGAACGAAAAAAGAAAAAATGAGAATATGTTAAATGATAAACCAACGGTAATAGTAACTGGTGGCGCTGGTTATATCGGCTCACATACAATAATTGAATTACTTACCAATACAAATTATCATGTTGTTTCCATTGATAATTATTCAAATTCATCTAAAAGTACATACGATAGAGTTAAAGCTATTACTCAAAAATCAGTAGATTTTTATGAAATAGATTTGTGCATACCTGGAGATGTTGAAAAAGTTTTTGGAGCTTACAAAAATATTATTGGAGTTATTCACTTTGCTGCATTTAAATCTGTTTCCGAATCGGTTGCTAATCCTTTTAAGTATTATAGTAACAATATAAATTCCCAGTTGAATGTATTGCAGGCCTGTTTGAAATTCAATATTCGAAATTTTATTTTTTCTTCATCTTGTTCTGTTTATGGAAATATTAATGCTTTACCTGTTAGTGAAAAAACAGTTTTAAATAAAGCTGAATCACCTTATGCATTTACTAAGCAAGTCGGAGAAGAAATTCTCAAAGATTATTGTTTGATAAATAAAAACCTTCAATCAATTGCTCTTCGTTATTTTAATCCTGTAGGAGCTCATATTAGTGGATTAAATGGGGAGAATCCTATTAATAAAGCAAGTAATTTGGTTCCAATTATTACTCAAACAGCAATTGGAAAACTTCCAATGATGGAAGTGTGCGGGAATGATTATAAAACTAGAGATGGTTCTTGTATTCGTGATTATATTCATGTTACAGATATTGCTATTGCACATATCAATGCTTTAAATTACCTGTTGGAGAATAAGCAAAAATCAAACTTTGAATTATTCAATTTAGGTACAGGAAATGGTGTAAGTGTATTGGAAGCTATTGCCTCATTTGAAAAAATTTCAGGAGTGAAACTAAATTATAAGATTGGCCCTCGAAGACCAGGTGATGTTGAAGCAATATATTCGGATACTTCTTTCACTGAAAAAATATTGGGTTGGAAAGCAAAATTTACGTTGGATGAAATGATGGACAGTGCATGGAAATGGGAGAAAAATTGTGCTGAAAAATAGAATTTCAAAATCGAGTATCCATACTATATCTAAGAATAGAATAAATGAATGAAGGTGTATTGTATAAAGTTGATGTCTTAGATTTTGTCTGGACCTTAATTACACTTTTTATTATCACAGCTGTTGCTTATTTTATTAAGTTCAAGAATCGCAACAAAATTGAATACAAGTATTTTATTGCGGGCTATTGGGCAAAAATGGGAGGAGGCATTGCTTTTGCTTTAATATATACTTACTACTATAACCAGATTGGTGATACTTTCTTTTATTTTTGGAGCGCGCAAGTAATTTCAGATGCGCTAGTCTCTGATCCTATTATAGGGATGAAAATATTGTTTCAATCAGTAAATGTCGATGATCCCGATACGCACTATTATACACAACAATTTTTTAGCTATGTAAGAGGGAATGATACATTTCTTGTATTGAAAATTACTGCTGTGTTACTATTGCTGGGGCCTAAAAGTTACTTTAGTGCAACTCTGTTCTTTTCTTTTTTCTCATTTTTAGGAATTTGGAAGTTTTTTATAGTGTTAGCTAGTAAATATCCAGCACTATTAAAACAAATGGCTATTGCAACACTTTTTATTCCATCTGTTTTCTTTTGGGGCTCCGGAATTTTAAAGGATTCTATTGTAATGGGGGCTCTTGGTTTTTTACTTTATTCAATATTTAATATGGTAGAAAAGAAAAACTTTAAGATTAAAACCTTAATTATTTTTGCAATTTCATTTTATGTAATCTTTACAATAAAAGCATACATCATTGTTAGTTTTATACCTGCCAGTGCTTTATGGATTGTGCTTACTTACAAAAATCATATTAAAAACAAAGTTCTCAAGTTTGTGGTTGCCCCTTTTATTATTATTTTGGCTTTAGGAGGCGCATTCGCTACATTTTATTATTTGGGTAATTCAAGTGGACAATATTCTTTGGATAATTTTTTAAACACATCAAGCGTATTGCAATCTAATCACTATTCGGCTTTGTCAGATAATGAAACTGCAAGTGGTACCCGGTCAGGTTATACTCTTGGAGAGTTTGAACCTACACTTTTGGGAGTGTTGTCAAAGTTTCCAGCGGCAGTAAATGTAACATTGTTCAGGCCATATTTGTGGGAGGTGAAAAGCCCTGTAATGGTTTTTTCTGCTCTCGAAAGTATTTACTTTTTATTATTTGTTATAATTAATTTTTTCAGAATTGGTTTGACAAATATTTTCAGAAGTACAATTCAGGATCCGTTTATTTTGATGAGTTTGTTATTTGCAATACTATTTGCATTTGCTGTAGGTTTTACTTCCTACAATTTCGGTGCTTTGGTAAGGTATAAAATTCCTTGTATTCCTTTCTTTGTTTCTGCACTTTATATAATGAAATATAAAGGAGCATTATACAGAGAGAAAATTAAGAAGCTGAAGTGATTTTTGAATAGAATGAGTAAGTTTCTTCTGTCATTCTCTTAAGGGAGAAATGTTCTTGTAATTTAAAATATCCATTTTCTCCCAATCGTATTCTTACATCCAAATTCAGTAATAAGTATTCTATTGCTTTACTAAGTTCATTAATATTGAATGGTGTAATCAATATTCCGTTTTCATTATTTTTTATTGCCTCATTACATCCAATCGTATCAAATGCAATAACCGGTTTTTTTACAGAAAAAGCTTCAAATATTACAAGTGGTAAGCCTTCTGCATATGAGGGAACCAATACTATGCTGGCATGTCCGAGGTATTCTCTAACATTCGTTTTGTATCCTTCAAAAACAACATATTTTTCTAATTTTAATTTGTTCACTTTTGTTTTAAGTTGTTGTTCAGCATCTCCATCACCTACAATAACTAGTTTTAAATTCGGAAATTTTTTTATTAATTCCGACATACAATCAATTACAAAATGGTGGCCCTTTCTTTCAATAACTCTTCCCACAATTACTAATTCAAGCGAGTTTTGTATTGTATTGTTTTCATTTTCTAAAATCAAAGGGTAATCAAAACCATGTTGAATAACATGAATTTTATTTTCGGTAACTATTCCTGCTTTTTCATAAAATTTCTTTAATCCATAAGAGCAAGAGTAGATATGATTAATTGTTTTAAGTGAAAATTTAGCTAAAAAATAGTATAATGATTTTGGAAGTTGCTCTGGAGTTAAGCAATATTTAACATACAGTGATTCTTGGTATCCATGTAGCGTTGAAACGATTTTAATTTTTTTATTTAAAATGACTTTTGCCATTGCAGACCAAAAATCTGCATATATCAAGTGCGAGTGAATTAAATCATAATTTTGTTTTTTAAATAAACTATTTATTTTAAATATTGGTTGAATTGATAAGTATGAATTCACTTCTAATTCGTGAACTGTGATTGATTCGTTTTTTAAAAGTGAACAAAATTCTTTTGCTATCTTTTTTTCTCTTGAACGATATATTGCCAAAAAGGAGCAATTCACACCTTTTTTTATTAATTCAGGCATGATTGCCAAAAAATATTTTTCAGATCCTGCAATCCCGGCAATATTTTGTACAAACAATACTTTCACTTTATGATACTCTATATTTAAATTTAGTTAATAATTTTACAAGGAATTTTGGAAAAATTAATTTTATTATACGAACAAATAATCCTTTGAAAAATTCCATATAAAAGTAAAATAATTTTGAGAGAGAAACATGTTTTGTATAAGAACGGTAAATTTTTAATTTTTCAAGTGATGCTCGTGTTCTGTTTATGTCGCTTTTCCCACCTGATGAAACACAGGATAATATCATTTCAATATTTTTTATTTGTTTATTTTGCGAAACAAGCCATAAATAGAAATCGTAATCAGCACAAATTTTATAATTAGTATTAAATGGATGCGCTAATAATAATTCACGTTTGCAATAAAAACTTTGATGTATAAATGGCAGTGATTTCCAATAGTTTCCAGTGAAAGCTTTTTGAATTCTTGAAAATTCAGAGTATTCAATTTTAGTATCTCCGTAGAAAGCTGCTGTTTGATTGTTTTGTAATAAATAATCTAGCGAAATTAAGATGCTGTTTTCTGAAAATGTATCTCCTGAATTCATAAAAACTATCCATTCCCCCCTGGCTAGCTGAACACCTTTATTCATTGCATCATATATACCATTGTCTTTTTCGGAGATAGTCTTTATAGAATCATTAGACAGAGATTTTATAGTTGTCAGATACTTTTCAGAACCATCTGTAGATCCTCCATCTATAACTATTAATTCACTATTGCTGGTAATTAAATTTTTATAATTATTAACTGTCTTTTTTAACCCGGTTAAGTTGTTAAAAGTAATTGTTACGACTGATATTAATGGACTTTCCAAATGCTGTAAAATAAATATTTTATATTTGTTCAAATATAATATTTATATAAAGAATGCCCTATTGGGCGTCTAAAATATTGTTCAAAATCTTAAGAAAAACGGAAGTGTCAGGTTTCCCAAATTCAAAATTAATAGCATATCTTTACAAAAATAGTTTAGATTGAATTATATGGCCGGATTTTTTCGGAAAGGTGTAGTTAAACTTAAGCTCATATTGAGGCCCAAGGCGCATTCCAGGATAACAAAAGGATTTGGGTCCGGTTTGATATGGACTCACAAGGTTTCTGATTTGCGCTATCTTTTGGGCGAATACGAGCCTGAGCTTGCCATTTGGCTCAAATCAAAAATGGAACAAGGATATTCATTTATTGATATTGGTGCCAATGCCGGTTATTTTTCATTACTTGCCTCCAAGTATAGTAAAAGTAAAACACAGAGAATTATAGCTGTAGAACCTATAAAGGAAAATTTAAGACTCATAAGCAATCATATTGAATTAAATCATTTGAACAGTATCGAAGTTCTCCCTATAGCAGTTGCAGATAATGACCGGGTTGTAGAATTTAGCGCATCATCCAATCTTGCAGCAAACACCTATAGCGAAACATCATCTCTTCATAAAAATTCGCCCAAAATTCCAATAGAGGCTAAGTGTTTGGATTCAATTTGTGACAAATTGGAATTAAAGAATTTTGTTGTTAAAATTGATGTTGAGGGTGCAGAACTGGATGTATTGAAAGGCGCGAAAAATACTTTGATTATTCACAAGCCAGAATTAATGCTTGCCACACACGAGTGTCATAGCAAAGGAGTTGAGCGCGATTGCATAGATTTTTTAAAGAAGTTGAATTATCATTGTGAGCCAATTAAGGAAGAAAAATTTGTGCCTGGTCAGCAGGATTATTTGTGTATTTTCAGAGATTTGAGTAAATAATATGTTAATGAAATTGAAAATAGCTCTATTATAGTGTTTCGATGAAAATACTCTTTTTATTTAAATATCATCAGCGGCAAATTGAGCACATTGAATCAAGAGCGCAGAAACTTCAACTTACTACTTATCAAGAAAGGTTAGATTTTGTAGCAAGTACAAATGTTCATTTTTTTTTAACTCTAATTGCTTATTTTAAAAGGCTCGGTCATTCGGCAGAAATCTACTCACCTAATTTCAAATTTCTTCAATCTAAATGGGCAGAAGAAAACAATATTGTCCTTGACAATAATTGGCAATATTCACTTCCTAAAGAGCAAATCAAAAAGTTTGGTCCTGATATTCTTTTTATCAGCAGTAATTTCGATTATTTTGGAGACTTTGTGAAAGATGTTAGACCTTATGTAAAAAAAGTCTGCGCCTGGATCTCATGTCCGTTTGAAAAGGACTTGTATCTTGGAAATATCGATCATGTTTTCACCCTGTTTCAACCGCATTATGATTATTTCAAAAGTAAAAATATAAGTGCTACATTAACTCGTGCAGGTTTTGACCCTTTGGAATTAAAAGAACTATCATTTGAAAAGAAATATGAAGTGACGTTTATTGGCGGGATAGGAAAATTTCATAAGATCCGGGAAAAATATCTTAGGGCTATTGCAAGGAAAACACCTTTAAAAATATGGGGATATGGTTTTGTAAATGACAATCCTGTAAAAAACGCAATTAAAAAATTCTTAGTAGGGTCCGCTATTTTGAAGGCTTACCAAGGTGAATCTTGGGGTAAAGAAATGTTGCAGATTCATGCAGGCTCAAAAATTTGTTTTAATATTCATGGTGATATTGCTGCAGGACATTTTGTGAATATGCGTATGTTTGAAGTCACTGGAGTTGGGAGTCTGCTTTTGACAGAATACAACCCGGAAATAACGGATATATTTATACCGGATAAAGAAATTGTTTGCTACAACTGTATAGAAGAAGCCATCGAAAAAATAAATTATTATTTGAGCCACGATGATGAACGACAAAAAATAGCGATGGCCGGACAGGAAAAATGCCTTAAAAATTATTCATATGAGCCTTTGGCTTTGGAATATATTAAAGAATTTCAAAAACTTCTAAACATTTAAGAAAACACTTTATTAAAATGGCAAATAGCGAAAAAAAATTTATACCGATTTCCAAACCAAGCATTACCCAAAAAGAAATTGATTATGTATCAGATGCTGTAAAATCTACTTGGGTTTCATCGCTGGGTCCATACATTTTCGAATTCGAGGAGAAATTTGCGAAATTTTGCGGAACAAAATATGCTGTTACTGTTTCGAATGGTACAACAGCTTTACACCTTGCTCTTATTTCAGCAGGAATAAAGGCTGGAGATGAAGTCATTATTCCCGATCTCACATTTATTGCAACAGCAAACGCTGTTCGCTATATTGGAGCCGAACCTGTTTGTGTTGATATTGATGAGGATACTTTGTGCATCTCAGTTTTAGCTTTCGAAAAAGCAATAACACCAAAAACAAAAGCTATTATCCCAGTTCATTTATATGGTCACCCTGCCGATATGAAAGCGATTAATGAAGTAGCTGCTCGAAATAATATTATTGTAATTGAAGATTGTGCAGAAGCACATGGTGCTGAAATTGATGGAAAAAAAATTGGGTCGCTATCTCTGGCCGGTGTTTTTAGTTTTTATGGAAATAAAGTAATTACTACAGGTGAAGGTGGAATGATTACAACGAACGATAAAGCTCTTTGCGAAAAGATGAAATATTTGCGCGATCATGCCATGAGTAGTGAAAAGAGATATTGGCATACAGAGGTTGGATACAATTACCGCATGACAAATTTGCAAGCTGCATTAGGCGTTGCTCAATTTGATAGAATGGATGAAATTCTTGCGAAGAAAACTGAAATTTTTAGCTGGTACAATGCCGAACTTAATGATGTTAGAAATATACGGTTGAATATACAAAGACCTGGCTATAAAAATGTATATTGGATGGTATGTCTAGAGGTTTTGAATTTTAGCGAAGAACAAAGAGACCGCTTATTAAACCAATTAAAAGAAAAAGGAATTGATTCAAGACCTTATTTCTACCCAGTTTCAGATATGCCTATGTATACACAAACTTCTACGCCAATTACCCATAAAGTCACTCAGCGAGGTTTGAATCTTCCAAGTTATTTTGATTTGACAAGAGAAGAGGTAGTATATATATGCGATGAATTGAAAAAACTGTTGTAGTCTATATTTCATTATATTTACTTTTAAATTTTATTCCTGTCAATTACTTAGTATGAATATTTTTCAGACTCTTATCGAAAGCAGAATTCGCAATATTGGCGGTGGAGTAGGTGTGCGCTTACGAAGAGCTTTTTACAAAAGAAAATTCAATTCCTGTGGTAAGAATTTACGGGTTGATGTGGGTGTAATAATGGAAGGTTTATCTTTTATTACTATAGGTGATAATGTTTGGATTGATAAAAATTGTATTCTGATGGCTGGTAAAGTAAATCTGTCTGTTGAAAAAGAAAAGAGATTTGATAACTCTGAATTTTTCTATAAAGAAGGGGAATTGAATATCGGTTCAAATGTACATTTTGCGCCTGGAACAATTATACAGGCTCATGGTGGTGTTCAAATCGGGGATTATTTCACGGCTTCCGCGGGCTGTAAAATTTATTCACTTTCAAATGATCCTGCGTTATGTAAAATGGGAACTTATTCGAGTGATTCTATAGCTTATGTTAAATCGCAGATTGTTATTAAAGAAAATGTTTGGCTAGGTTTAAACACAATTGTTCTTGGTGGAACTATTCATAAAAATTCATTCATTACTCCTAATTCCATTGTTGTTAAATCACTTGAAGAAAATTCATATGCGGGTGGAAACCCTGCCATCAGAATAAAGGAGCGTTTCAAATGAGTAAAATTGGTATTCTTGCCTTTTGGAATAAATACGGTGGTGGTGTTTATCAATATACTCAATCGATTGTTGATGCGCTGAGAGATGACAAGACCAATTCCTATGTTGTATTTTGTTTTGACGATGATCATCGGTTTGATAATTACAATGTTGAAATTCGAAGGATAAAAGAATTCAGTAATCCTGGATTTAAAAAAGTAATTCGTTTTTTTCAATTTCTTTTTTTTATTCAAAAACCTTGGCTTCTCCCTAATGATGATCTCAATAAGTTTCATGATATTGATTTAATTTTGTCACCTTGTATCTCTGAGTATCCTCATTTCTACTTAAAGAAAAGGTTTGTTTTTACATTTCATGATATGCAGGAAAAATACTACCCCGGTTTTTTTTCCCGCTACACGCGTTTCACAAGATGGCTCTATAATAGAACATTAACCAAAACAGCTAAGGCAATTATCTGCGAGTCGGATTTTGTTAAATCTGATCTAATGAAATTTACGCATACAAATGCAGATAAAATTTTTGTCATTCCTTCTCCTCCGCCAAAAGATTTTCTGACATATAAAATTGACGATGCTAAGTTTAGCATAGTAAAAGAAAAATATCGGTTACCTGATCGTTTTATTTTCTATCCGGCACAATGTTGGGAGCATAAAAACCACATCCGGTTAGTTGAGGCTTTTCAATTTGTACTTGCAAAGCATCCTGATATTCATTTAATATTGACGGGTTCTCAAAATGATAATTATCCAAATTTGGCAAAAAAAATTTCTCAATTGAATCTTGAAAATCGAATCCATCATCTGGGGTATATCGACTATCAGGATTTTCCTTACCTGTATAAATTGTCTCAATTTTTAGTTATGCCAACTTTGTTTGAGTCACTCAGTATTCCCATTTATGAGGCATTCGCATTGGAGGTAGCTGTGTGCTCATCTAATGTTGTAGCACTTCCTGAGCAGGTTGGTGATTCTGGTTTGATTTTCGATCCTTTAAATGTTGTGGAGATGTCTGAAAAAATGATGCTCTTGCTGGAGAATCACGATTTAAGAAAGTCGCTCGCGAAGAAAGGAAAAGAAAGGGTGCAGAATTTTAACCATGAGAAATACAAAAATCAATTGCTGATATTACTTCATTAGCTATAGTAGGTACAATATTTATTTCCTTCTTATTTTACTCAATAAAAATAAATAATCCGCCTTATTCAGAATGACAAGACTGAGTGAGGCAACCAGTACAAATGAAATGATATTGAAGATTAAACCAAGATAGTAGTAATTTGATATTCCAATCATGATAAATAGTATTAGGATAACAAAAAATGAAGGTAATATACTGATGTTGATTTTATACTCTTTTTGAGAAAAGTAGTAAATAAGCATAAAGTTTATTAGGTATGATCCGGCACTCACGGCTGATGATGCAACAATTCCATATTCTTTTACAAGCAAAAGGTTGAAAACCAAGTTCAAGGTTCCTGATATTACTGTGATGATGCTAATCATGGTTGTTTTTTTCGAAAGTGCCAATCCTGGAAAAAATAAAGTGAGAGTGCCCAGAAACAATACGAAGGTCAGGAAAGGAATAATCACGTGAGCGGAATGATAACTTGTAGGGGTAAGAATTGTGAGCAATTCTTTTGCAAATAAAGAAAGAAAAGCCATCAGTGAAATCGTGAGTACATTGAATATCCGAAACAGGAATGCAATTTTATCAGGAGTCTCAATTTCTTTGTAGTGCTTGTAAATGAGTGGCGAAAGTGCTGAAGATGCACCCAAACTGGCAAGTGTGAGAATGCTTGCAATTTTGTTCCCTACTGTGAAAACACCTAAATCCTCCATCCCTAGTATTTCTTTGATACAGATTCTGTCAGTGAACAGAAAAAGAAATGCGCTGAGTGCGCTCGGAATCAAAGGAAGTGAAAATTGAAATAATTTTTTTAATAGTTTAACGGAAAAGAAAAATGTAAAATCTTTGCGAGTGAAAATCACACCCGTTGCAATTCCCAAAACTGCACCAATGCTTTGAGCAATTAAAATTCCTTCCACCCCTTTTTTGTAAACCACCAATAGTAAAATGGTGAATCCAATGGTACTGATATTATAAACCAAACTTGAAACCATTTCCTGAAATGGCTTGATCTTCCAAGTGAGCTGATTTTGGGAAAGATAGAACAAAGCATTCAAAGTGATAGAAAGCAAAGCTAGATAAGTTTCCTTTAATGGAAGATCCAGAAATAAAGAGATCTGTTGAACAAACAGGATTCCGATGAGGAAGAAGGTCCCAAAACTGGAGAGAGAAAAAATCGCAACTGTAGATGTATACATCTGAACATGTTTTTGATTAATCAGCTCATTGTAAAACCTTGCTACACCTTGATTGATTTGAAAAGTAAAAATGATGATTGCGAGTGTGGAAACAATACTTAAGAGTTCCAGTACACCATAGTCACTGGTTGTAAGTAGAGAAGTATAAACCGGTAATAAAAAGAACGAGATACCTTTACTCAGGAGTCCAGAGATATAGTAGATAATACTGTTCTTTAAAAACGACTTCAGCATACTAGAATTTTTTTTCTGAAAATTTGACCATATTGGCTAGCATAAGTGCTTTCCAATGATGCTTTTTTTCCAAAGAAATATTTTTTAGAATAATGTTTCTGTTTTGCAAATCAATCCAGCAGTCGTTCACATAACTTAAATTCTTTTGATCATCCATCCATTTACTTTGTGGAGCTGCAAAGCCGATCTTGTCTTTTCGTTCTATAATTTTTTTAGGAATGTCATTTTTAAATGCATCCCTTAATGCCCACTTAGTCCATCCGTGATGAATTTTATACTTAGACGGCAGACTGAAACAAAAATTTACAAACTCATGATTTAGATAGGGAAGCCGCACTTCTCTTGAAAATGCCATAGCATTTCTGTCAGAAAAACGAAGTAAAGATTCCAGAATATAATTATCATGATCCATTTTTAAAGTCAAATTCAGATCGGTCGGGTAAGAATCTAATTGCGGATAACCTTGTTTTTTTAAATCTATAAAATCCGAAGAGATTATATTTGGCCATACTGAATTTCCTTGAAATGATGGATATACGCCTTTTTTACTTAAAAAGTATTTGAGTTTGACTAACTTTTTATATAAACTGTTAAATTTAACATTTAATGTTTCCGATGTTCCAATTTCACTAAAGTTAAATTCATTTAGCCTCATTCCATTTATTTCATCTCTATAGTCTTGTCCTGACTTTTTTAATAGTTCCTGCAAATAAATTTTATAATACCAGTTATATCCACCTAGAGTTTCGTCTGCACCTTGACCGTCAAGTAAAACTGTTGTGTTGTTTTGTTTTGCCATTTGCATAACAGCCCATTGATTCAAAATGCTGGCAGATTGAAATGGTTCTTCTTGGTGATAAAAAATGTTCTCTAAATTATCATGAACCAAATTTTCATCTGGATGCACTGAGTGGTTCGTTAATTTTAACTGATTGATAATACTTTCCAGATATTCATTTTCGCTATAGCCGGATTCATTGAAGCGAGCTGAAAAAGTAACATTATTTTTTTTAGAATTTGATTGAATTAATTTTTGCTGAATTAAATAAACAATAATTGAGCTATCTAAACCTCCTGATAAACTAGAACCCACGGGTACATCAGAACGCATACACAAAGAAACGGATTTAGTTAATAGTGATTTTAGTTTATCAGCCACCTCAAAATCCTTTAAGTCACATATATCTGTTTTTATACTGTAATATGTTTGATGGATGTGCGCACTATTTTTTTTAACAATTATATAAGTGCTTTTGGGTAGTTTTTTTACTTCAGTATAAAATGTTTGAAATTTATTATTCGGATTAATCACTAGATCGTTCATGAGATAGTTTCCTACCATCTCAGGGTCAATATTTACAAGTATCCCTGCAGAAAATAATGCTTTCATTTCGGATGCAAAATAAAAAACATTGTTTGAGTGGTAATAATAAAATGGTTTTTCGCCATACCGGTCACGTGCACAAAATAATTCTTGTTTTTTATCATTCCAAATGGCAAAAGCAAACATCCCTTCTAAATACTGCAACATGTTTTCACCTTTCCAGTGGTACATTGCTAATAGTACTTCTGTATCTGTATCAGTTTTAAAAACATAGCCTGCAGCTGTAAGTGTTTTTTTTAATTCAATATAATTATAAATTTCTCCGTTAAATGTTATGCTTAATTGATAGTCAGCATAATGCATTGGTTGAGTACCATTTGCAGAAAGATCAATAATAGACAGTCTTCTGTGGCCTAATCCAATAGTTTTATTTTCGTTAATCCAAATACCTGTTCCATCTGGACCACGGTGTTTCAGAGCAGTATTCATTATGTGAATAGTTTCCGACTCAACAACACCGTTAAACTTTAATATTCCAGTTATTCCACACATTTAGATCCTACTTGTTTTTGTGTTTTCAATCTTGTTTTTGTAAATATTTAGAAGTTCTGGAATTAATACTTCAGTATCATGATGTTTTTTTATATACTCTCTGCTATTGTAACCTATTTTGGTTAATTCTTCACGATGATTAATGAAATATTCAATTTTACTTTTTAAATTCAATATGTTAGCGTTAATTATCGGAAGCTCAACTGGATATTGATTAATTACGCTTTCTTTAATGTAACAAAAAACTACTTTACCCATTGCCATTGCTTCCATTGCAGCCATTCCATAGGATCCAATAATAAATTGATCTATAAAAATGTCACATTCTTTAACCATTTGGATGGCATCTTTATTTGGAACATTATAAATCAATTGAAAATCTATAGTGTCATATTTTATTTTCAATTCTTCGATCGCCTGAATTACATAATCAGTTCCTTTTCCTGCCTTGTTAGATGGGCTGTGCACGATTCTTATTTTATTATTGTTATTATTTGCGACAGGAGTATATTCGAATTTAGAAACTTCAATTCTTTGTCTCAAAGAATAATTTGTTGAAAAAATATCGCGGTCTATATATTGCTCCATCTCAGGACACAAAATCACATCAAAATTAAATTTTTTGAATTTTCGTTGAAGACTCAATGATTCTGCTTTTATTTCATTTGGTTTTTTTTTACTGAAATTATAGTATTCTGATTTGTAAATATTATTATCTAAAAATTCAATTTGAGGAATTCGAATTTCTCCACCAAGCCATTCTACTAAAGCTGGTTTTTTTAATCGCTTAATTATTCTAAGTGCCCAATTATTCGGAAATATTTTTTCATCCCAATACCAGTGTATTACATCCGCCCAAAAAACATGTTTTATAAAAGTGAATAAACTTATTATCTTTTGAAAAATATTCTTTTGAGGTATATATATTACTTGGTCATGATTGTGAATAATTATTTTGTCTCCGAATACTAATCCTCGGGCATTAATTCCTTCAATTTTATTCAAGCTATTAACGTGAATTGGTGTCCAGTTTGAAATGTTATATGGTAAGTGAAGTATATTCATAATTGACTATAATAATTCAATTAAAATTTCAATTCAATTGCTTTGCCGGATTTCCTGCAACCTTTGAATTTGAAGTTACATTGTTTATAACATTTGATCCAATTCCAATAATAGAATTAGTACCGATTGTGCAGTTATTTATAATTGAAGTTCCAGCTCCAACATAACAGTTTTCTTCTATAATAACATTTCCTGCAACAACTACATTGCCACAGATGATACTATATTCATGGAGAATACTATCATGATGAATTGTGGAGTTAGGCAAAACTATTACATTGTCTTTGATAATGACATTTGGTCCAATAGATACATTGGCCATTATCAGAACATTTTTACCAATTTTGGCGAATGCTGATATTGCAGCGCTTGGATGAATAATTGTGCAAAACCGGTTTTGTTGTGCATTTAAAGAATTCAAAATTTCTTTTCTCCTTAAATAACTATTCGGAGAACCATGAACTGCAATGATTTTAGAATCATTATAATTTTGAATAATTTTTCTATCAAATATTTTATAATTATTATATGATTTTCCAATTTGGTTTAAGTCATCAGAAATAAATCCAACACAGTTGAAACTTTCTCCCAAACAATCAAGAGCTTCTATTCCAGTTCCGCTATATGGAAAAATAAGTATATCTTCTTTCATAATTAAACTAAAGTTTTTATTTTGGAAATTATATAATGGATTTCATTTGCTGTTAGTTTTTCATACAAAGGAATAGCAATTCCTTGTTTGTAAGCTTTCATAGAATTAGGAAATAATTTTTCGCAATCCAATGCGTATTTATTTTGATAAAATTGTTGGCATGGTATGCATTGCGCACCATAATTCGAACCAATGTTGTTTTCTTTTAATAGTTGTATAAAATCATCTCTGTTTATTTCATCATCTAAAATAATATGAAAAGATTGCCAAGTGTGATTTTTATTTTCAGGAACAGAAGGAAGAAGTATTTTTTTTGAATTCAATTCAGATAAATAAATAGCTGCATATTCTGTTTTAATTTTTAATATATCAGCTAGTCGTTTTATTTGGCTGTTCAGCATGGCTGCCTGAAAATCTGTCATCCTGTAATTGAAGCCGGCTAATACAAATTCCATTTTCCCATTTTGCATTTCTATTCCATGATTTCGTAGTATTCGCAATTTTTTTGCAAGCTCATCATCATTGGTTACAAGTATTCCACCTTCTCCGCTGGTAATTGCTTTGCGTGGATGAAAAGAAAATGAACCTACATCACCAAATGTGCCAACGTATTTTTTGTTTTCTGTTGCACCCAATGCACATGCAGCATCTTCAATTATTTTTAGATTGTGTTTTTTTGCAATTTGTTGAATTGCCGAAATATCACATGCTAATCCAAATTCATGAACAGGAATAACTGCTTTTGTTTTTGAAGTTATGGCACGTTCAATTAATTCAGCATTAATATTAAATGAGTCTAATTTGATATCAACAAAAACAGGAGTGGCACCAACTAATTCTACTACGTTGGCTGTAGCGATGTATGAAAATGCCGGAACAATTACTTCATCACCTTTTCCAATTCCCATTGCCACAAGTGCAAGATGAAGAGATGCTGTGCCATTTGAGACTGCTATAGCATGTTTGGCATTTAATAAATCAGAAATAGTAGTTTCTAATGCTTCAACGTTTGTTCCTTGAACCAGCATGCCTGATTTTAATACATTAACAACTGCATCAATATCCTGTTGCTGAATATCAGGAACCATTAAAGGGATAAATTTTGAGCTGGTCATTACTTATCAATCGATTTGAAATACTCTGCTGTTTTTAAAATCCCTTCTTCTAAATCTACTTTTGCTTTAAATCCAAGCACACTTTTTGTTTTTTCTACTGAAGGAATTCTAAGCTCTATATCAGCAGATAATTGATCGCGAAACAAAATTTTTGATTTTGAATTTAAAACTCTGCAAACGGTTTGAGCTAAACCAAGGGTTGTAATTACTGCTCTGGCATTTCCTAAATTAAAACTTTCGCCAATTGCTTTTGGGTCTCTGATACATCTCATCAAACAATCAACAAAATCATCCACGTAACACCAAGCTCTTATTTGTGAACCATCACCATTTATATATATGTCTTCGTTTTTTAAAGCTCTTTTTATAAAAATCTGTATAGCTCCTTCTCCTGTTTGTCCCGGACCATAAACATTAAACGGACGGACAGTAACTGTAGGAAGTTTATGTTGTTTATAGTAAGCATGAGCCAAATGTTCACCCGCTAATTTGCTGACAGCATAAACCCAGCGTGCTTCACCTGCAGAACCTGCAACAGTATTGCTGTCTTCAGTTGATTTGTATGCCATTGAGCCGAAAATTTCGGATGTAGAAAAATCTATAAAACGATCCTTAATTCCATTGATATGTGCTGCTTCCAATGCATTTGCGGTACCAATCATGTTCACCGACATTGTGCGAACGGGGTCTTTGATTACAGTATCAATTCCTGCTATTCCTGCAGCGTGAACAACTATATCTGCTCCTTTCATAGCAGTAACCAGAGCGTTTTTATCTAAAACATCTCCTTTAATGATTTTTATGTTTTTATGATTGGAAAAACCGCTGGAACTAAGCGTATCTCTGTGAAAGTTATCGAAAACAACTATTTGATTATTTTCAACTAGTTTTTGAATGAGTGTATTGGCAATAAATCCTGCTCCACCGGTGATAAAAATTGTTTTTCCCTGCATAATTTGGGTTTAGTTTAATTAAGCAATAAAGATAAGAAATAGGCCGATATCAGCTTGTTTTTATGTGTAAATTTGCAGAATATTTAATGATTATGAAACTCGTCTTCGCTACTGCCAATCAAAACAAAGCAAAAGAAATTCAGGCTATAATTCCCGATTCTATTGAGATTCTCAGTCTCAATGATATTCATTGTCTGGAAGAAATTCCTGAAACACAAGCTACTATTGAAGGAAATGCTTCTCAAAAAGCATTTTACGTTTTTGAAAAATACGAGCAGAATTGTTTTGCAGATGATACAGGTTTAGAGATAGAAGCATTGTATGGTGAGCCGGGTGTGCTTTCAGCAAGGTATGCAGGAGACGAAAAAAGTGCTGATAAGAACATGGATAAAGTGCTTTCTAAAATGAAAAATTTCACTAACAGGAAAGCCAGGTTTAAAACTGTTATCTCGTTGGTTATCAATGGAAAAGAATTACAATTTGAAGGAGTTGTGAATGGTACTATCTTGAATGAAAAAAAAGGAAATAGTGGATTTGGGTACGACCCGATATTTTTACCAGATGGAAGTAGCAAATCGTTTGCAGAAATGGAACTTTCTGAGAAAAACACAACGTCTCATAGAGCCAAAGCAGTTAATAAACTTGTTGAATACTTGAACTCACTTGCTTAAAATAGCCCTTTCTTAAAGTTAAATTTGTGGGTATGAAAATCAAAATAGGAATCATTTTTGGCGGTTTTTCTAAAGAACGTGAAATATCATTTGCAGGAGGCAGAACCGTTTACGATAATCTCAATAAATCATTGTTTGAAGCTGTTCCTATTTTTGTGGATAGTTTTGGAAATTTTGTTTTGCTCAACTGGGAATTTGTTTACAAAGGAAGTATCCGTGATTTTTATCCTCCTGCGGAGTTTATTCCAAATAAAGAAGGCGATTTTCAAATTTATGCCGAACAAATTGGAGCGTTGTCATCTACACAACAACTCGAGCTCATCAATAAAATAGGAACGAAACTTGAACCAAGTGAATTAAAATCAAAATTCGATTTTGCTTTTTTATGTTTGCACGGATCATTTGGAGAAGATGGAAAAATTCAAGGCTTGTTTGAATATCTTGGAATTCCTTATTCAGGCTCCGGAATATTGCCTTCTGCAATTGGCATAGATAAAAGTGTTCAAAAACGATTGATGGTAAATGCCGGATTTAACAGTCCGAAATTTTTCACAATTGACAGAAACGATTGGATAAATGGAAAACTAAAAGATCCATTTGAAAGAGCAAAAAAAGAAATTGGTTTACCGCTTGTTATAAAACCCGCTAATCAAGGTTCTTCCATAGGAATAAGCATTTTGCATGAAGATGATAATTTCAAATTCATGGAAGCAGTTGAAAAAGCTTTGTTTACTAAATGGCAAGCTGCTGCCGAATGGAAAAAATTATCCTCAGAAGAAAAAAATAATTTTGTTAGAACTCTAGCTGATATCCGTGAGGGAATTGGAATGCCTTTGCAAATTATAAATGATAAATTAGAAATTATAAATGTGGTTTATCATCCTGCAGATTTAATTTCTGATCTCGATGAAATTTTTTCAAAAGGGAATGAAGGTGTTATTCTTTCAGCATTGGATGGTGAAAGCACAGTATTGGTTGAAGGATTTATTGAAGGAAAAGAATTTTCTTGCATTGTAGCACAAGATGAACAAGGGAAAGCAATTGCATTACCGCCAACTGAAATCAGAAAAGGAAAAGAATTGTTTGATTATCGTTCAAAATATTTACCTGGTTTGTCTAGAAAAATTACACCTATTGATATTCCAAACGAACAAATTCAGTCCATCAGAAAAGAGTGTGAGCGATTATTTTATGAATTGAAATTTGATGTGTATGCGCGTATCGATGGATTTATTTCAAAAGAAGGAAACCTGCCTACCGGACAGGCAGGGATTTTTTTGAATGATCCGAATACAACTTCCGGAATGATGCCTTCGTCTTTCTTCTTTCATCAGGCTGCAGAAATTGGTTTGAATCCATCTCAATTTCTCACATATATCATAAGAACTTCATTGGCGCAAAGAGTATTGGGAACTAAGAATAGCGGTGTATTTGATGAACTATTAAAAAAATTAGACTCATCCATTAAAGAAGATCAAAATGCAACTACTAAAAAAATAAAAGTAGCAGTTGTTCTTGGTGGCTATTCTTCTGAGCGACATATTTCTGTTGAAAGTGGAAGAAATATTTATGAAAAGTTAGCATCATCTGCTAAATACGAACCTATTCCTGTTTTCCTTACCGGAAGCAATGAAGAGCATATCATGTATCAGATTCCGGTGAACATTTTATTGAAAGATAATGCCGATGATATAAAAGATAAGATTGATAATTACAAAATTCATGAATTAGTAAAACAAATTATCAATGAAAGTTCTGCCATTACAACAAAATATTCAAACGTAGATAATTTAGCAAAACCAACTCGTATTTCGTACGAAGATCTAGGCAAAATGGTGGATTGTGTATTTATCGCTTTACATGGTCGTCCGGGCGAAGACGGAGCAATTCAGGCAAATTTGGAAAGAGTAGGGTTGCCATATAATGGTTCCGGAGTAGAAAGCTCACAAATTACAATTGATAAATACCGTACAAACGAAATTTTAAAACAAAACGGTTTTTTAGTTGCAGAACATTTGTTAGTGACGGAAGCAGACTGGAATGCAGACCATGCAAAAGTGTTAAACACTATAAAAGATAAAATTCATTATCCATTTATTGCAAAACCTGTGGATGATGGTTGTTCTTCAGCAGTTAAAAAAATAAAAACAGCAGAAGAATTCGAAGCTTTTGCAAAATTAATTTTCCGTAAACAAGAGGCTTTGGATGTTGCTGCAGCAAAAGTATTACACATTAAAGACAAAGAAGAATTCCCCCAAAAGCCTGTAATATTAGTTGAGGAATTAATTTCGAAGCGAGATGCAAAACATTTCTTGGAAGTAACCGGTGGAATGCTTACTAAATATGGTTCAGACGGAAATGTAGAATACGAAGTGTTTGAAGCATCCGAAGCATTGAGTGAAGGAGAAGTTTTATCATTAGAAGAAAAATTTTTAGCAGGACAAGGTCAAAACATTACTCCTGCACGCTATTCAAAAGATGCACAAGAACGTAAGCTAATTTCAGAAAAAGTAAAACAAACTTTAGGAGCTGCAGCTAAGCTTTTGAACATTAATGGCTATACTCGTATTGATGCATTTGTTAGAATTTATGATGTAAATAGAGTAGAGGTAGTTTTTGTAGAAGTAAATTCTTTGCCGGGAATGACTCCAGCAACCTGCATATTCCATCAAACTGCAATAAATGGTTATAAACCTTATGACTTTATTGACCGAATTTTAGATTTTGCATTTCAGAAACGAAAAATGCTTGTGAAGTAATTTTTCCAGAAAAACATAAAGACGACAATAGTTTGAATAGGTTGCCTGTGTTGTAGAAACGCCAATTTTTACTATAAAAAATACAATTTTCCAACCTTTCTTCCGTTTCCCTAAAATTCGTACATTCGTAGTCTAATTTTGTTTGCAATCATTTATGTTCAAAGGCTTATTCCAATTTATTAAGAGCAAAACATTTTTCAAGCATTTGGCTATTTATATTGTGTCATTTGTACTAATTATGTGGTTGGTCTTTTCTTGGTTAAAGTCTACCACTAACCACGGAGAAGTAGTGGTGGTTCCTGACTTTTCAGGAATGGGTTTGAAAGAACTGGACAAATTTGTTTCGGATAAAAACCTGAAATATTTGGTGATTGATTCTATTTATGATACCAAAGCAAAAAAAGGCGTAGTGGTAAAACAAGAGCCGGAAGCCAATGCAGAAGTAAAAGAAGGAAGAACTATTTATTTATATGTAACTTCCATTTTGCCACCAAGTATTCAAATGCCTCAGCTGGTTGATCGTTCTTTAAGACAAGCAGCTGCAGTGATTACTACTTTTGGTTTACGATTGGGAAAAACTAAATTTGTTCCCGATCAATGTGCTAACTGTGTGTTGGAGCAATGGGTTAAAGGCAAAAAAATTGCTACAGGAGACATTATTCCAAAAGGTACAGTGGTTGATTTAGTTGTAGGAAAAGGTTTAAGTGATGAAGAAGTTGGAGTTCCATGTTTGTATGGCTTGTCCAGAAAAGAAGCTTTGGCAAAATTAGCTGAATCTTCATTAAGTGCCGGAGCAGTTAGTTTTGATGTTCCTAAAGATTCTGCAAGCGGAAGAGTTTACAGGCAAATTCCTTCTTGCGGTAAAGAAGCAATGATAAATATGGGCGGAACAATTGATTTGTATTTTACGAGTGATAAAGATAAACTTTCTGCAATGCCTGATACTTCAAGTGCAAAAAACGATGATGAGAATTTCGACTTATAGAATTTGTGTTATACTAGCTTTTTTGTTTTCTGTAAACTTTGGTTTTTCGCAAGGTTTGGTAGAAAACGAGTTGACAACTAATCCCGTTATTGCTAAGAAATACTACGATTTTAAAGGAGCATCCCGAATTCCGACTGTTATTGACACACTTAGTTTAGGAACAAATGGTTTTTTAGAAGACTTTTCATACGTTGGCCCTTATCCTGATACAAATTTGTGGATCGATAATAAAGTATTTATCAACCGTGATTTTGCAAAAGCTCCTGTTACTTTGGGAATAGCAACTTTTGAAGGATTGGATGAAACGGGTTACCCTTATGATTTTACGGCCGGACCAACAACTTCAGCTGTGGCGGATTATCTTACATCAAAACCTATTGATTTAAATTATCCGGCTACCGACTCCCTTTATTTTAGCTTTTATTGTCAGCCTCAAGGAAATGGGAATGCTCCCGAATCTCTGGATTCATTGGTTCTTCAATTTAAACATTCAGTTTCAGGATGGAAAAATGTTTGGGCTAAAAAAGGCAGTACACTTTCAGCAAGCGATAGTACCTGGGATTTTGTAATGATTTCTATAACTGATACAGCTTACTTAAAAGAAGATTTTCAATTCCGTTTTTTCAATAGAGCAACAATCAGTGGTAATACTGATCATTGGAATTTGGATTATATTTATTTAAACAGAATCAGAAATAAAAATGATACCACTTTTGAAGATGTTTCATTTGTATACAGAACTCCTTCTCTTTTAAACACATATTCTGCAATGCCTTGGAAACAGTATGATACAACGGATATGAAAGCTGTTTACAGCACAACTATCCGGAATAATCACACAACTATAAAAAACGGAAGCTTTATTTATAAAATTTATGATGACTTAGGAACCCAGCTAAATACTACATATTCGGGTGGAAGTTTTAATCTTGATCCTTATTCCGTTGTTGGATATATAAATTATTCTCCGTTTACAAGTCCACCAATAAATTATAATATTCCAGTTCAAACAGCTGCAAAAAGATTTATGATTGAGAGCATATTAAATTCTGCTCCCGACAATGAGCGCGGAAATGATACAGTTCGTCATATTCAGGATCTTACAAATTATTTTGCTTACGATGATGGAACAGCAGAAAATTCTTTTGGTTTGAGCACTTTAGGTGCACAGCTAGCCGAACAGTTTACTCTGAAAGTTGCTGACTCATTACAATTCGTTGATATCTATTTTAATCCGTTTTTAACTAATACTACTATTTACAGTTTTAATATTCAGGTATGGAGTAATGCGGGAGGCGTCCCGGGTATAGCTTTGTATACAGGTACAGACGCAGAAACTCCTGACTATAGTCAGGTGACACATAATCAGTTTATCCGCTATAAGTTAGACGCTCCTTTATATTTAACCCCTGGAATATTTTATGTTGGTTTTACACAAAACACAAATCAATTTTTAAATATCGGTGTCGATAAAAATACCAATTCGCAAAGTAAACTATTTTATAATGTTACTGGAACATGGAATCCTTCTCCGTTTTTTGGATCATTAATGTTGCATCCGGTTTTTGGTGGGTATTCCGAATTTACAGGTATTGCTGATGCTCAGAAGCAAGCAACAAGTGAGCTGATGGTTTATCCTAATCCGGCAAACGACCGTTTATTTATCAATTATAAAAGTGAGAATCAGAAATTAAATTTCTCAATCAGTGATCTATTAGGTAAAATAATTATTAATGATGTGATTGAAAGCGATTACATAGATATCTCAATGCTTGAAAGTGGTGTGTATTTTATTTCTTTGAATAATGGAAATAAAATTTCAATCGCAAAGTTCATTAAAGTAAAACAATAAATTTATATCCTGATGATTGATGAAGAAATAGACGCTGCAGATGACAGCGAAGATCAGGAATTATACGAACACCTCCGAATAGTAGTTGACAAAGGGCAAGGATTACTCCGTATTGATAAGTTTATTATGAACCGGGTCGAAAATGCGACTCGTTCAAAAATTCAACAGGCTGCCGAAAACGGAAATGTTTTAGTAAATGAAAAGCCTGTAAAATCAAATTACAAAGTAAAACCCAACGATGTAATTACTGTTGTCTTTGCTCATCCTCCCCGGGAAATTGAATTAATTCCCCAAAACATCCCGATTAAAATTGTGTATGAAGATCATGATTTAATTATTGTGAATAAAGATCCGGGAATGGTTGTGCATCCGGGCTATGGAAATTATAAAGGAACTTTGGTGAATGCTTTGGTATATCATTTTCAGCAATTGCCGGTAAGTAATTACGCAGCAACAACAAAAGCTACAGTCAGATCGAAAGAGCAAGCGGTATTGCGCCCTGGATTAGTTCACAGACTTGATAAAAACACCAGTGGAATTATGGTAATTGCAAAGAGCGAACTAGCAATGGTGAAATTGTCAAAAGATTTTTATGACAGAAATTTAGATAGAATTTATCAAGCTTTGGTATGGGGTGATTTTAAAGAAGAGGAGGGAACTGTGATAGGAAATATCGGGCGACATTTAAAAGACAGAAAAAAGATGGATGTTTTTCCACCCGATAGTGAAGAAGGAAAACATGCAGTTACTCATTATAAAGTGTTGGAGAGATTTGGTTATGTTACTTTGATAGAGTGCAAATTAGAAACAGGGCGTACTCACCAAATCCGTGCACATATGCAGCATATTGGCCATTCACTATTTAATGATGAAACTTATGGTGGCGACAGAATTTTAAAAGGAACTACGTTTGCTAAGTACAAACAGTTTGTAGATAATTGTTTTGCCATTTTACCCCGCCATGCCTTGCATGCAAAATCTCTTGGATTTAATCATCCTGTGACGGGAAAGTATATTCACTTTGATTCGGAATTGCCGGATGATATGCAAGCTGTAATAAATAAATGGAGAGGCTATTCTGTTTCTATGGCTATTGAAGAATAATTACTTCTTTAACTTATCCTTAAATACTTTTCTGAATTTTTCCACTTTAGGTTGAATCACATATTGGCAATAGGATTCTGTTCCATTCTCATTGAAATAATTTTGATGATAATCATCTGCTTTATAAAAAGGTCCGATTGGGCTTATTTCAGTAACAATTGGTTTTGTCCAGGCACCTGAAGCGTTTAACTGCTTTTTATAACTTTCAGCGAGTGTTTTTTGTTCTTCTGTGTGATAGTAAATTACGGAGCGGTATTGTGTTCCTACATCATTTCCCTGACGATTTAATTGCGTTGGATCATGTGATTGCCAGAAAGCAGCCAATAATTCATCATAAGTAATTTTTTTCGGATCGTATACAATCTGACAAACTTCTGCATGTCCGGTTGTTCCATTACATACTTCGCGGTAAGCGGGATTTTTTACCGTTCCTCCTGAGAAACCTGAAGAGACAGAAATAACTCCGTCTAATAGTTGAAATTGTGCTTCTACACACCAAAAGCATCCGGCTCCGAAAGTTGCAGTATCCATACCTGAGTTTGATTGATTATTAATGACTATTTGTTTTTCGGCTTTGATATTCTGTTTACACGAAACAAGAATAACACTAATAAAAAGAATGAGAATTTGATTTTTCATAATAACATTTACGTAAAAATAAAAAAAGAGGTTTTTGAGAACCTCTTTTTTTATTTAGATATGTTATTTTTTAGGCGGTGTAGCTGGTGGGGCAGTAGTAGCTGCTGCAGCTTTTTTCTTATTCTTTTTAGGCATTCCTTGCTCCGTTATTGCCATTCTTGTTCCTGATGCTGTGTCTGCTTTCGAATCTGTTTTAGAAGCAGCTCCTCCTGGAGCAGGAGCAGATTTTACCGGTTCTTGTTTAGTAGTTTTAACAGGCTCTTGCTTATCAATTTTAGTGTCTGCAGGTTTAGGTGCTTCTAATTTATCAGCAGTACTAATTGCATCTTTTTTAATTTCTTCCTGAGCCATCAAAGAAGAACTTAATGTAATTGTTGCTGTTAAGAGACTAAGTTTTACAATGTTTTTCATTTTTGTGATTGTTTTGCTGGTTAAAGGCAAAGATAATGCCATTTTAGTATTAATTCTTCAAAAGTTCCAATGCTTCTTGAATGGTAATATATTCTCCATTAAAGAATGCCAATATAAATGCGTCCTCTATTCCAATATTTTTTATTAAATCTTCCTTCGCAGCTTGAGCTGATGCATAATCTGCAAAAGGTCCCACTGTATATCTTGTTAAACCGGTTGGAGTGGTTTCTTTAGAAACTCCTTTTACTTTTTCATACTTCGCAAGTTTATCTGCAGGTGGTTCGCTTTTGAAAACACCAACTTGTACTTTAAATGTTACCAATTTTTTGTTTACTGCATTCACCTCAGTATTATCAGCCCCAGATTCAATTACATCTTCTTTCTTTTGAGGAGTAGCCCCAGCTTCTTTCAATGAAACTCGTTTGCCATCTTTGTAGGCTGTAATAAATGCTCCTTGATAACCTTTTAGCAACAAATTAACTTTGTGCTTAGCTGCTTCTTCAAATGAGGTGAATGAACCACTCATATACTTATATAATCCATCATCTGTTTTAATTTCAATTAAATCAGGTACGTCTTTAAACACATTTTTCGACAGACGGTTTTTGTAAGCACCAAGTTGAACGCGTAAAACAGTTCCGCTGGAAACAGCAACAGCATTGTTTGAATTGCTAGTTGTGTTATTGCTTGTTGTATTATTTGCTGTATTGTTTGTTGTATTGTTTGTTGTATTGTTTGTTGTATTGTTTGTTGTATTGTTTGTTGTGTTGTTTGTTGTGTTGTTTGTTGTATTATTTGTTGTGTTGTTCGCTACATTTCCATTGTTAGTTGCACTATATGCCGGGGCATCGTAAAACTTGCCATTCTGTTTGTAAACAACCTTGGCATCGGTTAATCCCTCAGCAATCAATTGTTTTTTACGCAATTCAGCATCCAATAAATTGTTGAATTTCCCAGCTGTGTACTTAGTTGTGGAATCATCAATAGTTGTACTGGAAATGTCGCCAATACTTAAATATTTAGTCATTAATTCAGGAGGCAAGCCTTTTTTGAACGTTCCTACATCAACCATGTATTCTTTTTGATATAGATTGTTATAAAGTTCTTTTCCATTATGATCATGTCTTACAACAGTAGCAAAAGCTCCGGTTGAATCCATATAAAATCTGTATTGATAATCAATAATAGAATCATTTAACTGAACTCCTTTCACATCCACAAAAGCATCTTTAGGTGAATTTAATTCATCATCCTTATAGTTTGGATAACTATCACCATCATCGTCTAACGGACAGCCTTTTGCGTCAACAGGAACACCTTCAGGAGTACCTTGACATGAGTCTGCCGCATCACTTACTCCATCTTTATCTAAATCCGACAAATCAAGTGCAAAAAAATCGACATCATTGAAGTTACCGTTTTCATCTTCCTCTTCTTCTTTATCTTTCATACCAAAGTTGTAATGCAAAGAAAAAGAACTCATCATAAATTTATCTTTTCCTTTTGTTCCAACTCTGTCGCCAATGCTTTTACTTGTTACGCCATCAACATAATCGGTAAAAGTAAAATGCATAGTAGCACCAATTTTAAAGGTCCAGAAATCGTTGATTTTAAACATTGCTCCGGCACCAACAGGAACAGCCCATGTGCGTTCAGGATATTTGCCAAAACCATCTAAATTTAACTCACGAATATCCGATTCGTAAGTATAATCTCTTTGAATTTCAATGGCCATTGAAGCAGTAGGGGCGTTTTCATCAATATTTCGGGTTGAACCATCCGACCAATAATAATATCTGTTGCCATATTGATCAAACAAATCTGTTTTAGAAAGAAATTCAAAGGATTCAAATCCCAATGAAATATAAGGTGTGGCTTCTCTCTTTTTGGGAAGAAAGTGGTCGAAATTATAAGTTAAGTTTAAGCCTCCAACACGTATTTCTGATTCAAAATTCAGGTTGCGGTTATTTGGGGCAGAACGTTCATTTGCGCCTAGTTTACCAAATAAAACATAAAAATTGAATTGAAGGTAGTCGTTAAATTTCTGAGATACGTTTAAATCATAACCAAGTCGACTCACCATAGGGGGTTGGAAATGTTTATCGTACAAATCGCCATAAAAGGAAAACATACCAGTTCCTAAGCCTATTGCAGGTTTAAAAATGAAGCCATCGGGCTTCTTTTCTTCTGTTTTTTCAGGCAAAGGTGTTGATGTGCTGTCAGCGATTGGCTTTTCGTCTGTTTGGGAAAACAAAACAGATGAAATAAGCAAGAATAATAGAGTAGATTTTATTCCTTTATTCATAATTGCAAATATAATATAAAAAACTCAATCTAACCGCGATTAGATTGAGTTTTTAGGAATGTAAAAGAGCTTATCTATACCATTTTTGGCTGGTAATCATAAGGGCTTCTTGAACAGTAATACGTTTTCCGCTGTTATATGCTGTAACAAATGGTCCTGCAACCCCTTTGTTTCTTATTTCTTCTCTTGCATCACGAGCTGCTTTGTAATCAGCATGTGAGCCTACTGTATATTTTGTAAATCCATCAGCCATTTCTGTATTTACCGTTGAATTTATATTGTATCTGGAAGCTAAGGTGCTAGCGTCAACTGCTTTATTTAAAGCCATAATCTGTACTTTGTAATTAACATTTCCTTGAACAGCAGGAATTGTGTTTGTAGCTGATACGGTATTTGTAGTTGCGGTTGTAGCAGTTGTATTAGTGTTTACAGGATCAGTTGTTGTATTAGTCGTATTAGTAGTGTTTGTTGTATTAGTGGCGTTTGTATTAACTGGGTCTGTAGTCGTTGTAGTTATATTATTTGTTGTTGCAACTGCTCCGCTACCCATAGTTACTGTACTGGTTGGTAAAACAAATTTCTTTGTTTCATCATTTTCAATATATGAAAAAACACCATCAATATTTTGTGAACCGCTTATTCCAGAAGCGACAGCTACTTTATAGGAAATCTTGAATTCAGTTTGTGAAGGCATGGAAACCCAAACAAATTTCACTTTTTGAGTAGCACCATCAAAACTAAATGATGCACCTTGAGATTCACCTGCTGTTGCTGTAAAACCTGCCGGTAAAGTTTCCATTAATTTTGCAAATCCTGTTACATTCCCTTTGTTTACTGCAATTTCAACTGTAAATTCACCATTAACATTGCCGGGAACAGTTCTTATGCAGGTTACTGATGAAGCTTCTGTATTTGTTACAGGAGCTTTAACAGGATCAGTTGTAGTATTGGTGACAACAGGTTCGGTTGTCGTTACAGTATTAGTGTTTGTTGTAACAGGTTCTGTAGTCGTAACTGTATTCGTGTTTGTGGTAACCGGTTCCGTAGTGGTTACAGTATTTGTATTAGTAGTAACAGGCTCTGTTGTAGTTACCGTATTTGTATTAGTTGCAACCGGTTCGCTGGCTTTTTCCCCTATTGTAATGGTTGAAGGAGCAATATCAATGGATTGCTTCACATTGTCGGAAACGTAAGAAAATTTTCCGCCTATAATTTTATCACCATTAATTCCTGCTGCTACTTTTACTTTATATTTTATTTTAAATTCTTTATCAGATGGAAGTGACATCCATATAAATTTCACTGCCTGATTTGTAAATGTAAAAGAAGCACCATTGTTTTCATCTTGAACAGCAGTAAAACCTTCAGGTAATTCCTGTTGTAATTTTGCAAAGCCGCCAATTGTACCTTTATTAATAGTCAATTCTACCGTAAACTCACTGTCAGGCTTAGCTTTTGAAGGAACATTCTGTGTAACAGTAATGCCGTCAGCAAAGAAAAACTGATATATCAACAAGGCTATTGTGTTGAATAAAAGAGCTACATATTTTAACATATGGATTGAATTAAGTTTTAATTATTTGTTACTGTTCAAAGAAAAAGTCAATTAAATCGTTTAGTTTTTCTACAGAAAAATTTGAGTCTCCTTCAAAAAAACCATCTATAGCATTAGCAATTTCATCTGCAGAAATAAAACCATCATTGTTTTTATCTGCTGGTTTTAAAGCGTAAGGAATAGAATTGGTTGCATTTGGATTTGTTTTTCTGGCTTCAGTAGATTTTGCTTCTACATCTTTTAAGTAAGCTAAGCTTGGATTTTCATTGAAAAGCTGACTTCTTTCTGTTGCCAATGAATCAAACTTACTTTGATTCTCAGCTAACATTTGATCTGTTTGTGTAATACCATTTACATCAACTATAGCACCTTGCTTAGTCATTAATTCTTTATCCTTGTAATCAGGAACACCATCTTCGTCATTATCATCCGGACAACCCTTGCTATTCACTTTTATTCCTTTTGGAGTAGCCGGACATCTGTCATCACCATCGTTTACGCCATCCTCATCGGCATCTAACTTGTCTAATGCAGAAAAATCAACGCTATTATAAATTGGATTGCTTTCATCTTGCTCTTTTCCAAATGTGTATTGTATAGATACGTTAGCAAAAAGATATTTATCATTGCTTCCGTCTTTAAAATTGTCTATCCAATCGGAAAATGACAAATAGTAAGTTGCACCAACATTTACAGAAAGGTTACGAAGTATTTTTAAATTAAAACCTCCTCCAATCGGAAGAGCAAGTGTTCCTCGTGTATAACTTGTTGCTGAATCGGTTAGTTGCGTCTCGTAAGTGTAATCTCTTTGGATAATTGTAGAACTTGCACTGGCTAAAGGATCCGTTTCGGAGATATCACGAATGGTTCCATCACTCCAATAATTATAGGTTGAATCATTTTTATCTTTTAAATCTCCGTAAGGGTCAAATTTTAAATAGCCAATTCCTACAAATAAATACGGAGCAAAAATGCTGTTCCTTTTAAAAATTAAATCATTGTCAAAATGTAATACCAAGTTTAAATCACCTTGCATTATTGTAGACTCAAAATTTAAATTTCTTTCTTTACTTCTTTCGCTATCTGATAATTTCCCATATATACCATTAAGTGATACGCCAATGTATTTTCCTATTCTTTGCTCAATTGTTAAATTGTAGCCAGCTCTGATTCTGCTAAACGAACTTAAATTAGCTCCATTTCCAATATCTCCGTTAAAAGATAACACTCCTGCACCGAGAGCTACTGATGGTAACTGCTTTTGTTTTGTTTTCTCAGTTTTTTGTGCATAAACGCTACTAGATGCAGTAAAGAGTAAAGCAATCAGTAGTAAGTTTTTATTTTTCATATTAGTTTGTTTAGTAATGAATACCAAAACCTGTTCTAATGAAATAGTAATGTTTTTAAGCGTTTTCCAGTGGTACAAATTATGAATTGAACAAAACTATTGTAGTTTGAACTGCATTTTATATGCGTGAACCTGTAATTACAAACAGTGCCTTGTTAATAACCGTTACCAGAGTAACTTTTGCTTTTATTGTGGATGGCAAGAAGTTGGATGACTTAAGTTGTAATAAAATTAAGCAATGCAGAGTGTGTAGAAGATTTTTATAAGGATAGAATGGTTGAGGTTATGAACATTTGATGTTTGATAAATCAAATGTGTTTGAAATAGAATGTGCTAGTTCGCTCTTATTGAAAACTCATGAATTTTTCCATCATAGAAAAAACCAACAGTATTATTGTTTTTGAAAACCGGCAAGTCCTCTTTTAGCTCCATTGTATATGGTTTCTGAACATAAAATCTGTCATAAACAATTCCTTTATAAAAATATTTCGGAGTATTTATATTGTTATAGAAAAGCAAAGAGTTGTTTCCTGCAATTATGCTTTGTTGCAAAACCAACGGCTGGGTATATATTTCTCCTTCATATACTATTTTTAATTCCGAATTATAAGAATAGTATAAAATATTGCCTTTAGCAAAAAAATAGTCAGGAGCTCTCGTATCAATTTTTGTCAAAGTCTCATCGTAGTATATGAAAAAATTATCTTTTGAATCTACAAAGCATACCATGTCGTTTGAAACATAATATTCTTTTATTATTTCTTTGCTTAAAATTTTGAATTTGCCATTACTGAAAACATTAAAAGTGTTTTTGTATTCATCAATAAAAGCAACAATGTTATGTGCACAGTTATAACTTGTTATTCGTGTATTATCGGTTTCGTAGATTTCACCTTTGAAGAAAATTCTTAAGTTGTAATTTAAATCATTAAATGCCATTATATTATTTCCAATTTTATAATCGTTAATAACACTAAAGGTTGTTGCTTTTATTATGGTTTTTATTTTACCATTTTCGTAGGCCATATAATCTAAGCTTGGCAAATCCTGCCAAATAACAATTGAATCGCTGGCATAAAATAAATCCGATCTTTTCGCAAGCTGTTTTTGTTCACCTTTTTCACAAATCATTAAACGCTCTTGCATTTTATAAACAAGGTATGTAGGAGTAGCAACTACTTGGTTTGGCAAATTTTCTTCCAAAACCTGTTTGTACCCATTGTAATAATATATAAAACTTAATTTTGAATCTGTGTAAGCAACATAATCGTTGCCAGAATAGACTTTCGTAACCGGGTAGGATTCTGCTTGTCTTTCAATTCCTTTATCAAAAACATAAAAGGAATTTGTATAATCATGAAAATATCCTTGTCCGTTTTGACAAAAAACAGAAATGGGTTTTATGAAAATTAAAAAACATACACACCAATATTTCATGAATTAGAAATTTGGTTTTAGTAAGTATTTAGAGTAGAATTCATTTATTATAACAACTGCCTCATCAGCTGTATCAACTATCTTGAATAATTCCAAATCTTTTTCACTGATATTATTTTCCTCGAGTAACATGGTTTGTTTTACCCAGCTAAGTAATCCTTCCCAATATTTTTTACCAACTAAAACGATAGGGAAGTGGGCTACTTTATTTGTTTGGATTAAAGTGATAGCTTCAAACAATTCATCCAATGTTCCGAATCCGCCTGGCATTGCAATAAAACCTTGAGAATATTTTAGAAAAATAGTTTTTCGTACAAAGAAATAATCGAAGTTGATATTTTTGTCGTTATCTACAAATGGATTTGCACTTTGTTCAAATGGCAATACAATATTTAATCCAACTGATTTTCCACCACCCGCTTTAGCACCTTTGTTAGCTGCTTCCATAATTCCAGGACCGCCACCACTAATAACTCCGTAGCCTTCACGGGTTAACTTAAAGGCAATTTCTTCAGCTAATTTGTAATATGGGTTTGTCATTTTAGTTCGGGCTGAACCAAAAATGGAAACGCAAGGCCCTATACGACTCATTTTTTCAAAACCTTCCACAAACTCGCTCATGATTTTAAAAATCTGCCATGAGTCGGCCGCCTTAATATCATTCCAGTCTTTTGCTGCGAATGCTTTTCTGATTTTGTCTTCTTCTTGATTAGTCATACTACTACGAATTACGAATTTAGCGAATTACGAATCCCATACTCGTGGGATAGGTTTTTTTGTTTACTTTAAAACAAATATAAACTTTTAGTTTTCTTTTTCCTTTTTTATTTTTTTGTCTACTGTCTACTGTTTTTTTTCTTTTGATCCCGATAGCTATCGGGGTTGACTTTTTTCTCTTTTAACTTGTCTATTGCCAACTGCATAATTGCCTACTGGCATTAACGATACTCTTCCTTCAGAAATTGTGCCGTATAACTTGTTTTGTTTTTAATTATTTCTTTAGGAGTTCCTTCACACAATATTTCCCCTCCGGCATTTCCACCTTCTTTACCTAAATCTATAATATAATCAGCTACTTTTATTATGTCCATATTGTGTTCAATTACAAGAACTGTATTCCCACTATCAACCAGTTTATTTAGTACTTCCAATAGAATTCTAATGTCTTCAAAATGTAATCCAGTTGTTGGTTCATCCAAAATGTAAAAAGTATTTCCTGTATCGCGTTTAGATAATTCTGTTGCTAATTTAACTCGTTGAGCTTCTCCTCCTGAAAGTGTTGTGCTTTGTTGTCCAAGTGTAATATATCCCAAGCCTACTTCTTTCAATGTTCTTATTTTTTGCAGAATAGATGGAATACTTGAAAAAAATTCTACTGCATTATCAATCGTCATGTTTAAAACATCGCTGATTGATTTTCCTTTGAAACGGATTTCTAAAGTTTCTTTGTTGTATCGTTTTCCATTGCATGTTTCACAATTTACATAAACATCAGGTAGGAAATTCATTTCAATGGTTCTTAAACCTGCACCTTGACAAGTTTCACATCGTCCGCCTTTTACGTTAAAAGAAAATCTTCCGGCTTTGTAACCTCTGATTTTTGCTTCAGGTATTTCTGCAAACAAAGTTCTTATATCAGAAAAAACATTTGTATAAGTTGCAGGATTACTTCTTGGCGTTCTTCCAATAGGTGATTGATCAATATCTATTACTTTGTCGATGTGTTCTAGGCCTGTAATAGACTTAAAAGGCATAGGTTTTTTTTCAGAACGATAAAAATGTTTGTTTAAAATAGGGTAAAGAGTTTCATTAATAAGAGTTGATTTGCCGCTTCCTGAAACTCCTGTAACACAAATTAATTTTCCTAAAGGAAACTCTACCGAAACATCTTTTAAATTGTTTCCTTTTGCTCCTTTTAAAACAATTGACTTTCCACTTCCTTTTCTTGTTTCTTTTGGAATAGCAATTTCTTTTACTCCATTAATGTAATCGGATGTCAGCGTATGAAATTTTAAAATTTCTTTTGGAGTTCCCTGAGCAATTATTTTTCCACCGTGTATTCCTGCAGCAGGGCCAATATCAATAACATGGTCTGCAGCTAAAATCATTTCTTTGTCGTGTTCCACAACAATAACAGAATTGCCGATATCGCGTAGATTTTTTAAAGCATTTATCAATCGTACATTATCCCGTTGATGTAAACCTATACTAGGTTCATCTAAAATATAAAGTACTCCGACTAATTGTGAACCAATTTGTGTAGCGAGTCTGATACGTTGTGCTTCTCCACCTGAAAGTGTTCTGGAACTTCTGTTTAATGAAAGGTAATCTAAACCAACATCCAATAAAAAAGAAATACGCGTTCTTATTTCTTTTAATACTTCTTTTGCAATAGTGTTTTGTTTTGTATTTAATCTTTTTTCAATGTCTTTAAACCATTCATTTAATTCAATAATTCCCATTTCTGATAATTCAGCAATGTTTTTTTTGTCTATTTTAAAATGAAGCGATTCCTTTTTCAGTTTTGTTCCTTCACATTTTGCACAAGGAACTTTGTTCATAAATCCTTGAATCCATTTTTCAATGGTTGGAGAACTTTGTTCATCATTTTGTTTAATGATAAAATTTGCGATTCCTTCAAATGCAATGCTATAGCTTGTTGCGGAGCTATCGGTAAATTGCTTGATTTTAAATACTTCGTCAGAACCAAATAAAATGGTATTTATAGCTTCATCGGAAATATCTTCTACAGGTGTGTCTAATGTAAAACCATATTTATCACCAATGGCTTCCAATTGCTTAAAAATCCATGTTCCTTTATGCGGACCGATAGGTGCAATAGCTCCTTTGCGTATAGACAATTTTTTATTTGGAATAATTTTGTTGATGTCAACTTCCGATATCATTCCTAGTCCGTTACATTTCGGACATGCTCCGTAAGGTGAATTGAATGAAAATAAATTAGGCTGTGGTTCATCATAAGAAATTCCGGATGTCGGGCACATTAAATGTCTGCTGTAAAATTCCACATTCCCATATTCCTCTTCAATTTTTCCCATTTTAAAAGGCTGAACCATAATGATGCCTTTTCCTTGTTTCATGGCCAACTGCATGGATTCTGAGATGCGTGGCCGTGCATCAGCATTCACTTCTAATCTGTCGATTACAATTTCTATATCGTGAACCTTGTATCTGTCGAGTTGAATTCGTTTTGTTAATTCAACAACTTCACCATCTATTCTTACACGGAGATACCCCCATTTTTTTATTTGTTCAAATAATTCACGATAGTGCCCTTTTCTTCCTTTTACAACCGGAGCTAAGATTAATATTTTTTGGTTTTGAAATTTTTCAAGAATCAGTTGAATAATTTGATCGTCAGAATAACGGATCATTTTTTCACCTGTTACATAGGAATATGCATCTGAAGCGCGAGCAAACAGTAGTCTTAGAAAATCATAAATTTCTGTTATGGTTCCAACAGTTGAACGGGGATTTTTATTTACTGTTTTTTGTTCGATGGAGATAACCGGAC
The DNA here is from genome assembly GCA_005772895.1 of Bacteroidota bacterium. Taxonomy (GTDB): domain Bacteria; phylum Bacteroidota; class Bacteroidia; order 2-12-FULL-35-15; family 2-12-FULL-35-15; genus 2-12-FULL-35-15. The sequence goes on along the minus strand of SXIH01000028.1, from coordinate 23,540 downwards.
TTAATCCTGTTATCTTATCTACATCAGGGCGCTCCATGTTGCCCAAAAACTGACGAGCATAAGCAGAAAAACTTTCAATATAACGTCTCTGTCCTTCAGCATAAATAGTGTCAAATGCCAATGAAGACTTTCCGCTGCCACTTAAGCCGGTAATAACAACCAGTTTGTTTCTTGGAATTGTTACATCAATGTTTTTCAGATTGTGTGCTCTTGCTCCAACAACTTCTAAATAATCTATTTCACTAATACTTGAGCCGGACATATTATTCTTTAATTTTTTCTTCTTTTTTTATTGAATCATTTATTAGTGGGGAAGTAGTAATCAAATTTACTGAGTCGGTTGGTGTCAGAATATTGCTTCCATCATAATTCCCATCCATATCGTAAATATTCATACTTCCTTTTGGAATTTCAATAGTATATTTCTTTTTACCTGAATTAGTAAGTGAGTTGGTTCTTAACCAAGGATTAAAAAGTTTCAGGATTTTATAATTTACGCCTTGGCTTATCGCAAAATCGGCCAAATTATTTATTGTTGTGTCCACTACAATTTTTTTAGTTGGAATGCCAGGATAAAGATCTTTTTTCCGAAGCATATATCCATAAACTTTTGGCCGGGAAATAATTTCCTTCATGGCTAATATCCGATAAACATATCTTGCAGTTTCTTCAGTAACTGCTAAATCATAATAGCTTGTAACTTTTTGTTTTTCTAACTGCCCTTGAACTCCACCCATTCCTAAATTGTAAGATGCAGCAACCAGTGTCCAGTTATTAAAAATCTTATATGCTTCTTTGAAATACTTACAGGCAGCTTCGGTAGATTTAGCAACATGATACCTTTCATCTACTTCTTCAGTAATTTCCATTCCGTATCCTGTTCCAGTAGATTCAATTATCTGCCAAAAACCTGTTGCTCCCTGAGGAGAAACAACATTTGTAAGTTGACTTTCAATTAAGGCAATGTATTTAAAATCATCAGGAATCCCATTTTTTTGGAGAATAGGTTCAATTACCGGAAACCAACGGTTAGCTCGTTTATGAAGCAAAAGTGATTGTGACTGCCAGTAAGTATTCACTACCAATTCGCGCTCAGTAGCTTCTCTTACACTAAAGTCTGTAATCGGAGTTTTCTCTCCAGCAAAATTTAAATTTTTAGGAATTCGTATGCTGAATGTTTTATAGCTGGCATTGAAATAATCCTGGTAATCTGCATCGGAAAAACTATCACTTACGGAATAGGAAAACAATTTTATCAAACTTATCAATACAAATGCAGCACCAAAAGCTATAAAATATTTTTTAGTGGATTTTAGAAGGATAATTACTTTTTCTTTCCTCTGCATTATTTTTTGTGCCTAAGCGTTGGTGCATAGAAGAAATAAAACAATATGATAAAATAAATGGAGAATAAAATAATATGAACAAGCCCCCACTCCTTAATATAGGTGATGATTAAATAAATTAAGAAAAGATTCAGAAAGCAAATTCCTGCATACATTAAGGCTATTCGCTTCTCAGTCAATCCCATAAAAAAGAAATTATGAGTGGTGTGGTCTTTCCCGCCAACAAATGGTGATTTCCCTCGTTTTAGACGATTTATGACTACAGTTGTTGTGTCAATAATTGGTATTGCAAAAGCTAAAATTGAAATAAAAAATTGTTTAGTGTCATTTATGTTTTCATGAATGATATTAGTATCAATTGGTGTCCAAAAATATTTTATTCCTATGGCAGCCAAAAACAAACCCAAAAATTGGCTTCCCGTATCACCCATAAATATTTTTGCAGGATGCCAATTATAAAATAAAAACCCAATTAGAGCTGATAAAACTCCAATTAATATGATTGTGTGAATATTGTGACCATTTTTATTTACATAGAGAATGAATAATGATCCAATGATAATAGTTATAGATACAATTGTTGTAATTCCATCCATATTATCAAGCATGTTGATTGAATTCATTAAAGCAACAATCCAAAATAATGAAAATGCAAAATTTAAATAATCATTAGTGAATAGAGTTATACATGTACCTGTTGAAATTAAAATCAGACCACAACATATCTGAATGATAAGTTTTAAAAACGGTCTTGTATTATAGGCATCGTCAGAAAGCCCTAATAAAAAAGCAAGAGTGCAAGCAGCAAGTAAACCTAATATTTGTTTGTTAATTAATACTTGTGTGTGTTCAAAAAATATAGAATAGCTGGCTATAGATAGAAGAAAAATTAAATAAAATGAAATTCCACCCAATGCAGGCTTTGCAGCAGGACTCCATCTGATAACTGTTTCCGAAGTGTTTCTAATGCCTAAGTTTGATGCGAATTTTAAAAAAAGGCCATTTATTAGAAATGAAAGAACTATAGCACTTAATAAGTAACCAGAATAAATTATTAATAGGTATGTTCTATGTTCCATAAATCTATCAAATTATCATTTCCTTATATTCCGAATGTCAAAATAAATTCGAAATATCTAAAACATGCTTACAAAATCTTTAAAATATTTTCCGGTTTTATCTTTATCCGAAAGTATAGGGTTATCTATTCCCCATTTTACTGATAATGTAGGGTCGTTCCATAAAATGCAGTCTTCCGATTGTTTGTTGTATGTATTAGTACATTTGTATGAAAAAATTGTTTGATCTTCTAAAGTTAAAAACCCATGTGCAAACCCGGGTGGAATCCAAAGCATTGTTTTATTTGTTTCATTGAGTACAATATCAAAATGTTGCCCGTAGGTCTTGGAACTTTTCCGGATGTCCAATGCAACATCTAAAATAGATCCCTTTATAGCTCGTACTAATTTTCCTTGTGCAAATGGAGGATTTTGAAAATGCAAACCACGCAAAACTCCTTTTCCTGAAAGCGATTGATTGTCTTGCACAAATTCATCACTTACTCCAATTTTCTTAAATACTTCCTTGTTATACGACTCGTAAAAATATCCTCGATCGTCTTCAAAAACTTTAGGTTGAATAATAAATAAATCTTGAATAGGTGTGGTAATAACTTCCATACAATCAACTATTTTTTGAAAAAAGATTTTTTGACACTTGATTTCGATCCTTCATCATAGTAACCATATCCATACCCATATCCATATCCATATCCGTATCCATAATTGTAGCCATAACTCTTGCGTTCAATATCTACTCCGTTTAAAACAACAGAAAGTCGTTTGATATTTGCTTCATTAAATAATCTATCCACGTTTTGAATAAAATTTCGCTTCGAATATTCCGCTCTGAAAATATAAATTGGGTAATCAGCTCTTTGAATCATTGGTATTCCATCGCTAACCAAACCAACAGGAGGATTATCTATAATAATAACATCATAAATAGTTTTTAGATAATTTAATATTTCATCCATTTTACTACTGATAATTAATTCGGATGGATTGGGAGGAATGGGGCCTGCAGTAATAAAATCTAAATTCTCCAAGCTACTATGTTGAACAGTGTCTTCAATTGTTCCTTTTTCAATTAATAATGTACTCATTCCTTTTGAGTTTTCTGCGTTAAATCCAATATGAATTTTAGGTTTACGCATATCCAAGTCAATAATCACAACTTTTTTACCTGAAAAAGCAATAATCCCTGCAAGGTTAATTGCCACAAATGTTTTTCCTTCACCAGAAATAGTTGACGTTAAAGCAATTATTTTAGGTCCTGGTGTATTAGAAATAAACTGCAGGTTAGTTCTGATGGACCGAAATGCTTCAGCTATTAATGATTTTGGGCTTTTATCAACCAAAAGTTGAGATACAGGAATGTCTTGTTTACATTTAGGAACAATTCCTAAAATGCTAATTGAGGCATTTGTATACTTGCTTATTTCATTCAATGAATTAATTTCATTGTGTGACAAATAGCGGAATAATATCAATAATAAGCTTAAGAGGAAAGCTACTAGTATGTAGCTGATATAAGTAATCTTGCTGCTGGGAGATACGGGTCCTGATGGAACTTCAGCTTTTTCCAATACAACGTTTTGAGAAACAAATCCGGCTTTTGAGATAGAAAATTCTGTTCTTTTTTCTAATAGTAAAGTGTAATATTTTTCATTAATGCTGAATAATCGTTGCAAACGGGCATATTCTACTTCATTAACAGGAAGCTTACGGAAAGTTCCTGCAAATTCGTTAGCTCTTTTCTGTAACTCGTCTTTTCTGACACCAATATTATTTCTTACAGATTTGATACTTTCTTTTAATAATTTTTTTTGAATGTCGATTTGAAAATCAATTGCTTTTATTGCTTCACTGTTTGGAGTTACCTGATAAAGCATTTCTTCTTTTTGAACCAACATCCTGTGTAATTCTGAAACAGATTTTGTAATATTTGCTTCAGACTCCATTCCGGCAAGCATAGCCAATAAACTATAAGTATCAATAGATTTGTTTGTATTTATTTCATTTGCTATCTTTTTTAATACATTTTCTTCTAATTCTAAAGCAATTATTTGATCCTCTAATCCATTTAATCTAGAGGTATTAGTATTTTTAATCTCAATATCTTCAGAAACATTGTTTTCTTTTTTAAAATCCTGAATAGAATTTTCAGATGTTTTTAATTGCTCATAAACAGCATCTAATTGAAGGTCGATAAATCCGATAACACTCTTTGAGCTTTCTCCTTTTCGTTCAATGTCAAAAGAAGTATACTCTGCTGTTATGGCTGTTACAATATCAGCAGCCTTTTGAGGATTAAAATCTTTGAATGATATAGCAATCGTTTTTGCTTGTTCATTTAACAATTTAACTGTCAATGAAGAATAACAACTATTTACCAAAGAATTAGTATCATTAATTGTAAAATAAAATGCATTTTCTTTTACTGCACTTTGTTGTTTCTGAATGTTAGGGTAATTTGTGATAGTGATTTTTAAGTCAAATTGAGGGAACTTCAACCATTTGTCAGAAATGTAATTTTCAGAATATGTTTTTCCATCAGCAACAAAATTTACAATTCCGGAATTGTTGTTGTTAAAATCAACATAAACTTTAGTGCCGGCAATTGTATTGTCTTTCTTTTTAATCTCTATGTTAAATGGTGTGTTTGTATAAAGTTCGTTATTAAGCACAGTTCCTTCAGTATAATAGCTTACTTCAAGAGGTAATTTAGACAATACACGTTTCAAAAAAACTTTTGAGCGAAGAAGTTCAACCGCTTCAGCTAAACCATTTACATTTTCTGCTGACCCATAAAGATTTTCTACATTTAATAATTTGTTTGCCTGATTGCTGGTTTGAACCTGAATAACACTGGATGCTTCATAAACAGGAGGAGTATAGCGTAAATATAATTTTGCTCCGGCAAATGCTAAACCGAAAAAAAGTATAATCCAGATAAGACTTTTTCTGGCAATGAACAAAAAGAGTCCGAGTTCAAATTCACCACTGAAATTCGAAATACGCTCTTTGTAGCGCTCAAAATTATCGTTTGTCTTGGATATATCTTCCTGTAGCATATTTTTAAAGCAAGAGTTTTATTTAGTGTATGCTCTGGAATACGTAAGAAGAATAAATACGCTGGTTAATATGCTTATGATAGGAGCAGCTTCCTGAATAAATCTGCTTGCATATTTTTTCCTTGGCTCTACATAAATAATATCGTTTGCCTGTAAAACCATATTGCCTTGTTTTATCCCTTCAATTACCGATAGGTCGATTAAATAAATTTCTTGTTTGCTATCAGTATTAGTCCGGATTAATTTTACCATTTTGGCTTTTCCATCATCAGCTATTCCACCAGCTAAAGCTAATGCCTCAATAATTGTTGTGTTATTGTTTATAAGCGGAATTACTTTTGCATCGCCTGCACTTCCAGGGAAAACAATCACTCTCTTGTTTGAAACCGACATAATCACATAAGGACGAACATAAAAACTGGCATATTTTTCTTCCAAAAAGGTTTCTGCTTCACGAATGGTATAACCACTAAGCTTAACTCTACCTAAAACTGGTAGTTTTGCACTGCCATCAGATTCTACTAAATATTGAATATTTGATTCAAAACGATAGCCCATGTTGGCACTGTTTAAAGAGGTTAAATCCACCAGTTTAAATCCATCGTTTGAGTACATACTAAACTCTAAGATATCATTTTGTGATATTTTATAGTCAACAGTTTTTGCGGAATCAGGATTTTTGGAATATTGGTAATCTTTTCCTGTTTTTAACATTATGCTAGGGTTAATCCAGCCACAACTAGAGAAGAATAATAATAGTCCGAATAAATAGAGCAGTTTGCGCATATATTGTTATATAAATTTTAACAGGCAAAGTTAAAAAATATTACGAAACCCTCTACGTGCTTTCTATTTTAAAAGAAAATTGCGGTAAAAGGCTTATTTTTGTTGGGGAATATGAGGACAAGAGTTCAAAATTGCCTTTTTTATTAGGGATTAAGGCTTTTTCAGTAAAGAATTGTACAAACTCTCCATATCCTTTACCAGTCGGGTATAATGGAACTTTTCCTTCACATGATTCCATCCTTTTTCTGACAAAGAACTGCGAATTGAGTCATTTTCAACCAATTTTAGCAGTGCTTCTGAAAATTCAGTCAAATTATTGTTTTCACACAAAAACGCTGTTTGATTTGGAAGAACTACATTTTCTATTCCTCCCACATTTGTGCTAACAATAGGCTTATTTGCTGCCTGAGCCTCAATCAGACTAACTGGTGTTCCTTCATTGAACGAAGTTAATGTCACTATATCACTGCCAGCTAATGCGATATCTATTTCCTTTATCCAGGATGTGAAGGTTAAAAGAGCTTTCTCATTCGTTTTTGTACCATCTATAAAAGGAATTTCTAATTCTTTAGCTTTCATTTCAATGTTTTGGCGCTCTTCTCCATCACCAATTATAAATGCCCGGATTTTTTTTGATGTTTTTTCAGAAACTATTTTTAAAGCCTCCAAAAATAGTGCATGATTTTTTACAGGAACTAATCTTCCAATAATTGAAATTGCAATTTCATCATAAGCTAAATTATATTTTGCACGAAAAGATTTTCGTTTTTCAGTTAAGTTTTCCTGAAATTTTGAAAGATCAAACCCCAATGGAACTACACGAATTTTTTCAGCATTACATATTTTATGAATTTCAACCAATTCTTGTTTTTGTATTTCACTTATAGCAATTATGACAGTTGATTTTTTTGCTAAATAACGTTCAATGGTTTTGTAAAATAACGTTTTTAATTTTCCGAAATAAGAATGAAAAACATGTCCGTGAAAAGTATGAACAATTATAGGGACACCACAAGAAGAAGCGGCTAGTCGACCCAATGTTCCTGCTTTTGATGCATGTGTATGAACAATGTCGGGTTTGAATTCTTGAATAATCTTTTTTATTTTTTTGTAAGCAGCGTAATCATTTTTAAAATCGATTTCTCGCAACATTTCTTCCACAATAACTGGTTTTAATCCCAAATTGTTTACAATAAAATCTGAACTTTCTTCTGTTTCATCTTTTGCTCCACCAACTAATAATGTCTCAAAATCATCCGACATATATCTGCTCAAATAAGCAACATTATAGGTTGGTCCACCCAAATTAAATCTATTTATTATGCGAAGTACTTTTGTCATATTAATTAATAATTCTTAGATACCAATATTGAAATACAATCAGCGCCCACACTTTTTCAACTGCATCATTTGGACTGTTTGAAAATAATTGTGCTTTCAATTTCTTTATTTCTTCTAAATTAAATATTCCTTGTTCATCTATAAATTTATCTTCTAGCAATTCATTTGTAATCATTGATTTTAAATCGGTTTTGAACCATTTCAACATAGGTACTTCAAAGCCTTGCTTTCTTTTTGATAATAGCTCAGCAGGCAATAAATTTTTGAACGTATCTCTTACAATTTTTTTACGCGACTTACTATCAATTTTATAGTTTGGAGGCAAAGAAAATGCAAAATCAACTATTTTATGGTCGAGAAATGGAACCCTCACTTCTAAACTTTGACTCATACTCATTCTATCTACTTTAACAAGCATATCGTTTTCTAAAACCAATTGCATATCTGTTAGCAAAACGGAATTGTAATCATTTGAAATGTTTTTCAGAATATTAGTTTTGCCTTTTTCAAATTCCTTAGAATCGATACCGGAAGAATATTTTTTCGAAAATAATTGTTCGCTGGTGAATCCCGACCATTTAGCCCATTTCCAGTAGCGTTCCTGTGCATTCATTTTCATGCCTTCCGCAAATTTTTCGAGCTGACGAATTTTGTTTCCTGTTTTGCTGTTTCGTGATTTTGGTAATTGCTTTAGTATGCTGTGTGATGATTTTACCAAACTTGCTTTTAAACCACCTGTTCTTGCTTTTAATTCTGCAGCATGTTTGTTGTAACCTGCAAAAAGTTCATCCGCTCCATCACCCGACAAAGCAACTGTCACATGCTTTTTGGTATGCATACACAAAATATTTACTGCCAATGCCGATGAATCTGCAAATGGCTCATCAGTATAATCCAATACTTGTTGCAGATTAGCAAATAAATCGTTGTTGCTCAACTCAAAAATTGTATGATTGGTTTTATATTTTTTTGCAAGCAATTTTGCATGCTCTGTTTCATCAAACAAAGGTTCGTCTTTAAAACCGATTGAAAATGAATTTAAATGTTTTGTGTCTTGAGCTGCAATAGCTGTGATAATAGACGAATCAATTCCTCCACTTAAAAATGTTCCTAAAGGCACATCTGCAATCATTCGTTGCTGAACGGAATTTTCTAATAAGGATTTAAATGTTTTTTGTGCCGATTCATAAGTTGGAATGTTTTTTAATTCATTGGAATATGGAATAGAATAATATTTTTTTTCTTCGGAGATTCCTTTCTGGTCTACTTTCATAAATGCACCCGCTTCCAGTTTTTTTACATGCTCAAAAATAGAGTAGGGGCTAGGAATATAATTTAAGTGGAAGTATAATTGCAAAGCAGTTTTGTCGATAATCTTTGGAATATCATATTTCATCAATGCTTTGAGCTCAGATCCAAAAACAAATCGTTCATCATTTTTGTAATAATACAACGGTTTTATTCCAAATCTATCCCTCGCTAAAAAAAGTTCTTCGTTTTGTGAATCATAAATGGTGAACGCAAATTCGCCATCCAATTGTTCTAAACATTTTTCTTTTTCGGAAATAAATAATTGAAGTAATACTTCGGTATCGCTTTGAGATTTGAATTTTATTCCTTTGCTTTCAAGTTGATTGCGGAGCTGTTTGTAATTAAAAATTTCTCCGTTGAATATGATTGTGTACCTTTCGGTCGATTCTGTGAAAGGTTGTGCAGCAGCATTTGAAATATCAATGATAGAAAGTCTTCTGTGACCTAGTGCAACATTTTTGTTGAAATAAATTCCTTCTCCATCCGGTCCGCGTTTCAATAATGAATAAGTTGCATCACTTACTTTGTTTAAGTATTGCTTTCCTTTTTCGTTAAATGCTAATATTCCTGTTATTCCGCACATAAATTAGTTCGTTTTAAACACAACCCAATTGCATTGTTTGTCGGATTGTGTTTTCATTCTTCCAATTGTAATAATTTTATTATCAATCGGATTTTTATACCAACCTTCATCCCAAGCACCCATATCTGTATACAGTGCATCAATAGCACCAAGTTCTAATAGGTCGGTTGTGAATGCTGCCAGAGTTATGTTTTCATAGGACTCAATTATTACCGTTTTATTTCCTTTTAATTTTACTATTGCCCTTCGCTGAAATAGTTTTACATCTTTGTACTTTGCGCCAGCACCTTTTTCAATCATCTGAATCTGTTGAAATAGAGAACCTTTTTTTGAAACAATTAAATCAATCAAAGAATCGTTCAGTAATTTTCCTTTGTTGGTTGGAAATATTTCACACTCGCCATTGATAATTTTGATGGCTCCTCCTAAAGAATGGTTGATATTTTTTTTATTAAATACTTTTCCATTGTCAATGTAAAGTCCTTGTACCGAAAGAGTTTGTAAATCAGTAAACGCTCCTGCAAAAGAAATGAAAATATTGTTGTCAGTTTTCTCAGGTCGTTTTTGAGTCACATCTATTTTTAAATTGTTTTTATAAAACAGAGTGTAATTGTATCCCGATTTTGTTTTTTTCTTTTCAATTGACAAGCCTTTTTCATCATTTGTATCATTTTTGAATGCACTAACTAAAAAAGCAAACATAATTGCTGTTAGTAATAGAGTCAAAAGAATGTATAAACGCCTTGTTGTTGCCATTCGAGCTTGTGAAAAACTTTGTTAATATACAAAAAATGAACGATGTGGAAGCTGGGCTTTATTTCTTTTTCTTTGTTATCAGAGTAAAAACTGCAAATACAATATAAATGTCATCATCCTTAATATTAATCTGTGTACTAGCTTATTCATTGTTATTGTTTTATGTCACTTGGTGGACTTCAAAAGGGGCTAATAACGAAAGCTATTATGTAGGGAATCGTACTTCCAAATGGTATTTGGTGGCTTATGGAATGATTGGTGCATCGCTTTCCGGAGTTACTTTTATTTCTGTTCCGGGTGCTGTTGGAACATCTCAGTTTGGATATTTGCAAGTTGTTTTAGGTTATTTGGTTGGCTATGTTGTAATTGCTTATGTCTTATTGCCACTTTATTACCGGTTAAATCTCACTTCTATCTATAGTTATTTGAAGGGCCGGTTTGGAAATTCTTCTTATAAAACAGGCGCTTTCTTTTTTATTTTTTCACGTGTTGTTGGCGCTGCATTCCGTATGTACATTGTTGTTAACGTTTTACAGGAATTTGTTTTTGACGATATGGGTGTTCCGTTTTTTGTAACAGTTGCCGTTTTTATGCTTTTGATTTTGCTTTATACTTATCAAGGCGGAGTAAAAACAATTGTTTACACAGATACTCTCCAAACTACTTTTATGATTGTTTCTGTTGTGTTGTCAATTGTCTTTATTGCACAAGACTTGAATTTAGGAGTTACTGATTTATACCACAAAATTGCAGACAGTCAATATTCAAAAACATTTTTTGACGATTGGCAAGCAAAATCATTCTTTCCAAAACAATTTTTTGGTGGAATGTTTATTGCAATTGCTATGACAGGCTTGGATCAGGAGATGATGCAAAAAAATATCAGCTGTAAAACACTGAAAGATGCCCAAAAAAATGTGATTACTTTCAGTGGGATTTTATTGATTGTAAATATTTTGTTTTTAGTATTAGGTGCCTTGCTTTATATTTATGCAAATCAGGAAAGTGCTCCTTTGATGGTGGATGCAAAAGGGAAAATAATTTCCGATAGCGTTTTCCCAACTATTGCTTTACAACATTTCGGAACAGTTTCAGGAATATTTTTTATACTAGGCTTGATTTCGGCTGCATATCCAAGTGCCGATGGTGCATTAACGGCATTGACAAGCGTATTTTGTTTGGATTTTTTAGGATTAAAAGATGACACGACCAGAACAGAAGAAGAAAAAACAAAAATTCGTCATCGTGTTCATATTGGTTTTGCAACTGTTTTGTTTGCAGTTATTATTATTTTTAAATTGATAAATAATGATGCCGTTATTAATGAATTGTTTACTTGGGCTGGTTATACATACGGACCATTACTTGGCCTATATGCATTCGGTTTATTTACAAAACTACAAGTAAAAGATAAATTGGTTCCCTTGATTTGTATTATTTCTCCTGTTATTTGTTATACCTTAAACAGTTTTTCTAAAGAATTGTTTAACGGATACAAATTCGGATTTGAAATGATAATTTTGAATGGAGCAATTACATTTTTAGGGTTATGGTTGATAAAAAGAAAATCTCTCACTGAATAAACTTCCTTTTTTGACTAATTAATTTTATATTAGAGTTTAATCTCTCATTAATTTTTAAGAAATGAACTCTTATTTTCCGGCAGAATCTGTAAAGCTGATTTTTAGTGGAAATGATTTTTTTCAGACTCTTGAAAAACATGTTGATAGAGCACAAGAAGTAATTCACTTACAAACCTATATTTTTGAAGAGGATGCTACCGGTAGACAGGTTTTAGAGGCATTAATAAGAGCTGCCAAAAGAGGCGTAAAAATTTATTTGCTTATAGATGCATATGGATCAAAGGGTATTTCAACACAATTTATAAGTAAAATTCAAAAAGCGGGCATTCAGTTTCGTTTTTTTTCACCACTTTTTTCTGGAGAAAGTATTTATGTTGGAAGGAGACTGCATCACAAAATTGTTGTGATTGATAAGTTTGTTGCTATTGTTGGTGGTATTAATATAGGTGAACGGTATCAAGGTGGAAAGAATGTCCCTGCTTGGCTGGATTATGCTGTGATGGTAAAAGGGAAGGGTTGTGAAAACTTACATGATTTGTGTGTTGCTTTTTTTGAAAAGAAACGAATAAAGAAAGTTTCTAAAGAAAATATTCTTTTTGGAAATGAAAACACATTACCAATGGTTAGGTTCAGTAGAAACGACTGGATAAAAGGAAAGAATGAAATATATAAGAATGTGCTTCGGGCTTTTTTACATGCAGAAAAATCAATTGTAATTATCTCAAGTTATTTTTTGCCCGGATATATTTTCAGGCAAGCAATAAAAAATGCCAGAAAACGTGGTGTTAATGTAAAAGTGATATTGGCTGGAAAATCTGATTTGCCTTTTTTATTGTATGCAGAAAAACATTTGTATGATTTTTTAATTAGAAATGAAGTAGAAATATACGAGTGGTCAAGCTCAATTATGCACGGAAAAGCAGTTTTGGTTGATGAGAAGTGGGTAACTATAGGCTCTTATAATTTTAATTCTCTTAGCCGTTATTGGAGCATTGAACTCAATGCTGAAATAAAAGATAGTGCTTTTGCTGCGGTCTTTTCAGAGCACATCAATCAAATAACTTTAAACGATTGTGTGAAAATTGATTCGCATAATAGGTTGCATACATCTGGGTTGTTTTCTAAGATCAGAAACGGCTTGTCATACCATCTTTTCAGAATAATAATGAAAATATTTTTTCCAAAGAAACATAGAGAAAAATAATCTACCATCCAGTCGCAAACAAATTCTTAGCGCCTTTCAATCCACATTTTAAATATTGGTTATAGGCTTCTGCAGCTCTGAGATGAATTTGTGTTCCTGTTTCATTTAGCAACCAGCCATCAATTGCAGCTTTTAAGGTATACGCTTCCGGACACATTAAATTGGTTGTCCATAAAAGCGGATTTGCTCCGGCACTTTTAATTCCTTCTTTGTAAAAAGTTCTGCTCGCACAAGCCAAAATAATCACATCTTTTTTGTCGGTTCCCTTTTTTGCAGGATAAGTTTCTAATGTAAAATCCATTAAACCATCGTGACCAACATAGCAAACCAATTGAGCTGCATTAAAATTTAATGTTTTTCCTTTCACCATTATTGTATCGCTTACATTTCCAGCAGCAGAATTAAAAAAATTTTCGTTGCAGTTTTTTATCTTGTCGCCTTTGTAACCATCAGCAATAATGTAGGCGTCTTGCGTAATATGCTTAAAGATAATTCTCTCTAGTATAATTGCGGAGACAGCTTTTCTTTTTGAAATCAATTTCCATTCAGCTGAATTTTTGAAAAAGGTACGAACTCCGTAACCGCAACCCCAATATAAGTTATTGTCGGGGTCGTTGCCATTTCCAATTTTTTTTGGGACAGGTACAATTCCTTGGCTGTCGTTATCACACAATGCTACAAAAACGTGAATGATTTTAGTTTCTGCATTCAGGAAACCGATTTGTAAGAGAAAGAGGATAAGAAGTAGTTTTTTCATTTTATCAAATAAATTGTTTAAATGATAATGCATAAATTGGTAAAAAGATACAGATTCGCTGTCACCCTGAGCCTGCCTGCGGTAGGCAGGCGGAGTCGAAGGGCGTTGGCTACAAAATAAAAATTGCAGCTAGTATCATTACGATAATAATCACAATATATTGCCAAACATCCGGAAAATATATTTTAATAAATTCCCAAGCGGTTTTGGGTTTTTCTTTTTCTTCCATTAATTAAAATGTTTTTTTACAACATCTAAAAATTCATCAAAACAAGCAGAATTTCCTGCAACAATTTCTTTTCCAAAGATATAATTTTCTTCGCCTTTAAAATCAGTTACTTTTCCACCGGCTTGTTGTACGATAAATGCACCGGCTGCTACATCCCAAGGCTGTAAACTGTATTCATAAAACCCTTCAAATCTGCCACATGCCACATACGCTAAATCGGTTGCTGCTGAACCCAATCTGCGTAAACCGTGTGTGTGTTTCATAAAGTATTTAAACAACTCTATGTATTCGTCCATTCTAGAATAATCGTAATAAGGAAAACCTGTTGCTAATAGTGAGTCGGCTAATTTTGCTGTTTTTGTAACAGTTATTTCTTTCCCGTTTAAATAGGCTTTACTTCCTTCCCAGGCATAAAAACACTCATCAAAATTGATCTCATAAATAACTCCTAATATCAATTCTTCATTTCTCATCAATGCTATACTAATGGCAAAACAAGGAATTCCATGAATAAAGTTAGTAGTTCCGTCTAATGGATCAATCACCCAATTGTAAGTTTCTCCTTTTTTTGTGGAAGTTCCTTCTTCAGCAATAAATCCGGCTTCGGGTAATAAAAGAGCTAGTTTTTCAACTATCCGTTTTTCGGATGTTTTGTCAACGTAAGATACAAAATCGTTCTTCCCTTTTACTTCCACTTTCATGGAAGAGAATTTTTCACCTTCATTTTTAATGAAAACACCTACTTCTTTCGATAAAGCACACACATCTTGGCAAAGTGTTTGTAAATTGATGCTCATTCTTGTATAGTTTATTCACAAAGTTACGTTTAAAAGACTGAAACTTAAGAATATTCAAAAGCAATAATTTGATTAATTTTGGTACCGATTATGAAAAACATCAGTAATATTAATAGTTCTTCGAACAGAGCTGGTTATTTTATTGGCATTGTGCTGATATGTTTTTCGTCCATTCTTTTTGCTCAAGCACCTATGTTTTCTGTAAAGCTGAAGTTTTCGGTTCAGCAAGGAGGCTTAGAAAATTCATTGATTACGATTACACGTGACGGGAAGCCTTACAGGACTATAGACCCTAGCGGAGGAAAATACTTTGTGGACTTAGAATTGGGCTCCGATTTTGTTTTTACGTTCACAAAACCGGGTCATATTACTAAGCAAGTTATTATTAATACTGTTATTCCAAACGGAAGAGAAAAGGAGGATTTTGCAAAATTTACTGCGGATGTTGGTTTGGAAATGCAGCCCGAAGATAAAATTGTTACCTATTCACAACCTGTTGGAAGAATAAAATATAATGGCTTGGTTGGAGATTTTGATTTTGATAAAGATTACACTAAAACGGCAACTGAATCTCAAATTAAAGATAAGGAGAATGCAAAGCCAAAACCGAAAGAGCCAACCCCAAATCCTCGTCCCGAGCCACCAAAACCTGTAGTTCAGGAATTGCCTCCAAGCAAACCAATTCCAGTTGAAATAAAACAACCTGAATATACTCCGGAACCACCCAAACCAAAACCTGTAGTGGTGGAACCTGTTATTGATTATAAACCTGCTGTAAAAGATAAAGTTGAAAAGATTATTCAGAAAGATCGTTTAAAGATTACAATTATAACTGTAAAAATAAATGATGTTGACTTTGAATACATGAAGGAAGAGTACGCTTGGGGCGGAGTGTATTATTATAAAAACGGGAAAAATATTACGGAGCGTACGTTTGAGAAAGACACGGAGTAGTGAGTGTTTCTCCTAGCTACTAACTCCAAGTTTCTTCTTTTCTAATTTCTTGAAATAAAATATTCCAACTACTCCCAGAATAAATAAAATTGTAGCAATTAATTCAGCTTGTGTAAATTTGAATCCGCCTACATCATACAAAGTGTTTACACGAATTTTTTCAATGAAGAAACGTTCAATACCATTAAATATTAGGTAAATAGAAAATAATACTCCGGGTGTTTTTATTTTTTTGCGGATATTCCAGAGAATTAAAAATAAAATAAAACACATCACGGTTTCATAAAATGGAGTAGGGTATACGGATGGAACCAAGTGATTGCAATATTTATCAGTTACACAGTCCAACATTGGAACACCATCATTTACCACGTTGTGAGGATAATCAAAACTCCACATCCAATCAGGTAGCCAGCTAAATGGTTTTGGGTTTAAACTCGGAATTCCCCAATCACCGTCACCCGACATGTGGCAACCAATTCTTCCAACAGCATACCCAATCATAATTGAAGGAGCAGATGAGTCAATTAAATGTGGTGTAGGAATTTTATATTTTCTTCCATATAATATCAGACAGGTGGATGCAAGAATTAATCCGCCATACATTGTTAATCCGTCAAATGAAAGCAGAGCTCCAACCGGGTCGGCAACAAATGTGCTCCAGTTTTCTAAATTGTGAAATATTTTTGCTCCCAATAAACCTGCAAATGCCGCTATCAAAGTCATGTTTCCAACATGCTGATAAGGATGCATTTGTTCTTCTACCCAAATAGGTTTATCTAATTTCGTTTTTTCTTTTTCCCGGTATTTTAAATACGCTCCAATTGCTCCCAGAATAATACCGCCAATTAAATTTCCTTTAGTTGATAATAAAAAGCCCTGTGTGTCTTCTGTGAAAGCTGTAAAATTGAAAATGATGTAGAGTAATTTATATCCAATTAAAAAACCAAGCAATCCGGAAAAAAATAATTCGGAAGAAGTAGCTTTCTGTCCTTTTAAAACTTTGTTAGTGGTTGGACTTAACAATCCTTCTTTTTCTTTACGTTTTAATTCCTTGGTCCAGAAATAAGCAGATGTTAGAAAAGCAATGGCAACAAAGAATCCGAACATCTGAACCATTTTTAAAAAAGATGGGGCATCTCCGAATAAATCTTTAAAAGCGTAATAGAGTGAAGGATACATAAAAGGAATTATAAATTATGAATGTAAAATTAAGAATTATTGCGGGATTAGTGTAAAAAGATAAATAATCTATTCTAATCCTAGCATTGCTCTAAAAGACTCTTTTCCTTCTTTTGTTTTTTTAAGGTTGGTGATTAGCAAAATTGCTCTGTCGATACGTAGTTGGGAGCTTTTTACAGTGTTAACATAATGAATAATATAACGCTGTTTTCCGGGAGTCAACATCTTAAATCTCCTCATTCCTTCTTCGTCTTGTTCCAAAAGTTCTTTTAGTTCTTCTGATAAAGGCATTCCGTATTCGCTTTCATCTTTTTTTAATGAAATGGTTACTGAATCTTTGAATTTCAAACCCAACTTTTTTAATCTGCCCATATTAATACTTACATAACCACTTCCATTTCCCAAGGCTACCAATCCACCCTGAAAAGTAAGTTTGCCATTGATTGTACACAACAATCGCATTTTGAATTTACCTCCTAACTTATCAATAATATCTGGAGGAACTTCAAAGTAATGCATCCCAACCAAATGTTCTAATTTGTAGATTTTGCTTTTATAAGTTATTTCAGTTTCTTTCTTTTTAGCCATTTTTGTTTAGAAAAAAAGGGGCAAAAAGCCCCTAATATTTTAGCAAACACAGACCTGCCTACCGTAGGCAGGTTCGTAAATTCGTTTTTATTCGTTATCCGTAACCTATTCTTCTTTTTCAGCGTTTTCGTATTTCACAATGTCAGTTGCAAAATCCATGAAGAATTTGTGTGCTGATGTAAATACAAAACGATTATCACCGGTTTTTTCGATGATGTTTCTTCTGTTCAACGTGTTAATGAAGTTTTTGCGAGAATCCGCATCTTTTAATTGTTTGTTTGATAAAATCAAATCAATATAAGATGAGTTGGTGAAATAGTTTTCTATCTCTTCCATTTCAAATTCTGAAAACTGAATTCTTTCAAGGAAATTTTTACCATCTCTGTCCAATTCATAACTTAATAAAGAAATGAAAATACAAATATCACGGGATAACATTTCAGCTGATTCTTCTGAAACCAGATAAGCGTAATCCTGTGTCAAACGCAAATCATAATTAAATGAAGCTTTGAAAAAGTAGGTATACGATTGCTCGTTATCTTTTACCGTTTGGTAAGTGCGTTCGCTTGGCAACATAAATTTGCCTGACATAAGATCTTCTACTATTTGGCGGTGGTGGTTAGGAAATTCCATCTTGTGTGTCGATTATTAGTGATTGTGGGTTAATAGTTACTTTAGGAACAGTTAATGTTAAGTCGTTAATTTTTATTTTATCAAATTCTGGTTTTACGCCATATGCGCGTTCAATGTCTTCATCAAAAGCCAATGTGGTAAGTGCGAAGAATTTTTCAATCTCTACTTTTTTATAATCTTCTTTCAATGTTTTATTACACCAGCTAAAGAAATTTTCGACCGGTAAATTGTCTTTTAACTTTTTAGTATAATGATCCTTGTCGAAAATCCACTTTTCCGATTCGTTTTCTTCATCTTCAAAATAAACATCTGTTTCGTTTTTGAATTGTTCAAAAATTTCAGAAGCATTGTAAAAGGTATCTTTTGAATAAACTGAAATGTCTTTGCGTTTAAGCAATTTTGGAGATTTACGCTTGTATGGATTTTTTAAATAAGTAATCCATCCTGTTAAAATAATCGACTCAGTTCTGATACGTTCAATCAAAGGCAATAATTCATTTGTGAGAATTTTAGATTGACGTAATAAATTATCATTAACCTGAATCAATTGAAAATAAAGCTTTTCAAACTGAACGCGAGCATTCTCATCATCAAAATTTAAACGATACTTGTTTGAGTATTCCGATATTTCATACAATTTAGTTGCAACTGAAGTTGAATGGTTGATATCCAAAATTTTGTTCAATGGAATAATATATTCGTCAATCCAACGGGAAGCACGGACAATCTTTTCACGATAATTAATTTTTTTAACGTTTGCTTTTAATTCACGTGTTTCCTGTAATAAACTCTGAGTGTTGCGTTCCACCATTTCGTAGAACGAACGAACCTCAATAGCTAAGTCGTTTAAGCGTTGACTCAATGTTACTTTATCGCCATTAATGTTTTCTCTTATTTTACGGAATAATTCCGCAATTGAAGTATGGTATTTTTCAATTGTTTCAGGCAACATTGGTTTGAATTCGCTTAATACAAATTCAATCAAGTTGTAGTATACAGTACGAATTTCGTAGTTGTCGTTTACCGGACTCAATATCTTGTATTCAATTAATTGCGGACGAACATCACTTTCGTGTTTCGCTACAATTTGATTCAACACTTCGTACGCTATGACGCCTTCTTTTGATTGAGTTTCAAACAATTCAGCAATCACATCGTAATGTTCCAATAAAAAGCGGAGTATGGTTTTTGGTTCTGCCTTCATTTTATTATACTATTAATTGCTTAGTTCAAATTTTTTAAATTCTTTTTGCCCATTTTTTCTACAACACCATTTCTTTCAACAATCACCGCATTTTGTTTTTCGTTGATATTGATTTTTCCTTTTGAAGGATAAATGAAATAGTATTTGTTGAATCCTTCTACTGCATCTGGTGCAGCAAAAATTGGAATAAAGTTATGTGCGTTACAGAATTTAACAAGTTCCGGACGATTTTGTTTGTCGATTGTTGCAACCTCGTCAATAAATAAGGTGATCTTGTTTTGTTCATCAGTTACTGCTAATCTGTTAATGATTGCCATTATGATAACCAAACGGATCATTCTGTCTGTTCCATCCGACTCAACTTGATTAGCTAAATCCACACGTTTTTCTGTTCCTTTGATTTCTAGCAATAATTCAATGTTGAACAATTCGTCAAAATGAACTTTTTTACCTGTATCTAAATAAGTGTTCAGAATTTTCAAGTTTTCCGATTGGTCAAAATCAAAACTCATTTGCCCGTTAAACTCTTGAATAGAACTGATTGCTTTTAACTCACCCATGATACGCTCGTTATCAATCAAATCAATTTTTAATGATTCGATGTTTGATATACGGGTTGTAGCTAATTTGGAGTTGAATTTTTCGTATACAAATTGTTTGAACTCTTCGTAACGCTTCAATAAAGTAAATGCAGGGTTTGCAAATTGAGTAGAGATACTTGATAACAAGCCATCAATACTTCTTTCTTTATCACTCAAACAAGCAATTTCTTCTTCAACAAAGTTGATAAATTCTAATTCGTCAGCGATGCTGCTTCTCAAACGATATTTTAATCCTTCGAATGCAACATCTTTCTGTGCTTTTATGTCGTGACGGTCTTTTTGATGAATTTGAATTTTTGAATAGATGTAATCCAAATTGTCGTTGGTCTCATATTCACGAGGTTCCACTTCAATGGATTCCATTTCCATTTTTCGGTCTTTCAATTCTTTTACACGAAGTTCTAAATTGCGTTTTTCTTCGTTCAATTTATCCAACATGATCTGTTTTGTAGAAATTTCTTTCACCAAATCATTTAATTGCAATTCCAACTCTTTTTTCTCTTCATTGAAAGTTTTAATTTCTTCAATTATGCCTTTAACAGCCTTTTCTAATTGAGGTTTTGTTTCAATGCCTTTGATTTTTTCTTTAATAAGTTCAAGTTCTCCAAGAATACTTTTTAATTTGAAATCTGTTTTTTCTTTGTCGACAACTGTTTTCAAAAGTTCTTCCGTTACTTTTTTCTCAGCAAGTAAAACTTTTAATTCATCTTTTAATTCTTTAACAGATCTGAATTCAGTTAATTCTATTCCCTTGGAAATGTCAATTTCACCATCAAAAATGTGCATCAATTTATCAGATACTTTTTTGATTTGCTTTTTGATTTGTTTGCTTGGTAAACTCAATACTTGCTCCGAAAGGATAGCATTTAAAAGCTGTTTAGTTTTTTCGTCATTCGAAATTTTGTGAATCAATAAGTTGTTGTAGTTGTTGATTTGATTTTCAACAGATGCAATTTTATCATTCACTTTTTCTAAACGGAATTCCAAATGTTTACTGGAAAGTTTTTGGCTTTCTATAGTAGTAATTCTGTTTTCGATTTCTTTACGTTCTTGATCCAAATTTTTCATGGATTCTTTTAAGAACTCAATTGTTTCGTATTTATTAATTTCATGCAATTCTACTTGCTTTTCATTCAAGTAAGTAGTTTTGTTTTTTATCTCTGCATTTTTTTCTCCGATGTAAGAAGCGAAATTCAATTCTTTTGGTTTTAAAATTTCGTTGATTTCGTTGTGAATAGCAGCAATATGTCGACCACGCTCAACTGAAGAAATTTCTAATTCAGGAATAGCAGCAGTGTATGCAGTGTTGAACGCATAAAGCAATTCACTCACAATAGTTGTTTTAGAATTGTGAACTTTTACCAATTCACGGAAATCAAGGAAATCCGTACGAACAGCTTTGATGCTCTTAATTTCTTCGTTGATGCGGAGTAAATCGGTAATGTCTTTTTTGTTTTTCTGAGAAAAGTTTAAACCTTCATTTTCGCGGTTATCAGCAATAATCAACGATTCTTTCAACGTCTTGTTGGTGATCAATTTTGAGTTGATCAAATAACGATAAACTTTTGAAAAGTTGTTGCTCAATCCGTCCGCCTTTACTGTATCTTCTAACCAAACAACCGCATTGTTTTTTGTACCGCGGTGGTAAACTGCATTAAACACATCTGTTTTTGTAGCAAACTTACTGTGCATAATACCACGTTTGTTAAGGTTTTCGATTACTTCATCAAAGCTTAATAAACGTTGGTGAGTTCCTTCCATTTCAAAGAAGTAGTCTTCATTGTAATCGCTTTCGATTTTGTAATATTCCAGTTCACCATCAGTATTTCGTTTTACCAAAATACAGTAGTAGCCCATTTTGTTGATTTCAAAAATCAAGAAACTCTTGTTATGAGTGGGGAAGTAGTGATGAATTGTTTCTTTATCACCTTTACGCTGACCACTGAACGACATTTTTTGTCCGTCAACCACAAACAGGAAATTCAGCGCATAAATCAGCGTTGATTTACCAATGTTATTAGGCCCAACCAATTGGATAGAATCGCAATTGTCGAGTTTCATTTCGGCCTTGCCGTAACCTTTTGAGTTAATTAAGGAGATTCGAGTAAGCATCTTTTTATAGGATTATAAGATTTATGCTCAAATATACTTTAATGGCTTGGCCTATTTGTTGAGTTAATAGGCTGTTGATAACAATTCCTTTAAAATTAGGACGAACAGAGGTTTTGTGTTAAAAAAATTAAAGTTTTTAAAAGTTTTAACAAGGACTTGATTTTTGTGAAAAATTGTTTATAATATTTCTACAGAAATGTTTTTAGCCAGGTAATTGCAGCTTCCTGACTAGTCATAATCTTTGTTGGGGTTATAGGTTTGTTAAATGTGATATATGCATTTCCCATCATTTTCTGTATGCTGTTTTTTACTACGAAAACACTCGCTAGAGTATACTGATTTGCTTCAATTCCTGAGGCATATTTTCTGGCGTCCGGACTGGCCAAAGCAAAATCACCGGCTATAAATAATAGTGGATATTTTTTCCCTCCTCCAACTTCTGCGAAAGCATTAACCATTTGTTTTGCATCAACCAATTGTAAAGTATTATTCGCTTTCATATCAATTTGCATAATTCCGTCACTTCTCAAAGAAACGATTGATCCAAAATTTGACACAGTTTTAAGAATAGTTACTTCGCTCATAGGATTTCTATTTGATAAATGTTTTTAACCATTCAATCGCTTTTTCTTCATCATTAAATAGAGCGGTTGGAGTAGTAGGCTTGTTTACTTTTATGTATGCATTGCCTAATAATTTTTGAGCTAAACTTTTTACAACTAATGCTCCGGCTATGGTGTATTTATTTCCATCCGGACTGGCAGCATATTCTCTTGCATCAACATCTGCCATTCCATATTTGCCAGACGAAATCAGGATAGGAAATTTTTTATTGTTTCCAATTTCTCCCGTTGCTTTTACCATTTCTTTTGCATCATTTCCTGTAAGAGTAACATTTGCTTTTACATAGAAATGTATTATTCCATCGCTACGAAGCATTACTTCGGCATTAGCAAGTTCTTTTTTTCGGATTATCGTTAATGTTTCGTTCAATTTGGAGTAATTGATGAGAACAAATTTAAGAAAAAAGAGGAATTTACGAAAAGCTTAAACTAAGCTGTAAACTGCAGCATCTGCCATTACGCAACCGTCAGCGTCCAACTCTTTTAAATCTACTTGTTTAAGTTGGTTTACCAGTTCTGGATTGTAAGGCGTTTTTACTTTTATATAATTATCAGTAAAACCATGCATAAACCCTTCTTTATTATCAGCTTCAAAAAGTACAGTTCTGGTTTCTCCTAAATGTTGTTCGTAAAAGTGACGAAGTTTTTTTGCAGATAAAATGCGCAACATTTTATTGCGTTTTTTTCGTGTAGCAATGGGGATAATTCCTTTCAAGTGAATCGCATCCGTATTATCTCTTTCTGAATATGTAAAAACGTGCAGGTAGGAAATTGGTAATTCGTTTAAAAAATTATAAGTTTCTAAAAAATCTTC
>SXIH01000027.1 GCA_005772895.1 Bacteroidota bacterium | reverse complement strand
TTGTAATAAGTGCATCACTATCAGCTGTATAAAAAATCTTTCCGTCTTTTAGTTCAGAGTGCATCCAAACTTGACTCTGACAACCTTTGATTAATTTATCCTCCGTTTTATACTTCTCCTCAATCATCGGCATTGATTTCCCTAAGTCGATTAAATGTTCATAGCGTTGCATCCAATCTTCAAACATCTCAAACTCTTCTACTACTTCATTTTCTATTTCTTGAATGTTCATTTTACTTTAACATTTTAATCGCTTTTTTCAAGCCTTCAATAAAAATATCAATTTCTTCTTTTGTATTGTAGAAAGCAAAAGAAGCTCTGATTGTTCCCGGGATTTCATAAAAGTTCATCAGCGGTTGTGTGCAATGATGTCCTGTACGAACGGCTATTCCTAATTGATCTAAAATTGTTCCAACATCAAACGGGTGTAATCCATCAACTATAAATGAAAGAACACTTGCTTTTTCTTTAGCCGTTCCAATAATTTTTACGCCTTCTATTTTTAAAAGTGCTTCTGTTGCATACACCAATAATTCGTGTTCGTACGCTGCAATGTTTTTTATTCCAATTTCATTTATATAATCAAGTGCTGCTGCAAGTCCAATTCCACCTTCGATGTGTGGTGTTCCTGCTTCAAACTTTAATGGCAAATCAGCATACTCTGTTTTTTCAAACGTAACTGTTTTGATTGTTCCTCCGCCCACTTGATAAGGTGGAAGTTCATTCAACCATTTTTCTTTTCCGTAAAGAACTCCAACTCCGGTCGGACCGAAAACTTTGTGCGCGCTGAAAACATAAAAATCAGCACTCAGTAATTGAACATCTACACTTGTATGTGGAACAGCTTGTGCGCCATCCACCAGAACAGGAATGTTTTTAACATGTGCCAATGCAATTAGTTCTTCAACATTATTGATTGTTCCAAGTGTATTTGAAATATGTGTGATGGCAACAATCTTCGTTTTATCAGTCAGCAAACGTTTGTATTCCGAAATAATTAGTTCTCCGTTTTCATTGATTGGAATTACTTTCAGAATTGCTCCCTTTTCTTCACACAATTGTTGCCAAGGCAAAATATTTGAATGATGTTCCATCGCAGAAATTAAAACTTCATCTCCTTTGGAAATAAATTTTTTCCCGAATGAACTTGCAACTAAATTTATTGAATCGCTTGTGCCACGAGTGAAAATAATTTCATGTGCATGTTTTGCATTCAAATGTTTTTGAATTGTAGCACGAGCATTTTCGTATGCAACTGTAATTTCCTGACTTAAAGTATGAACGCCACGGTGAATATTTGCATTTTGATTTTTATAATAATTATCAATTGCATCAATTACCGGTTTCGGTTTTTGTGTTGTAGCTCCATTGTCAAAATAAATAAGCGATTTGCCGTTTACTTTGCGAGAAAGTATCGGAAAATCCGCCCGTATTTTGTTAATATCAATTCTCAATTTAGATATAGCTTTTAACTCTGCCATTTTTACGATTGCAAAGTTAAGAATTATTCTAAATAGCGAGTCTTTTGCCTGAAAATAAAGTGTTTTAAAGCGTGGCGGGAATTGTTCAAATTGAATACTATTCCTTACTTTTACTTTGTGAAAATGCCTATTTATTTGGATTATAACGCTACAACACCGGTCGATAAACGAGTGTTAGAAGCTATGTTGCCCTATTTTACCGAAAAATTCGGGAATGCGTCCAGTAGAACTCATTCTTTTGGCTGGATTGCCGAAGATGCCGTTAAAGTTGCCCGCCAACAAGTAGCCGACTTGATTAATTGTTTGGAGCAGGAAGTGATTTTTACATCCGGTTCAACTGAAGGAATTAATCTAGCCATAAAAGGTGTTTGGGAAAATTATCAGTCGAAAGGCAAACACATTATCACTGTTAAAACAGAACACAAAGCAGTTTTAGATACTTGCAACGCACTCGAAAAAAAAGGTGCGACAATTACTTATTTGAATGTTGATAGAGAAGGAGTGATTGATCTACAAGAATTAAAAAATGCTTTGACTCCACAAACCATACTTGTTGCGATAATGTATGCGAACAATGAAACAGGAGTTATTCAACCGATTAAAGAAATTACCGATGTCGTACACACATATAATTCCCCCTTTGAAGGGGGACAAGGGGGATGTTTTTTGTTTTGTGACGCTACTCAAGTGGTTGGAAAAATAAATATTGATGTACAAGAGGAACACATTGATATTATGTGTTTGAGTGCGCATAAATTTTACGGACCGAAAGGAATAGGTGCATTATATATAAGAAGAAAAGATCCGAGAGTAGCTTTGTTTCCACAGATAGATGGAGGCGGACACGAACGAGGTCTCCGCTCCGGAACATTAAATGTAACCGGAATTGTTGGTTTAGGAAAAGCATGCGAAATTGCAAAATCAGATATGTGGGATGACTCAGCACGGATTTCAAAATTAAGAACACGATTGGAACAACTCTTAACAGAACTTCCGAATACCTTTATTAATGGAAGTACAAAAAATCGTTTGTTTAATACAACTAACATTTGTTTTCAAAACCATCGCTCCGAAACAATCATTAAAAAAATTCCAAACATTTCAGTTGCGATTGGTTCAGCTTGTACTTCTGCGGTTGCAGAACCATCACACGTTTTAAAAGCTATGGGGCTGAGTGATGAAGACACATATTCCTCTATTCGCTTTAGTCTAGGGAAATACACAACAGAAGCCGATATCAAAGAAACAATAGAAACAGTTAAAAACGCAATTTTATAACCAATTGATTGTCAAATCATTGACGATTTAATTTATCGAATCCTTATATAATTAAACTTTACTATTTTCACTACGTCTAACCACAAATACAGGTGATGCAGCAGTATACAGATCAGGAAATAATAGAGCTATTTCAGAACGAGCAATCGCGAAATATGTCCATACATTTTATGATCAAACAATATCAAGAAAGATTATACTGGCACATCAGAAAAATTGTAATTGATCACGATGATGCGGATGATGTTTTGCAAAACACATTTATAAAAGCTTGGAAAGGATTAGAAAATTTTAAAGGAGATTCAAAAATTTATACCTGGTTATTCAGAATAGGAACAAACGAATCGATTTCCTTTTTACGACAAAAAAAAACAAATGTAACATCCATCCATCCGATTGAATATCATTTAAGCAATTCGCTTTCATCGGATGCTTATTTTGAAGGAGATGAGATTCAACTGAAATTACAAAAAGCAATTTTGACATTACCAGAAAAGCAACGCATCGTTTTTAATATGCGTTATTACGATGAGACACCTTATGAAGAAATGTCGGAAATACTGGAAACATCTGTAGGAGCGCTGAAATCATCGTATCACATTGCTGCAAAAAAAATTGAAGAAATACTATTAAGTCACTAATTAAAATGGACAATAATTACAATAACTTTCAAGAAGAAAATTTTTTATCCCAATGGGATAAGAAAAACTCTTTTGCCCTTCCGAAAGGTTATTTTGATTCCCTTTCTACCCGCATATTGAATAGAATTGAACACGAACAGGAATTAGCAGTCTATAAAACACTTTCTGAAAATCGTAAAGCTACTTTTAAAGTTCCGGACAATTATTTCGAAACTCTTGCAAATACTTTAGAATATAAATATGAGTTGTCTGCTTTTCCTGAACTGGAAAACACTAAAAAACCTGTTTTAAAATCACTTCCTGAAAACTATTTTGAAAATTTAGAGAAAAAAGTAGTAGACAAACTAGAACTGGAGTCTGAATTAAAGGCCTTTTCTGTTTTATCTTCTATTCCAAAGAAAAATGCATTCAAGGTTACACCTGCTTATTTTGAAAGTAAAACAGAGGATGTAAAAGAAAAAATTCACTCTTCTAAGCAGGACTCAGGAGTTGTAAGACAATTAATTGCAACTTTATTTAAACCACAAATGGCAATTGCAGCGAGTCTTATCTTAATTGTAGGTATTTCAGCTATTTGGTATTTCAATAAAAAAGATTCGACCATTTTAAATAGTGATTGTATGACATTGGCCTGTTTGGAAAAGAATGAAATTTTGAACGAAAAAAATATTCAGGATTTTGATGATGAAAGTTTATATGAGATGGTAGATGAAATAGCGTTGGATCAGCAATTATCAGAAGATGAAAGTTCTGAAGACTCTCTTAACACGAATAAAGAATAATGAAATTTAATTTTAAACATATCATTTATACATTTGTGCTGATGTTTGCCATCAATTCTGCTTTTGCGCAGGGTGATAAGAAAGACAAGATTGATGCATTGAGAATGGCGTTTATCAATAAAAAAGTAAACTTTATGCCTTCCGAATCACAGGCATTCTGGCCATTGTATAATGAAATGAATGATAAGTTAGAAGCGGTAAGAAAAACATTTAGTTCACAGTACAATTCAAAAACCAATTACGATTTTGCTACCGATAAAGAAGCGGAAGCCTATTTAGCAGCCGAACTAAATAAAAAGCAAAAGGAATTTGAAATCTATAAAGAGTATTACGACAAATTCAAAAAAATTCTACCCGTCAAAAAAGTCTCAGCCGTCCGGAGAGCGGAAGACGATTTTAAGAAGGAATTAATTAAAATTGTGAAAGAAAACTGACAGAATTGTGAAGCAGATAAAAAAAC
>SXIH01000026.1 GCA_005772895.1 Bacteroidota bacterium | reverse complement strand
ATGAAATGTTAAACATGGGATTCAAAGAAGATTTGGATACTATTTTATCTCAAACTCCAGAAGAAAAAAACACTTGGTTGTTCTCAGCAACAATGCCTGATGAAGTTTTGCGTATTTCTAAAAACTACATGGAAAATCCAGTAGAGATTACTGCTGGAACAAAAAATGCTGGTAACGAAAACATCGAGCACATTTATTATGTTGTTCAAGCACGTGATAAATATGCTGCATTAAAACGTATCGCGGATTCAAATCCCGATATTTTTGCAATTGTATTTTGTCGTACACGTATCGAAACACAAGAGATTGCTGATGCATTGATAAAAGATGGTTACGGAGCGGATTCGTTACATGGAGATTTATCACAACAACAACGTGATCATGTTATGAAACGTTACCGTGCTCGTTCATTGCAAATGCTTGTTGCCACTGATGTTGCAGCTCGTGGTATTGATGTTAACGATGTAACCCACGTTATTAATTATAACTTGCCTGACGAAATTGAAAATTACACTCACCGTTCTGGTCGTACAGCTCGTGCTGGTAAAACAGGTGTTTCTATCTGTATCATCAACATGAAAGAAGTTGGAAAAATCAGAATCATTGAACGTATCATCAAGAAAAAATTCACTCAAGGAACTATTCCTACAGGATTTGAGGCTTGTGAAAAACAATTGTTCAGTCTGGTGAAAAAAATTCACAATGTAGAAGTAAATGAAAATGCTATTGAAGCATATTTGCCAAACATTTATGAAGAGTTGAAAGATTTAACAAGAGAAGACATTATCAAGCGTTTTGTTTCTACAGAGTTTAACCGCTTTTTAAATTATTACAAAAATGCTCCTGATTTAAATGCTGGTGGAAGTAGAGATAGAGAACGTTCGACTCCAGGTATCACTAAATTGTTTATCAACCTAGGTGAATTAGATAGCTTAGATAGCAAATCTATGAAAGAATATATTTCTGAAGTTTCAGGAGTAGATGTTGCATCTATAGTTTCTGCAGAAATTAAATCTAGTTTCTCTTTTATTGAAGTAAAAACAGAAGCTGCTGAAATTATCCAGGGAACATTTAAAAATGCACGTTACAATAACCGTAACGTACGTATTGAATCTCGTGGTGCTACCGAAGGAAGATCATCACGTGGGGGATATGAAGGCGGTAGAAACAGAAGATCATTCGGTGGTGGAGAACGCAAAGGTGGATACGGTGGAAATCGTGAAAGAGGTGGATATAGAGGAAACAGTGGTTCCGGTGAACGCAGAAGCGGAGGATACGGAGAACGTAAATCTTATGGTGGTGGGAACTCAGGTGAACGCAAGTCGTATAGCGATCATGAAAGAAGTTATTCCAGAAATGAAAATTCTTCATCTGAAAAAAGTTATTCTAAAAAAGAATCAGGAGGAGAAAGAGGAGAGAGAAAGAAGAATTTTTCAAGAGAAAAACGTCCTAGAAAACAGTTTTAGAACTCAGAAATTTTATAATTGAAATAAAAAAAGACCTTACTAAATGTAAGGTCTTTTTTTATTAAGTGACCGCGAAGGGATTCAAACCCCTAACCTTCTCATCCGTAGTGAGACGCTCTATTCAGTTGAGCTACGCAGCCATTTGCCTTATAGAAAAGCGGTGCAAATATACATAAATTTGTAGTATACAAAAGGCTTTTAGCAAATTTTATTTTAATATCAACAATCTATAATTCGCTTTCAAATTATAATACATTTGTAATCAAACCAATAAAATCTGACAAAATGCCAATTTTTGAAATTGTTTTAGGTGTATTAGGCTTACTAATACTTTTTTTATCTTTTGTTACTGTATCTCAAGGTACAATAGCTGTAGTTACAGTTTTTGGTAAGTACAGAAGGGTAATGAATCCCGGATTAAACATGAAAATTCCGTTTATTGAAGTAATCTATAAACGCGTATCAATTCAGAATCGCTCTGTTGAGTTGGAATTCCAGGCAATTACAATCGACCAGGCAAATGTATATTTTAAAGCGATGTTGTTGTATGCTGTTATTAATACCGGTGAAGAAACAATTAAAAACGTTGCCTTTAAATTTATTGACGATCGCAACTTTATGCAAGCTTTAGTAAGAACTATTGAAGGTTCAATACGTGGATTTGTTGCTACAAAGAAACAATCAGAAGTGCTTTCTTTAAGAAAAGAAATTGTTGAGGATGTAAAGGGACAAATTGACCAAAACCTTGAAGAATGGGGTTATCACCTTCTAGATTTGCAATTAAATGATATCACTTTTGATGAAGCAATCATCAAATCAATGGCTCAAGTTGTTGCATCCAGTAATTTAAAAGCTGCTGCAGAAAACGAAGGACAAGCTTTATTGATTACTAAAACAAAAGCTGCTGAAGCAGATGGTAATGCAACTAAAATTGCTGCTGAAGCAGAAAGATTAGCTGCTCAATTGCGTGGACAAGGTGTTGCATTATTTCGTGAAGAGGTTGCTAAAGGTATGAGTCAGGCTGCTAAAGAAATGGAGCAAGCTAATTTAGATACTTCAGTAATTCTTTTTTCTATGTGGACAGAAGCTATTAAAAACTTTGCTGAATATGGAAAAGGAAATGTTATTTTCCTTGATGGTTCGAGCGAAGGAATGGATCGCACAATGCGTGAAATGATGGCTATGAATAAACTAATGGAGCCTAAAACACTTGGCCTCAAAAAATAAAATAAACTAAAAAAATCCCGAGCACATCACTCGGTTTTTTTTATTTTCTCCTTCAGAATCCCTTTTCAAAATTCATTTCTTTGAGTATATTTGAACAATATGAAACTCAGGAAAATAAGCTACTCCATACTTCTCTTATTAATTATTACATCAGTTTCCATCCAATCACAGGATAGAGTTGTTGATTCTTTAGTTAATGAATTAGAAAAAACTAAAGTAGATACTGTTAAGCTGAATATCCTTATTCAAATTAGTAATCTTTGCTCTGAAGAAGATATCTTAAAATATGCAGAACCTGCTTCGGCATTGGCACAAAAACTTATTGCTGATAAAAGTCCTGAAATGCAATTAAAAGGAAAGCATGCTTTTGCTGATGCTTGCAATAATATTGGTTATGCTTATCAAAGTCAAGGCGACATAGCCAGCTCAATGGTTTATTACCAGAAAAGTTTACAAATCCGAAGAGACATAAACGACCAAAGAGGACTGGGAGATAGTTATGTAAATATTGGTTACACCTTGGAACAAAAAGGAGATATTCCCAAAGCACTGGAGCATTACCATAAAGCATTGGAATGCTATGAAAAAGCAAATAACAAAAAAGGTTTGGCTTATGCTTATAACAACATTGGATTTATTCATCAAAAGCAACAGGATTTACCAAAAGCTATTGAAAACTACAAAAAGAGTATGAAAATCCGACAAGAGATTGGTGATAAACATGGCCTGTCACAGTCCTTAACAAATATTGCAACCATTTATAAATTACAAAAAAACTATAAAGAAGCCTTAAATACTCATTTAGAAAGCCTAGAAATTCAAAAGGAAATGAATGACAAATCAGGGATTTCGAATTCTTATAATAATATTGGCTACATCTATGAAAACGATTTGGATTATGCAAAAGCTTTAGAATTTTTCTTAATGGCTTTGGAGTTAAGAGAAGAAATAAAAGAGAAAAAAACGACTGCTAATTCCTTAAACAATATTGCCAGAATTTATTTTCTGAAAAACAATATTCCAAAAGCACTCGAAATAGCAAAGCGTTCGTTTCAAATGGCTAACGAATTAGGATATCCTGAAAATATTAGTTATTCCTCTAATTTATTGGCATCCATTTATAAGAAACAAGGCAATTATAAAAGTGCTATTGAAATGTATGAGTTGTATTTAAAGATGCACGACAGCATTAATAACGAAAGTGTAAGAAATACTTCAGCTAAACAACAATTACAATTTGAATATGGAAGGAGAGCCATAGCTGATAGTGTAAAATATGCGGAAGAAGAAAAGGTTAAAGACGCACAAATTCTTGCACAGCAATCACAAATTGAAGAAGAAAAAACTAAAAGGTGGGCATTATTTGGTGGATTGTTTTTGGTAATCGTATTTTCAGGATTCATTTTCAATCGCTTTAAAGCAAGTCAAAAACAAAAAGCAATAATTGAAATTCAAAAACGAGATGTGGAATTACAAAAGGAAATAGTAGAGGAGAAGCAAAAAGAAATTGTTGACAGTATTAATTATGCTAAACGTATACAATATACCTTGTTGGCACACCAGGATTTGTTAAATCAAAACATTCCTGATCATTTTGTTATGTTTCAACCAAAAGACATTGTTAGTGGAGATTTTTATTGGGCAACAAAAAAAGATCATTTGTTTTATCTGGCTGTTTGTGATTCTACTGGACATGGTGTTCCAGGAGCATTCATGAGTTTACTTAATACCTCGTTTATTAATGAAGCGATTAATGAAAAAAATATATTTGCACCAAATGAAATTTTCAATTATGTAAGAGATCGTTTAATTTCAAGTGTATCTCAAGAAGGAGCACAGGATGGAATGGACGGGATTTTGATTTGTTTAGATACAAAAACAAAAAACATAACTTATGCAGCCTCTCACAATGTTCCTGTTTTGATAAATAAAAAACAGATTTTGAAATTAAAGGCTGATAAAATGCCTATTGGAAAGGGAGAGAAAGACGCAACATTCAATTTATTTAACATCGATGCTCAAAAGGGTGATATGCTTTATCTTTATACTGATGGGTATCCTGATCAATTTGGCGGACCCAAAGGAAAAAAATTTAAGTACAACCAATTGAATGAATTATTAATTTTAAGTTCTGATAAATCGA
The DNA here is from genome assembly GCA_005772895.1 of Bacteroidota bacterium. Lineage (GTDB taxonomy): Bacteria > Bacteroidota > Bacteroidia > 2-12-FULL-35-15 > 2-12-FULL-35-15 > 2-12-FULL-35-15. The sequence goes on along the minus strand of SXIH01000026.1, from coordinate 14,944 downwards.
CAGAACAACAAAAAGAAATTCTTCTTTCAAATTTTACAAATTGGAAAGGGAAAATGGAGCAGGTTGACGATATATTAATTATTGGCATAAGAATTTAATTTTAAGAGCAACCTTATTCTTTTATTTGCGTCATAATACGCAGCAATTAACACTAATAGCATTGAGACATTTATTTGTTATTTTATTTCTTTTGTTTTCGTTTGGCTCTTTTGCTCAAGATGAGCAATTGCCAGTGGCTCCACCAACTATAACTGGTGACCCCCTTCCAGCAAAAAAGCAATATTATTTACTAAGTCCACGGATTTCTGTTACAGTTCCACATCCAATGGGTAACAAGTCTTTCAAAAAAAGTTTTGTTGGCATATATGAAGTATCCGGTGGCTTGAATATTTTGGTTCATAAAGGTTTATTTATTGGTGCTACAGCTAAAAACGGTTTATTGAAAATCACTGAAAATAAAATCACTGATTACAATGCAAGCATGAAAATAAACAACGTTGCAGGGAAATTCGGTTTTGATACTTATGTGGGTGAAAAAAATAGAACTATTTTTTCTATGGCTTTATCATATGGACAAAACTGGACAAGCTATGAAGGGATAAAGTATAAGGATGAAAACAATAAGCCCAAGCTGAATAGTTTTACAACTTCTTATTGGGAACCCGAAATGAATATTTTCTTCTTAATTGAAGCTAATTTCGGAGTAGGTGCAACAATTTCTTATACAGTATTTGATGCTCATTTCGATCCTTATGATTTAGTGTTAAATGAATATGCCAAGTTTGGAACAGACAATGCTGTTTCTACTCAGTTTTTCAGCTTTGGTTTTGGGTTTTATTACAGCATGATTAAGAAGAAAAAGTAATATTTTAATTTTCTTCTATGAACATCAATCTCAAAAAACATCTTCATTCTCTTTGTCTGGACCAAATTAACCAACGAATATCAACTACTCAATTAGCAATTGATAATGCTAAGGAATCAGCCAACGATGATACAAAGAGTAGTGCTGGAGACAAACATGAAACAGGAAGAGCAATGGCTCAATTGGAACAAGAAAAAAATGCGTTTCAATTAAATGAACTGTTTGAAATGAAAAAAGTGTTAGAAAAAATAAATTTATCAATTCAATCAGCTTCGATTCAAGTTGGCAGTATTGTTGTTACAGATAAGATTAATTTTTTTATTTCAGTTCCAGTTGGAAAATTAATTATTGAAAAGGAAGCTTATTACTCAATATCAATAAACTCTCCAATAGGTGAGAAACTTAAAAACAGAATAAAAAACGATTCGTTTGATATGAACGGAATTGTTTATAAAATACTAGAGATTTTTTAAAGCAATTTATTATATTTGTTATAACAACTAAGTACAAACTAAAACCAAAATAATCATGAAAAAAATCACTCTTAGCTTTGGCATTATGTTCTTAATGCTTATTGGTATCTCAAATCTTCAAGCACAGGAATTAAGAAGTTCAAGTGGAAGCAGTACCGGAAAAATTGATTCTGACGGAACAATCAGAAATGGTTCAGGAAGTAGCTGTGGAAAAATTGATTCAGATGGAACAATCAGAAATGGTTCAGGAAGCAGCATCGGGAAAATTGATTCAGATGGAACTATCAGAAATGGTTCAGGAAGCAGTATTGGAAAAGTAGATAAAGACGGAACAGTAAGAAACAGTTCAGGAAGCAGTGTAGGAAAAATTGATGATGATGGAACAGTAAGAAATAGTTCAGGAAGCAATATTGGAAGCGCGAAAGGTATTTCTAAGGAAAAAGCTGCCGTTTGCTTTTTCTTCTTTCAATTTAAATAATAGCTTAATTTAAAACCAAATTTGTCAGCTAAAAGTAATACTTTATCTGGTATTCTATTTAAGTTGTCGAAAGGTTGTTGAAAATAAAATACTTCTAAAGCTCCTGAAACCTAATTTCGGGAGCTTTTTTGTTTCTCAAAAACTTGCTTTTCACCTTTATTTTATCTACTTTTAGTATTCTCTAAACTAAATTTAATAACCCCAATGAAAAAAATCATTTTATTCGTTTCATGTGTATTTACATTAAGTAGTGTAATTGCACAAAAGTCTCTTGACGAAAGCCAAGGTGTTTATATTCCTTGCGAATCATTTCACATCACTCTTCCATTATCGGAACTTGCAAAAATGTATCCGGTAGATGAGAAGATGGTTCATCCAAAAGCTGAATCCAAAGATCGAAAGCACAGAAAGCCGCATACTTTTGAAAAAACGGTTGCAGATGGTCCTGAATACGGGAACGACCCATCAACTATGCAAACAACTATGGGAGAAGTTGCGGGCTCAATGAAAGCACCCATTATGAATTTTGCAGGGCAAACAGTAACGGGTTTCAGACCAATGGATCCTTCTGGAGCTGTTAGTAATACACATTATATTCAAGCTATCAACTCAACAACTTTTAGAGTTTATAATAAATCTACTGGAGCTATTTTATCAACTGCATCCGTTGGAAGTTTATGGACACCAGCTACACCAAATGATGGTGATCCAATTATTATGTATGATAAAGCTGCCGACCGTTGGTTTATTTCACAGTTTGGAACAACAGGAAACAGAATTTACATTGCTATTTCCACAACAAATAATCCTTTAGGAACATATTATACTTATACATACACATCTCCTGCATTTCCAGATTATTTGAAATTTTCTGTTTGGCAAGATGGTTATTATATGACATCCAATCAAGCTCAAAAAGTTTTTACATTTGAGCGTACTGCTATGTTAGCAGGCGTTCCAACAGCTCGTTCGGTGTATCAAAATTTTTCTCCTCCACAAGGTGGTGGATTTTTTGTTCCTATGCCTGGTGATGCTGCTGATGGAACACTTCCTCCTGCAGGGACTCCATGTCCGATTTTTTCTTATTCCGATAACGGATGGGGCGGAGGATTTACTGATGCTGTAAACATTTTTAGAGTAACTGTAAATTGGGTGCCTGCAACTCCAACTTCAATAATTGCTTCTGCAGGAATTATTCCAACTGCTGCTTTTGATGGTTCCTACAGCGCTAGCTGGGATGATATTGCACAACCAGGAACAACACAACGTTTAGATGGTATTGGTGGAATTGTTATGTATCGTGCACAATGGAAATCGTGGACAGGATACAATACGGTTGTATTAAATTGGGCAGTGCGGATAAGTGGAACACAAAGAAGTATTAAATGGTGCGAATTGCGACAAAATCAAGCAACAGGTGTTTGGTCGATGTACCAAGAAGGAATTTATACTCCCGATGCAGCTACACGCTGGATGGGTGGAGTAGCTATGGATAACAATGGTGCTATGGCATTAACTTATATGAAATCTGATGCAACATCTATTTATCCTGGATTATATTATGCTGGACGAAGACCTTGCGATCCATTAGGAACATTACCTGTTGCAGAATCTGTAGCCATTGCTGGAACAGGTTCTCAAACTGGTGGAGTAAATCGTGATGGTGATTATTCACAGTTAGTATTAGATCCTGATGGAATTACTTTTTGGAATACATCTGAATATATGGGTGGACCAACTGGTGCGAATGCAGCACGTACCAGAATTTATTCTTTTCAGTTACCGACATGCGGACCGGCTGCTCCTGTAGCAAATTTCATGGCTGATAATACTGCTCCTTGTATTGGAGCTACAGTAAATTTTACGGATCTTTCTACCAACACTCCAACAACATGGGCGTGGACATTTTCTCCAACTTCTGTAACATACGTTGGCGGAACAAGTGCATCTTCTCAAAATCCACAAGTACAATTTAGTACTGTTGGTCCATACACTGTTACACTTGTTGCAGGAAACGGAATTGGAAGTGATAGCGAAATTAAAACAAGTTATATCGTTCCTATTTCTCCCGGTGCTTTACCACTAATTGAAAACTTTGAAGGAGCAACATTTCCACCTACAGGTTGGACAGTGCAAAATAATGATGCACCATCAATTGTTTGGGCAACTGCCGGAGCTAAAGGATTAGAAAGAAGAGCAGCGGCCGGAAACACAGGTAGTGCAACAGGAAGTGCTGGAATTGAATTATGGAATTACAATACCGATACAGCACAAGTTGATAATTTAATTTCTCGTGCGATAAGTTTAGTTGGAGCAACTGCTCCGCAAATGACATTTAAAAGAGCGTATAAATATTATAACGATGCAGCAAATCCGAATAACTGGCATGACCAATTAAGAGTTTTTATCTCTACGGATTGTGGTGTTACTTATGGAGCAGCGGTGTATTATAAAAAGGGTGTTCAATTAGCAACAAGTGGAACATTGAATACAACATTCACTCCAGCTGTTGCTGCCGATTGGGATATTGATACTGTAAATTTAACTTCTTATATAGGACAAAATATTATAGTTAAGTTTGAAATATCAAATAAGTATGGAAACAATTTATATTTAGATGATATAAATATTGATAATGCTGCGGCAGCTGTTGCAAGTGTTACAATTGCACAAACTACCGGAACAAATCCTATGTGTGCGGGAGCATCAGCAACATTTACTGCAACACCAGCAAATGGTGGAACAGCTCCAACTTATCAATGGTATATTAATGGAATAGCTGTTGGTGGAGCAACTTCATCAACTTATACAACAACAACTTTAGCAAACGGAAATATTGTTACATGCGTTATGACTTCCAATTTGCCTGGTGTAACCGGAAGTCCAGCAACATCAAATGCAATTACAATGACAGTAAATCCAATTCCCACAACGCCAACTGCAGGAAGCAGCTCGCCTGATTGTGTAGGACAAACGATTAGTTTAACTACAGGTACAGTTGCAGGTGCAACATATTCATGGACAGGTCCTGCTGCATTTACTTCATCATTAGAAGATCCAACCCGTCCTTCTGCAACAACTGCTATGTCTGGCACATACAGCGTTACAGTTACAGTAGCAGGTTGTACGAGTTTAGCAGGAACAACAACGGTTGTTGTTAACCCAAATCCAGTAGTAACATCAGAGCCTAATCAAACTTATTGTCCTGGTGCTGCTGTGCCATTAAATTCTTTTGTAAGTACTCCTGCTGGAGCAACTTATGCTTGGACAAACTCAAACACTGCAATTGGTTTAGTTGCAAGTGGAACAGGAAATGTACCTGCATTTACAGCTACAAATACCGGAAGTACAGTAATTACAGGAACTATTACTATAACTCCAACTTTAACAGGATGTACAGGAACACCAATTACTTATACAATAACAGTAAATCCAGCTCCGGCTGTTGTTGCTGAAACAAACGTTTCTGTTTGTGCAGGAGCTACTGTTGCAGCCAATACATTTACAAGTACACCTGCAGGTGCAACTTATACATGGACAAATTCGAACACCGCAATTGGTTTGGCAGCAAGCGGGACAACAAGTGTTCCTTCATTTACTGCAACAAATGCAACTGGAAGTCCGATCACAGGTACAATTACAATCACACCAACATTGGCTGGTTGTGTTGGAGCAACTTCAACATATACTATTACGGTTAATCCGTCTCCGTCAGCTACAGCTGAACCAAGTTTATCATTCTGTCCTGGTGCAGCTGTTCCTGCAAATACATTTTCAAGTACACCAGCTGGTGCAACTTTTGCTTGGACAAATTCAAATACTGCAATTGGTTTAGGTGCAAGCGGAACCACAAGTACTCCTGGATTTACTGCAACCAATGCAACAGGTAGTGCAATTGTTGCTACAATTACTGTAACACCAACTCTAGCTGGTTGTGCAGGAACACCAATTGTATACACTATTACAGTTAACCCAAATCCAACAGTTACAGTAAACTCTCCAACAATTTGTCCTGGACAAACTGCTGCATTAACTGCTGGTGGTGCTTCAACTTATACTTGGAGTGCAGGTGCAACTTCAACAGGTGTTAACACTGCGAATGCTTCGCCTGCTGTAACCACAACTTATACTGTTACTGGAACAAGTGTAAACGGTTGTATTGGAACTGCTGTTTCAACAGTTACTGTTAGTTCTTCATTAGCGATTACAGTTAACTCTCCAACAATTTGTGCTGGAGATACTGCAAGTTTAACTGCAGGTGGTGGGACAACTTATTCATGGAGCTCTGGCGCAACATCAACTGGAGTTAATACTGCTGAAGCTTCACCATCCTCAACAACTTCCTATACTGTTACAGGAACAACTTCAGGTTGTACTGGTTCAAGTGTTTCAACAGTAACTGTTACGTCACTACCTGCAACACCATCCATTTCACAAGTCGGGTTAGTTTTAACATCTACTTCTCCGACTGGAAATCAGTGGTACTTGAATGGTGTTTTAATTCCTGGAGCTACAAGCCAGAATTATACTGTTACTGCGAACGGAACATATACTGTTGTTGTAACTGCTTCGGGTTGTGAATCTGCTCCATCAGCTCCTGTAGTAATTATCAATGTTGGAATTGAAGACATAACCAATCCTTTTGGATTAAGCATTTATCCAAATCCAAACGATGGTAATTTCAATGTTGCGTTTAATTCTAAAGAAGTTGCTGATTACACTTTAGAAATTCACAATGCACTTGGACAAATTGTTTATACCGAGAAAATAAATAAATTCTCAGGAAAATATACAAAGAAGCTAAGTGTAGTTGAGTTCGGACAAGGTGTGTATACAATCACTTTAACTAATTCAAATAATGAAACAGTTAAGAAGATAATTGTTTATTAAGAAAGTCTCCACAAAAAAATCCCGCTTCGTAACTTACGGAGCGGGATTTTTGTTGCTTTATTATTTTTTTCTTATCTTTATATACTTCCCCGCTCATTTATAATCTTAAAAATGAAAAAATTATTTCCAATCATTTTAGTATTGCTTGTATTTTCATGTAAAAAAGGGAATGATCCATTTCCTTATGGCAGTTCATCAAATCTAGCAGGAAGTAAGTGGAATATAGAGATGCGACATCAAGTGTTCCATTAAACAGAAACGATACATTGACTTTTATAGATGCGACAAACTATAAATACAATAACATGTCGGATACTTATTATTTAAATAGCAATGATTATACTCACTTAACATTAAATAAAACTCCTTTTGGAGATATCAGTGGCACAGTCCCAGGTAACTTTACAGAAAGCGGTGAAATCATAGCTGTTCCATTTTCTCAAGTTCATGCTTCAGGTTCCTTGACATATTATTTGTGGATGAAGAAAATATAAAAATGCAATTATTAAAAATAAAAATCCCCAAGAATTAATCTCGGGGATTTTTTATTTAAATAGAGTAGGAGTTTTACTTCACCACAAAACTTTTCACACCGCTTAATTTTTCTCCATTGATTCTTGCAAAATACATTCCTGAAGGTAATTCTAAATTTTGCTGATAGTTTGTTTTGCCTGTCAATTTTGATTGATGTACCAAGCGCCCTGTAATATCAACTATTTCTAAGTTCAATAGTTCTGAAGATAAATTTTGATTTGTAAATTGAATTGTAAATGAACCATCGTTAATAGATGGGAATAATTCTATTCCAATTTCTGTTGTTGTAATTTCATTGATTCCAACCATTGCAGATAAACTCGTTTCCCAAATTCCTCTACCAAAAGTTGAAACATAAATTTTATCTAAAGCAACATTGAAATCTAAATCAGTAGTGATTACATTCGGTAAGCCAGTGCTTTGATATACCCATGTACTTGTAACTTCATCTAAAATATAAACTCCTAAATCAGTTGCAATCATTTTTTTAGTACTTCCTGGTACTGTTTTAATACAGTTAACAGGAATGTTTGGTAAATTGAAAGAGATATTTGTCCAAGTACTTCCACCATTAATTGTTTTGTAAACTTTTTCTCCTGCTTCAAATCCTGATAGAGTTACAAAGGCAGTATTTGCATCTGTTTGACTTACATCTAAACTTGTAAAATATAATGTATCGGGTAAATTAGAAGTTACATCTGTCCAAGTGCCACCGCCATCAGTAGTTGTATACATTGTAGAACTTGCACCAAATTCAAAACGAATTCTTCTTGCTGCATAAAGCACATTACTATTTGAATTTGCAACTGCTAATGCACAAAGTTCATTATCGTTGATTGGATGAGCAGGCATTGGACTTAGTGCGGACCAACTCATTCCTGCATCTGTAGATTTTACTACATTTTGAAATCCTACATAAATAGTTCCAGGATTATTATAATCAGCAACAATAGGAGAAACCCATTCGCCTGGTTCTCCATTCACATTAACCATTGCACCAACATCCGTAAATCCGCCATCAACAGAAACGTAAAATCCACCATACTGACTAGAGCCTATAACCACATTATCATCCAAAGGATCTAAATAATTATCCATTCCATCACCACCAAAAATAGTATTCCAGGATGTGCCATCATAATAAAATGTAGCGTTGTCCTGAGCACCAGCCGAAATTCTTCCAGTTGCATTTTTTGAACTTGATAATTTATAAAATGAAGTAATATTCATTCCATTGGTTAAGTTTGTCCAATTGGTTGTCCACGGAGAACCACCTGATACAGCAGCCCAAGATTGCGGTACAACTACATCTGTTTTATAAACTCCACCATCGCTGCAAACAAAAACATCATTTGTCAATGGATTAATTTCTATAAAATGAATGTCGCAATGTATAGTAGGGCCGTAAAACTGAGTCCAGTGTGTAGCAGGATTAAATGTAGTTGCACCATCAACCGACATCCAAACATTAACACCACCAACATAAACAACATTTTTATCTGTTTTGCTAACAGTAAATCCTAAATCGTATGTTCCTTGTCCACCTGTATTTCCACCACCATCATATTCCAACATATTAACTCCTGGATCAATGTATGTCCAGCTCACACCAGCATTCACAGATTTATAAATTCCTGCAGAGCCTTCATCAAGACCAACAGTCATTGCATAAATAAAATTATTATCTGTTGGAGCAACCGCTAGTTTAATTCGTTGAACAACACCAGTTCCTGGAATGCCTGATGGTAGCATACTCCAGCTAGCACCAAAATTTGTTGATTTATAAATTGCTGCATAACCTCTTCCTGAACCAGCTAACCAACCAGATGTTGCATAAAGTGTATTTGGTAAAACTGGGTCTTGAACTAAATCCCAACAAAGTGAATCAAGTACTTGCGTCCAAGTTGCACCAGCGTTTGCAGAAGTATACATTCCGCTAACTCCGCAAGCTACAAGATTGTTGCTATTACTCGGACTAATCAATATTTTTCTTATTAAGGAAGCATCGCCATCTGTTAATTGAAAGCTTAATCCAGTTGGAGTCCAAGTTAAACCACCATCAGTTGTTTTATAAACTCCTAAACCATAATGCGTATTTCTTTTTCTAGCATCAATGTTTAATGCAACATCAATGTATTCGAAATCGCAAACAGAAATATACATTGTGTTTACATCTGTAGGATCAATAACAATATCGCTTATTCTAGTAATAGGTAAATTATCTGTTAAGGGAGTCCAAGTCAAACCATCATTAGTTGTTTTCCACATCCCTCCTTGTGCAACTCCAATAAAATAAGTTGTAGCAACAGTAGGGTGGAAGGCAATACAATTAACTCGACCCATTCCTGTTTCCAAATATCCGGTAAGGTTTCCCGGTAAGTTATATGGTCCGAATGGCGACCAAGTTCCAGCCATAAATGCAGAGGAGGGAGGGTTTGAATTTTTATAATTTGCAACTTTTACTGCTTCATCAATAAAAATAGCCGGATCGGCTAATTCACCACTTCCGTTGGTTTTGAATTGCATATCATGTTCCCAACGCTTATAATATTTCCAATGTTTTGTCTTTGCTAAATCATGCGTTTTCTTAAACTCAGAAAACTGACGTTGCATTTCAACAAAAGTTAGTGGTTTTCCGTCTTTTTTTCTTATAAACTGCTGCGGTTTAGCAGTATTTACAATACAAAGCAGAAGAATTGCGGAAAGTAAAAATTTTATTGATTTCATTTGAAGGCTATTTAAATATATTAACGTAAATATACAAAATACCACATTAACTCGCAATCGTCATCCCGAGCCACGTACGGGATCTCATTATTGATGACTAGAATTATCAACTGGGAGATTCCGTGTCGCGGTAAGGAATGACAGTTCTTAGGATTTTTATTTTTAAATAATTTTTCTTACAAAGAATTTCCTTTCAGGCTAACAATTGACTACTTTTGCAAGATTGCCAAATTCACAAAAAACTATGCTAGTAGAATCAGTTGATATTGAAGAAAAAAAGATTGGGAAGGAGCTCTACGACTATCAGCAAGAGGCGATAGATGAAATTTTTAAACGTCTGAGTAATCATACCGAAAATTATAATCTACTTTTTCAGCTTCCTACTGGTGGCGGTAAAACCGTTATTTTTTCTGAAATTGCTAAACGCTATATTCAAGAGACTGGTAAAAAGGTTTTAATTCTTACTCATCGAATTGAACTTTGTGCGCAAACTTCCAATATGCTAAATGAATTTGGAGTTGAGAATAAAATAATTGATAGTAAAGTTAAAACGCTTCCTGATCAAGAAGACTACAAGTGCTTTGTGGCAATGGTTGAAACATTGAATAATCGATTGCAAGATGAAAAATTGGAAGTAGAAAAAGTTGGACTAGTTATTATTGATGAAGCGCATTACAATTCCTTTAAGAAGCTATTTAAGTTTTTAGAAAAAAGTGTTATTCTGGGTGTAACAGCAACACCATTAAGTTCCAATATTAAATTACCAATGAAGGAAACCTACGATGAATTAATTGTTGGACATTCTATTGCTGCATTGATAGAAAAAGGTTTTTTGTCAAAAGCAACAACACATAGTTATGATGTGAATTTAGGTTCGCTGAAAGTGGGTATTGATGGCGATTACACTGTAAGTTCTTCTGATAGATTGTACACAAATTATTTGATGCAGGAGAAATTGGTTGGCGCGTATGAAGAACAATCGAAAGGAAAAAAGACATTAATATTTAACAACGGAATAAACACTTCAATTCATGTACATTCTTTGTTTACCAATGCAGGATATGAAATCAGACATTTAGATAACACCAATTCTGAACAAGAGAGAAGAGATATTTTAACTTGGTTTAAAAATAAACCTGATGCAATTTTAACATCTGTAGGAATTTTAACAACAGGCTTTGATGAGCCTACGGTTGAATCGATTATAATCAACAGAGCTACCAAGTCGCTAACCCTTTACCATCAAATGATCGGAAGAGGTTCTCGTATTTTGCCTGGTAAATCAACATTTACTGTAATTGATTTAGGAAATAACGCAGCTCGATTTGGTTTGTGGGATTCTTTTGTGAACTGGCATGATATCTTCCGTGCTCCGGATTTTTATTTGGAAAGCCTTTGGAACGATAGAGATATTGAACGCAATTTCACATATAAAATGCCTGCCGAATTAAGAGCGAAATTCAGTAAATCCGAAAACATTGATTTCAATATGAAGGAGGAATATGCTTTGGTTTCTAAGCAAGGCTTGAGGCCAATGACAGCTGTAGAGAGATCAATAGAACATCACACTCGTATTTGTTTTGAAAATAGTTCTGATTATTCTGAGGCAACAGAACTTGTTAAATTGTTAGAACAAGACATAGAAGGTCGTGTAAAAAAATACTCGTATTGCATCTGCGCAAGCACTGATAATTATGTTAAGTGGCTTCAAGACGAATACAAAAGAAAATTAAGCTTGAGCCTTAGCAAAAAATTCTCTTCCGTTTCAGTTGAAGAGTAATTCCCAAGAGAACTGTCATTTCGAACGGAGTCGAGAAATCTATAATCTTGATACTGAAACTTAAAATTGAATTTCATATCTTTAAGTGTTCAATAATTCGGATAAATGAAAAAACTACAGCTACTCTTTGTCTTTTTGCTTTTTTGCAACAATATTTTTCTTGCACAAACTTCACGTAAACCCATTGAAGAAGGCAACTCCAAGAAGCGACAAGAATGGTTAACCAAAAGAAAATTTGATCCTACAATTAGCAACCCTGAAAAGGTGCGCTGGCAAAGCTATTTACAATCACAAACAAAATTAATGGAAACCAATCGTGCTCCGACAGCAAACTGGCAATGCTTGGGTCCGAACAATCAAGGAGGCAGAGTTATTTCTCATGCTTTTGATCCTTCTGATATACAAACTCTTTGGGTTGGAAGTGCTTCGGGAGGCTTATGGAAAACGGATGATGGTGCAACAACCTGGACTGCAATGACAGATCAAATTCCAAATCTTGCAATTGGTGCGGTTGCTATTCAACCACAAAATCCAAATGTTATGTTAATTGGAACGGGGGAAGGATATTTGTTGAGTCCTTGGTTTCAATATGGAATTGGTGTATTGCGTTCCACTGATGGTGGTAATACATGGAATCCAACAAGTTTGACCATTGATGATTCTTTGCAATTTGCTTCATTAGGTTTTGCTTGGGACCCAATCAATACAAACAATGTTTATTTAGCAACCACATACGGAATTTTTGTTTCTTCTGATGCTGGATTAAATTGGTCGCTGACATTGAGTGGAATTGGAACTTCTATAGTTATCAATAAAAAATTTCCTCAAAATATTTATGCATCATTGCAAGATTACACCGGTTCGATTGGAGGAATTTATCATTCATCCAATTATGGTGTAAGTTGGACGCCATTAAGCACGGGACTTCCGGTTCCTGCCGATGTTGGCTTTACTGTTTTATCAATTTGCGATTCTTTTCCAAATGTTATTTATGCTGGTATGTCAACTCCTGCATCTGATCCTAATTGCGGAACAATACAAGGTTTATACAAAACATCAAATGGCGGAAGTTCATGGGATACAGTGAATAGAAGTGGAATTGATTTTTATTGTTATCCTGTCCCTTTCAATAACATTTGCCAAGGGTGGTATGGAAACACTTTACAAGTTGCGCCAAATGATTCAAACAATGTTTTTATTGGAGGAGTTTATTTGTACAACACCTTAGATGGCGGAAATACTTGGAATTACAGCGATTGGGCGCCAGCAGAAAGTCCTGCATGGATGCATCCCGATCATCATAGTTTTGGAATAAGTCCTTTGAGTCCAAGCACAATGTATTCGTTTAACGATGGTGGTGTTTTCAAGTCAACCAATTCAGGAGCAACTTGGGTTAAAAAACCAAATGGAATGGTAACCACACAATTTTATTCTATCTCATCGTCTGTTCCTGATAAAGATTTGATGATTGGTGGAACACAGGATAATGGCGTTTACTTTAATACAACAACAAATACTTCACAAAATTGGACACAGTCGGTTCCTGGAGATGGCTTTACATGCATAATGGATCCTGTAAATCCAGCTATTTGGTATACAAGCGAAATGTTTAATGGTAGATTGAAAACTATTGATGGCGGTGCAACATACGATACAATTCAAACTGGAATTACCGATCCAACTTATTTTTTTGTCGCAATGGCGATGGATCCAAACAATAATCAAGTTTTATATACAGGTACGGATGTAAATATTTACAAAACAACAAATGGTGGAACAAGCTGGAGTCCTTTATCAAACAAGCAATACATATCAAGTATAGCAATTGATAAAATCAATTCTAATCTGTTGTATATCTGTAATGATCCTGCGCTTACTGTTTCTTATCCGTATCGATCAACAAATGCAGGATTGAGCTGGACCTATATTCCTGAACCTGGAAATAAAATTACTGATATGGAAACCGATCCAAATGTAACAGGAACAGTATATGCAGTAAGAGGAAGTTATACGCCCGGGAAACAAGTTTATAAATCAACAAATTCTGGAACAACCTGGATAAATATTACTGGAGATTTACCGGCAATTCCTGTAAACACAATTACTTTAGATAAATTTAATTCCAATCATATATATGTTGGCACCGACTTAGGCGTTTATTTAACTACCAATGGCGGAATCAATTGGAATCCATTCAATGATAATTTACCACTTGTAGTTGTTCAAGACATGCATTATTTCGCTGGCGATAGTACAATTCGTATAGGAACTCATGGTCGGGGAGTTTGGAAAACAAAATCGGCTTTAGCGGTTTCTGTTAACGAAATTCCTGAGAATGAGATATCCGTTTCAGTTTTTCCAAATCCTTCAAATAACGATGTCTCGATAACGTATAATTTAAAATCTTCTGGGAATGTTTTTGCAGTTATCTATAATTCGTCCGGACAAGAAATTATTCAATTATCAAATTCTCATCAATGGGAGGGAAAACATTCCTTGGTTTGGAATCTAAAAAACTCTTCTGGGCAGAGAATTTCCGCAGGTGTATATTATGTGAGAATCATACAAAAAGGACTAGCATTTAGCTCTAAAATGCTTGTTTATTAACTAATCAGTAGAATTACTTAATAATCAAAGTTATATATAATAATTTGTCTTATAATTAATATTATGTTAAGTATTATTTATTTGTATATCAATAAAAAAGCGGAGAACATTTCTGTTCCCCGCTTTTATGAATTGCAATTAGATGGAAGCCTTAATTGTTCTTCAATCTCTCATTAATTTCTTTCACTTTTTCCGGTTGTTGCGTTCTAGCATAAATCTGCTTTAAAGCATACATCGTGTTTTTGTCTTTCGGACTCACTTGTAATGCTTTCTCTAATATTGGCAATGCTTTTGAAAATTCAGCCGTAGCAATTTCGTTAGCCGTTTTGTATTTCGCATTATCAGTAATTTGATCAGCAACTTTGCTCAATGCAACTCCATGGTTATTGTACAATACTCCTAAGTTATAAAGCGCATCAAAATAATCCGGTTTTAATTCAATGGATTTTTTATAATCCGTCTCCGCCATTTTCATTAAGTTTTCATAATCCTTTGGCTTCTCAATGTCTTTATTAGCAGCATCTTTAGGATTTGCCAAATTATCATAAATATTTCCTCTTACCAAAAACAAATTTGCATCATTAGGTTTT
>SXIH01000025.1 GCA_005772895.1 Bacteroidota bacterium | reverse complement strand
GCCATTCTTGCAAAAGAAATGGGAGCAAAAGAGTTGGAGAAAAAATATGCAGATGCAATTGCAAAAGGTGATGCAGGTTTAGGAGCAAAAGATTATGCAACAGCAAAAACTCAATATACTTCTGCATTAGCATTAAAACCAAATGAACAGTATCCAAAAGATAAATTATCGGAAATTGAAAAAGCATTGGCAGAAATAGCTTCGGCAAACAAAGCAAAAGAATTAGAAGCAAAATATTCTGCTGCTATTGCAAAAGGTGATGCTGCATTTGCTTCAAAAACATATGCTGCTGCAAAAACTGCTTATAACGAAGCGTTGACTTATAAGTCGGGCGAAAAATATCCAAAAGATAAAATTTCTGAGATAGATGGATTGCTTGCAGGAGATGCAGCGGAAAAAGCACGTTTAGCTAAAGAAAAAGAATTAGAAGCAAAATACAAAGCAGCAATTGCAAAAGGGGATGCTGCATTTAAAGCAAAAACGTATGCTGCTGCAAAAACCGCATACAATGATGCATTGGCAATTAAATCAGGTGAACAATATCCTACTGAAAAAATTGCAGAAATAGATAAAATTCTGGATGAGTTGGCAAACAAAGATGCTGCTGCAAAACAGTTGAACGAAAAATATGCTGCAGCCATTACAAAAGGAGATGCTGCATTTACATCTAAAGATTATGACGGAGCGAAAGGGTTTTATAACGATGCTTTGGGATTGAAAGCAAATGAAAAATATCCGAAAGATAAAATAGCAGCCATCGATGCATTGATAGCAAAAATGGCGGGTGCAAAAGAATTGGAAGAAAAATACAAAGCTGCAATTGCAAAAGCGGACGGTGAATTTGGTTCGAAAGATTATGCTGCTGCAAAAACTTCTTATACTGAAGCGTCTTCCATAAAACCATCAGAACAATATCCGAAAGATCAATTGGCAAAAGTAAATGCACAATTAGCTGACCAGGCAAAAACACAAGCGACTCAGGCTAAGTATGAAGCAGCAGTTGCAAAAGCAGATGGTTTACTTGCTTCTAAAGATTATAACAATGCAATAACAGCATATAAAGATGCTGAAACAATTAAGCCGAATGAACCTTATCCTGGAAATAAAATTTCTGAAATAAATTCTATTCTCGATGGTTTAGCAAGAGCAAAAGTAAAAGATGCAGAGTACCTTGCAGTTATTGCGAAAGGAGATAAATTATTTGAACTGAAAGATTATAAATCGGCAAAAAATAAATATTTAGATGCATCATTAATTAAACCTACTGAAAAATATCCGAAAGACAAGGTGGCTGAAATAGATGTGTTATTAAAGAAGAAAAATACAACAACTACAACCACTACCACTGCAAGTAGTGAAGAGTTTAAAAGTGAATTAGCGAAAAAATATCCTGAAGGTATTACGGAAGAAAGTGCAACGGAGAACAATGCTAAAGTTACCAGAAGAATTGTTGTTAAAGGTTTGGAAGGACATCTCTACGTTAGAAAAGAAACTTCTTTTGGTCCGATTTATTTCTTTAAAGACAATGTGCCTATCACTGAAGTTGAATACTTAAGAGATACTGAAATTCAATCGCAATAAATTTATTTTATATGAAAAAGATAATCGGAGTTATTGTCATTTCGTTTTTTGCTTTAGGTTTAAAAGCACAAAATGATGTAGAATTGAAATTGACTTTGCGTGACGGCAATGTTGTGAGCGGAACTTCCAAGATGGCAAGTATTTCGCTTAACACTGCATATGGTAAATTAGAAATCCCTATTAAAAATGTTACTGCATTGGATTTGGGAATTGCATCGGATAAAACAACCAACGAAAAAGTTGCAAACCTGATCAAGCAATTATCAAATTCAAACGAACAAATGCGTAAAACAGCGTTTGATGAATTAGTGAAAATGGATATAAAAGCTGTTTCGGCAATTTCCGATTTTATTTATTCTGCAAAATATGAACCATCTACCTATACTGATTATACAGCAGATGCAGCATTAAATGAATTACAGTCGAAATACAATGTAGAAAGTGCAATTTCTGATAAAGATGTGGTTTCAATTGATTATGAATATACCATGGGTGGAACCTACGACTTTGCAAAAATTGATTTGAAAACTGAATACGGAACATTGAGCATTCCGAAAGAAAAAATCAAACACATTGATGTAATGTATTCAGGTGATAGTGGAAGCGGAGATATGACGTTTAAATTGTTGGCGACAAAACATATCAGTTCAAACACTGCAGGTGGATGGCTGAAAACCGGAATTATGTTAAAGCAAGGACAAAAATTCAGCATTAACGCAACCGGTGAAGTAACATTTGCAAGTTTATCAGGAAGCAAATACAAACCGGATGGTTCAATTTCAGGTTCTACAGCTCCGATTAATGATTACGAAGGTGACTATAATACAGGAAGTACATATCCTGCTTATGGTAATGTGGTTTACAAAATCGGAGAAACTTCTACACAAACATTAAAAGCCGGTGCTAAATTTAATGGCTCTGCAACTACTACAGGAATGTTATTTATTTCCATTTATGAAACAGTCTATAATGCCAGCAATACAGGCAGCTACACTGTTAAGATTTCATTAAAGTAAATTATGAATAAGTATTCATTTTTAAAAACAAGCATAACGATATTCATCTTATGCTTGTTTTCATTTAAAGGATATTCTCAAGTCTATTCCAGTAATCCTACGTCAACTTTTTCTTTCACTCTTGGTATGACTAGTTCTAACCTTCTTAAAGATACATTGAAATACAAATCAGGTATATTGTTTAGTGGTGGTTTTATGTATACAATTGTGTTATCAGATAAAATGAATGTTGGATTGGACTTGTTGTATACAGGAAAGTCTTTCAAAAATGGATCTGCCACAATTAAATACAGATATTTTTATGTAGATGTTCCACTTTATTTACAATACAAATTAGGAGATAATATTAGGTTTAACTTAGGAGCACAATATTCTCAGTTTACAAATTCTACAATTGTGATGCTCGATCAAGGCAGTTCAACGGGCACAAACACTCAATCCTACAATAATATCAAACCTGCTGACGTTGGAGTATTGTTTGGAACAGAGATCGATCTATCTGAAAATATTTCAATGGCTGCAAGATATACTTTATCAACATCTACATTTTATGATTCGAATCAGGTAAATTTTGGAGTTTTTCAGTTTTCATTGAATTATGCAGTATATCGCTCACACAAACAGTTTTTAAACCGACATAAAGAAAAAGAATAAATGTTTTTCTATCGTTACATATTATTATTTTCCGGACTAATTTGTTTTTACTCTTGCAATCATACAAATGCTGAGGAAAATGATAGCTTGCTATTACAAGCTTCCATTCCTGATGAAGTTATTTCAACCACCACAAATAAATACTGTTGGCAATCAACTTATGATATCAAAAACGCTATTGTGAACAGAGTGGAAGTTCCAAAAGGATTTAAAAGAACAGAAGTGAAACCAAATTCATTTGGAGATTGGTTGAGATTCCTTCCGTTAAAACCGGGAAATCCGGATGTGCGTTTGTTTAATGGCGAATTAAAACGTTATCAAAGCGGTCATGCTGCTGTTGTGGACATTGATGTTGGTTCAACTGATATTCAGCAATGTGCAGATGCTGTGATGCGAATGCGCTCCGAATATCTTTATTCAATTAAGGATTACGAAAATTTGCATTTCAATTTTACAAGCGGACATTCAGTTGGGTTTAAAAAGTGGAGCGAAGGCTATCGCACAGTTATAAAAGGAAACAATGTTACCTGGTCGAAAAATGCTGCTAAGGATGATTCTTATAAAACATTTGCCAGCTATACCAAAACTATTTTTAATTATGCCGGAACTTCTTCTTTGAGCAAAGAATTAAAAAAAGTTTCTGATGTAAAAGATATTCAAATTGGTGATGTATTTATTTTAGGAGGTTTTCCCGGACATGCAGTTTTAGTCATTGATGTTTGTGTAAATGAAACTACTGGAGAAAAACTATTTATGATCCAGCAAAGCTATATGCCTGCTCAGGAAATTCATATTCTTAAAAATTTAAACAATACAAGTATCAATCCTTGGTACAGCACTAATTTTACAGGTGATTTGGAAACTCCGGAATGGACTTTCTCTAAAGATCAGTTGATGCGTTGGTAGAAGATTTCTCTAATGGTTTCCTGAATAATTTCTTGATAATAAAATTCGGCATAAGTGGAAAAACCATTTGAGCAACATAATTTTTCGGAAAAGGTTCTTTTATTCCGAATTTTTCAGGTTCATGGTCCGGACAAACATAAGTACCAAACAGAACATCCATAATAGGAGAAATATTTGCATAATTTCCTCTGTCTCTTTCTAAATCGTGGTGCCAGTGATGTAATTCGGGTGCTCCAATCAATATTCTCAATTTACCAATGGGCAAACGAACGTTGGAATGAATGTATATCGCCCAAATTCCTCTGAAGGCAATTAGTCCTGCAATTGCTTCCAATGGAAATCCTAAAATAAATGCCGGTAAATTAATTAATCCAACAGTGTAGATAGAATCAAGCGGATGTTCACGATGTGCTGCAAGAAAATCCAAATGTTCGGCAGAATGATGAACTTTATGAAACCTCCATAAAAAATCTACTTTATGTTGCAGGCGATGTCCCCAATAAATAATAAAATCACTTAATAAAACTACTTCAATAGCTATTAACCACCAGGGTTGGCTTGCAACTGACGTACGAAAATTTTCCGGTACAATTGATTCCAATCCTGTTCTGAAAAAGTTCATTGCCCAAAGCACCAATGTTCCCCAAACAAGATATTGTCCGAAAAAGTAACAGAGATCCAATATCCAGGAAGGGCGGAAAAACTTTTGTTTGAATTTTGCCGGAAAAACTTTTTCCATTGGCAAAAAAACCAGCACTAAAAATAACAGACTTATTACAGCAGCTTCTGTGGATTTATAAAATTCCATTAGTTGAAATTATTTTTTTTGCTTTTTAGCTGTGTCAGGTTCCGGCTCATAAATATAAGCCGATTTAGAACTACCCATTATGTTGGATTTTTTTAAGGGTTTCTTTTTGGTAGTGTCGATTTGAGGAGGAGCATTATTAACAGGAGTAACCTTTTTTACCGTGTCTGTTTTTTTAGGCTTTGGCATTACCATCATTTTTGAACTTGGCATTATTTCGCGTTCAATAACAATAGAATCTTTTGCGACTATTGGAGTATCAACTGCCATTTGAGTATTGCCAGCATCGTAGTAGTTTGCTGTGGAAGTGGAAGCAAACGAAAAATTTTCAAAAGCTCCGACTCTGTAGCAAACAAAACAAACAATTAAGATGGTAAAAACAGAAACTGTAATTACTTTTACCGGAGTGGAAGGTGTCTTCATGGTTTAATGAGTTTGGATACTACCAAAATACAAAAATACTGCATCAATAAAAAGTCCCTTTATCAATTTCTCAATAAAGGGACTCTCTACCACGCCACAGTATAGTTATTCAAGCACTTCACAATAAATGTTAAAGGGTTTCAAACTCCCGATTATGTCATACGTTTCTAGTTGAGAAGATTCAATCTTCAAAATTTTATCACAATCTTCCAGGTCTATATTCCATTTTTTGATTTTAGAATTTTTAGATAAAAAAGAATCTGCTTTTTTAATTTGTTCTATGGTGTTAATATTCGTCTTGAAAATATGTACGGATGCTTGCATAATTTTATTGGCTTAAATTACTACTGTTTGAATCATCTGTTTTAACTTCTTCCTGAGACCAGAATTTGTGTCGGCATTTTTCTTTTAAGCGTTGCTTGAATTGCTCTTTCTCTTCTGGCGACATATGTCCCATTTTTTCTTTCATGCGTTGTTTCCAGTTATTATGTCGGCCATGATGCCCTTTTCCGAATCCTCCGAAAAGGATTTTAGACAATACAAGCAGGCCAAGTGTCTGCCAGAAATTAATTACAGGTCCGTGAAACAAATCCGGTACTATCCAGTTCCAGAGATACATTGTTCCGAAAACAAACAGCGGGACAAATATCAGAACTCCTATAATTATTTTGATTATCATAATTATTTTAGCTGTTATAAAAGCTTCATATTTCTTATTCATGTTGAGTATTTTAGTTGTTTAACAATTCAGTGTAAAGGCTTTTCAAACGCTCCTGTAAATGCATTACTGCATATCTTTTACGGGAGATAACGGTTTTTATTCCTGTATCGGTTAGTTCAGCAATTTCTTTCAAACTTTTTCCTTCTATTTCGTGAAGTACAAATACTTCCCTTTGGTTTTTCGGCAATTCTTCTAATGTGTCGGCTAATACGTCTGATATTAACTTTAACAATATTTGTTTATCGGCCGAAGTTTCCATTGAAGGAATAATGTCTGAAAGTAAAAGAGCTTCATCTTCATCCGAACCTTTGTAGGATATATCATCCAACCGGTCGGGTTTCATTTTGCGATACCAATCGGTAATTTTGTTTCTTGCTACTCTGTAAAGCCACGCTGCAGTATTCTCGATTGTCTCACTTTGCACCAGTTCGTAGAAGACATCCTGCAGGATATCTTCGGCATCCTCTATAGTAGGTGTACGATTGCTGATGAAAGTTAAAAGCTTGCCTCTTTCCTTGTTAATTGTATTGGATAGTGCTTCGTCTTTTGTTTGACTCTCGGCAGTGTATTGCGTTTGTTCAGCCATGTTTGATTATAGAGACGAATAGAAAAGTAGAATACTTTAAATTTTCAAAAGAAATGTCAAAAAAAAGGCGGAATCAAAGTTCCGCCACTATTATAAGTATTCATAAACTTATTTTATCAATGCAGGAATCCTGCGTTGTGCTAAATAAAATGCCCCAAATAAAATGGTGTTATAAAAAACATCACCTAAAAGAGTAGGAGCAAAAAATGGAACTCCCAAAGCATAAGTAGTTGCTAATCCTGATGCACCGCCAACTCCTCCGCTTGCAGCCCACACTCCAAAATTAGTAATAACGAAAAACAATAAGGAAGAAAGAACAGAAGCCCCTAGAACTGTTTGGATGTTTGTATTTTTTCTGACATATAATCCAATTGCAGATGTTAGTATAAATGCTACATAAACATAAATGATCGTATTATGAAATCCCCAACCTGTAGTCAGTTCCAAAATAACATCGGAAAGAATCATTGCTATTAATGGAACAACAAACGCTAATCGTTTATCGGAAAAATATACACCACCAAACAATGCCATTGCAGCAATAGGAGTGAAGTTGTCGAAATGAGGAAATACGCGGCTTAAGGCTGCAAGCAAAACTGCTGATGTTATAAAAATAAACCGAGGTGTAAAAATGTTTTTCATAATTAAAGAATTTACTTTAACAAAAGTAAGGGTTTTTATTGAAACTCAAGTGTGGTGCTCTTTTAATTTTTTAATCATTTCATCTGATAAGCTGTCGGAATAAATTCCATAGCCATTGATCAGTATTCCTTTAATTTTTCCATCTAATGATTCTATAGCATATACAATAGATTCATCAGCTGGGTCAGTCATTCCATCAAAATGATGCACTTCAACAATTTCAAAATGTTCGGGGTGAAGTTTTAATTCCAGCATCGGACATTCTAAACCATCATCACAAAGTTTAAAATCAGTTGTATATCCTCTTTTTTGAAGATCGTTAACGGCTTCCGATAAAGTTGAATAACTGTTCATGATTACGTTTGAATAACTCCTACATTATAAGCTTTAGTTATAGGTGAATGATTAGCCATTTCTATTCCCATCGAAATCCATTTACGTGTATCTAGCGGGTTAATGATTGCATCCAGCCATATTCTTGAAGCTGCATAGTAAGGTGATGTTTGTGAATCGTAACGGTCTTTTATTTTGTTATATAATTCTGCTTCTTTTTCAGGAGTGATTACTTCTCCTTTTGCTTTTAAGGAAGCAACTTCAATTTGAACCAATACTTTTGCAGCTTGTGCACCACCCATAACGGCTACTTGTGCTGTCGGCCAACCGACAATTAAGCGTGGGTCGTATGCTTTTCCACACATCGCGTAATTTGCTGCTCCGTAACTGTTTCCTATGATAATAGTAAATTTCGGAACAACAGAATTAGCCATTGCATTCACTAGCTTCGCTCCATCTTTAATAATTCCACCATGCTCTGAACGTGAACCAACCATAAATCCTGTTGCATCTTGTAAAAAGACCAATGGAATTTTTTTCTGATTACAGTTCATGATAAAACGGGCGGCTTTATCAGCGCTATCACTATAGATAACACCACCAAATTGCATTTCACCTTTTTTACTTTTCACCACTTTACGTTGATTCGCAACAATTCCAACACTCCAACCATCAACTCTAGCTAACCCGCATAAAATACTTTGTCCATACCCTTCTTTGTATTCCTCAAAATCTGATTCATCAATCAAACGATCAATAATTTCTTGCATGTCGTATTGTTTGTCGCGCATATCCGGAATAATTCCCAAAATATCGTTTGGTTCTTTTTTAGGAGCTTTTGCTTCAATACGATTGAACCCTGCCTTTTCGAAATGCCCAACTTTACTCATGATGTTGCGGATACGCTCCAAGCAATCTTTATCGTCTTTGCATTTGTAGTCCGTAACACCTGATATTTCACAGTGAGTAGTTGCACCACCCAATGTTTCGTTGTCAATGTTTTCTCCGATAGCTGCTTTTACTAAATAAGAACCTGCTAAGAAAATACTTCCTGTTCCTTCCACAATCATTGCTTCATCACTCATGATTGGAAGGTAAGCACCACCTGCAACACAACTTCCCATTACTGCAGAGATCTGTAAAATTCCCATACTGCTCATCACTGCATTGTTGCGGAAAATTCTTCCGAAATGTTCTTTGTCCGGAAATATTTCATCCTGCATTGGTAAATAAACGCCTGCACTGTCGACCAAATAAATAATCGGTAAACGGTTTTCCATCGCAATTTCCTGAGCACGCAAATTCTTTTTTCCTGTAATAGGAAACCAAGCACCTGCTTTTACTGTTGCATCGTTCGCAACAATGATACATTGGCGACCACTTACATAACCGATAACAATTGCAACACCACCAGCCGGACAACCACCATGTTCTTTATACATGTCGTCTCCTGCAAATGCGCCAATTTCTATTGTCTGAGAATCTTTATCGATAAGATAAGCGATGCGTTCACGGGCAGTCATTTTCCCTTGCTCGTGTAATTTATCTATTCTTGCTTTTCCTCCTCCTAAATATATTTTTTCTAACTTACGCTCCATTCCGGAAATAAGTTGCTTCATCACATCTTCGTTTTTGTTAAATTCTATATCCATAATCTTTTTAATCATTTCTTATTCGTATTCGTCATGCCGTGCTGCGACACGGCATCTCCCTGTTGATGGGAATAGTCTTTCTAATTGGGAGATCCCGTGTCGTGGCACGGTCCCGATAGCTATCGGGAGACAGTTAGCAAGAACGTACTGCCAAATATAACAACAAATCCCTGTTTTTCGTCCAAAAAACGAGTGCTTTTTTAAAGAAAATTTAGATGATTTCCAATGCCCTAGAACCCTCGTTGAATAAGAGGTCGATAACGCTTAGGTTGGGTAAAAATCCATGACGGGGTTCAAAAACTTGCATGTATAGATTGGGGGTAAATTGGGTATCCAAACTTAAAGGTTCTTTGGGAGAAATAATATCCCTGAAGTCATCCGCATCAGGATATGATTTTAAATATTCTTTACTGAATGAATAGTTGGGTTTTAATTTTAATAGTTTAAGAATTTCTTGATTTAGTTCTTCATTTAAGTCGACTAAAAAATCAAATTTTTTATCTGTATAGAAAGGTAAAAAATCGTCTTCAAAATATTCAAAAAAAGGTGAACGTCTGTAACAGGATTCTAAACTTCGCCAATGTAATTTCTGCCAATCGTATTCGTAAGATATTTTTATGTCTTTTGTAACTTGACGATGATTGCGTTTTACCAAAGGAATACTCAACGTTAATATTCCATTAGGAGAATAAACTTCACAACGGCTTCTGTAAGTCTGCTTAGGAAAATGTTCATGCTGTTCAACGATGCATTCCTGATAATTTTTAAGCTTGGAATAATATTGAATAGGAGCGAGGTAAGCTGAAGGAAGGATGGAAACGTTCATTAATCAACCCCCTTAAACCATCGATTGCCACGAATTCCACCGTCATCCGATTTGTCAATCGACATTAATATTAAAACTGTTTTTCCTACAATATGGTCTTCGGGAACAAAACCCCAGAAGCGTGAATCTGCAGAGTTGTGGCGGTTGTCGCCCATCATGAAATAATAATTCATTTTGAAAGTGTAGTGTGTTGAATATTTTTCGTTGATGAAAATAGAATCGTTGCTTACTCGCAATTCGTTTTTCTCATATACTTTTATAATTCTTTCGTAGAGTGGAAGAGAATCTTTTGTCAATTTTACAGAATCGCCTTCTTTCGGAATATAAATCGGACCGAAGAAATCTACGTTCCATAAGAAATGTTCGTTTTCAGGAAACATGTAATCGTTGTAGGCACCTTTTCTGTCAATCAATGGTTCAACAGATGTTACGTGGGGAAATTTTTTCATAACTTCCACATTTTCTAAATTGATGGTGAACCAAAATTCTCCTTTGTTTTGCATGTGATCTCCTTGTGTGATTCCTAATAATTTTAAAGAATCATTATCTATTGAGTCAACATCTGTTTTTACTTTGTAATCAAATTGAAGTTTTTCAGGGAAATCACTGTATTTTCCATTTATGTAGACTTGCCCGGAACGTAATTCCAAAGTATCTCCAGAAAGTCCTACACAGCGCTTGATATAAAAAGTACGTTGGTCGATCGGTCGTTCATCTTCTACCGGCCAATTAAATACTACCACATCATTTCGTTCTAGATCAGGTGCTCCGAATAAACGCAAGTACGGAATTTGGATCCAATCTAAATACGAATTTGTATTATCAGTAAATGGTAAAGTCTGATGAGCAAATGGAAATGATAATGGAGTAATCGGAATTCGTGGTCCGTAACTCAGTTTACTTACAATAATGTAATCACCGGTCAGCAGCGATTTCTCCATGGAAGGAGAAGGAATAGTAAATGCTTCAAAAAAGAAAATTCTGAATAATAGAATTGTGAAAAAAGCAAAGAATACCGCTTTAGACCAATCTTTAATAACAATTATGGCAGCTTTATTTTTCAAAAATTACTTTTTTACCTTCTTTGCAGCACGTTTATTTCTGAAATAAACAAATCCTGTAATTCCTAAAATTATAACCAGGAAATGAACTCTGTAAGATTTTGACAAGCCATCCTCACTTACAAAACAGAAAAAACGTTCCCATCTGAATCTTCCTTTTTTAGAATCTTCAAAAAACGATTTGAATAAACCAACACTTCCGGATACAGGATTTTTTAAAGGGTCTTTTATACTCATCCAAACAAATACCGGTTTCCCGACAATGTGATCATTTGGTACAACACCCCAATAACGTGAATCAGCAGAGTTCTGACGGTTATCACCCATCATGAAATAATAATCCATTTTGAAAGTGTACGTTTTTGTTTCTGCTCCATTGATGAAAATTTTATCACCTTTTATTTCTAATTTATTAAGTTCATAATTAACAATTATTTTGTCGTATAACTTAATATTAGTTGTGTCTAAATTCACAGTTGTGTTTGCCTGCGGAATTACAAACGGACCAAAATTGTCGTTGTTCCAAGGAATAGACGATGTATGAGGAAAAATTTTACTTTCATAAACTCCCTTAGGTGTAATTTCTTTTTCAGCTGAAATTACATTTGAAAGAACTTTAACCTTGGCAAGAGATGATAAAGGCATATTAATAGAATATTCTATTGTATCCTGATTTGCTGAAATATCACTAATGTGTATCTCATCAACATAAATATCATATTTATCCAATAAGCGTTCATTAGGAATAATATTTCTTTCAGGATCGTAATCACCAAACAAATAACCTTTCGTTTTTACAAAGTAATGAAATTGCGCATGTTCAGGAGTTGCAATATGTTTGTCGTTGATATATATTTCTGCATCTTTTATTTCAAGTTTGTCTCCCGCAATTGCGACACAGCGTTTTACGTAGTTTTCACGTTTGTCTACAGGACGAGCAACTACTTCACCAATCGGTTGGAAAATTCCTCTTGCAACTTCAATTCTTGTATTTGGTTTGTTGTAAAGACTAGATACTTTAGCGTCTCTGCAAATCTGATAATAGCTTTGATTTTGATAATTTAAGGCAACTGTATCTCCATCAGGATAATTGAAAACTACTATATCATTGTTTTTTACAGAACCAAATCCGGGTAAACGGAAATAAGGAAGCTTAAACCATCCTAAATAAGATTTAGTTGTAGCAGTTCCAGGTAAAGTATGATGAACAAAAGGGAAGGAGAGCGGTGTATTTGGAATTTTAGCTCCGTAACTTACCTTACTCACAAATAAATAATCACCCACCATCATCGATTTTTCAAGTGATGAAGTTGGAATTGTAAATGCTTCGAAAAAGAATGTACGGATAACAGTTGCTGCAATTACTGCAAACACAATTGCTTCTGTCCACTCGCGGGCCATGGATGGTTTTCTTTTGCTCATGTCTTCGGGACCAACATAAGCGGTATCTTTTTGAAAAGCTACATAAGGAAGATAAACGTATCCAAATAAAAATGCAACAGCTTTATCTTGATTCGTTCTTTTATTGAATGCTTTTGCTGTCAACAAATACATAATAGCAACCATCAAAAAATTTATTCCCGGAGTAATGATTAAGAAAATCCACCACCATGGTTTTTTAATAACTTTCAGCCATACAAAAAAATTGTAAAGAGGCACAAATGCTTTCCAGCTATCTTGTCCGGCCAAGGGAAATAATTTCCATAAACCAATAATTGTAGTAAGTGAAGCGAGAATTAAAAAAATATAAGAAATATCCATAAATGAGTTAAGAGTTTTGAGTTATAAGTTTTCAGTTTAGTTGAAATGATAAACGAAATTCCTTCTTTTTATTGTTTTATAAATGTTAATTAATGTGAATTGCCTAGTAAATCATTCATTCCAAAAATACCTTTTTTTTCTTTTACCCATTCAGCTGCGATCACAGCGCCAAGAGCAAACCCTTTTCTGTTATGTGCAATGTGTGTCATGCTGATCTCATCAACCGCTGAACTGTAAGTTACAGTATGTGTTCCGGGAACTTCGTCAATACGTTTTGAAATTATTCCCAATTCATTTTTGTTTTCAGTAGCAACATTCACCCAATTTGTTTTTGTTTTGTTGTTTTCAAGTATTTGATTTGCCAAAGAAATAGCCGTTCCGCTTGGCGAATCCAATTTATGAACGTGGTGAATTTCTTCCATTGCAACATTGTATTCGGGATAGGCATTCATCAGCTTTGCTAAGTATTCATTCACTTTAAAAAATAAATTCACTCCAATACTGTAGTTGGATGCATAAAATAAAGTTTGCTTTTTATCAGAACATTTTGATTTTACTTCTTCTAACTGTTTCAACCAGCCTGTTGTCCCAACAACTACTGGAACATTGGCATCAAAACATTTATAAATATTATTGATTACTGCTTCAGGAGTGCTGAATTCAATTGCAACATCTGCTTTTTTTAGTTCTTCTACAGAATAAGTTGAAGCATTATTAATATCAACTTTTAAAACAATGGTATGCCCACGTGAGATAGCAATTTGCTCAATCTCTTTTCCCATTTTTCCGTATCCGATAAGTGCTATGTTCATATTTTCATTTTTTGTCATTTCGACCATTCTTCTTTGTCAGCCTGAGCGTAGTCGAATGGCTATTCCAATCGTAAACGGTTTAGATTTCTCGACTCCGCTCGAAAGGACACGCTAAAGTTTAACCCTGTTGTGTAATTATAAGCAGTATTAATAAATGTTGGTTCTACCTTCATCGATAAATTATCGCTGACATCAAAGGTAAACAAATGTGCGTCAACACTGGCATCAATTATATTCAGTGCATAAAGCGCAGCAAACCCAATAACAGTCAAATCCCGGTAACGGTGATAATATTTTTGAAGTGTGTTTAAATTATCATCGGTGTAAACTCCAATATAGTCATCAGTAGTTGTTGCATCGTTGTCAATTCTATATTTATAAGCATCACGGTATTTTACGTAACGCGATTGGTTGAATTGAAACGAATAAGCTAACCCTGCTGCTCCGGCATATATTATTGGAAGTTTCCAATACTTTTTGTTGTACACCTGTCCGGCACCCGGTAAAACAGTTGATAACAAAGCGGCTTTTTTCGGTGAATGATATTTTCCTTTTTTTGTTGTTACAATTTTGCTTGTGTCTTTAACAGGAATATTTCTGGTAATAATTGTGACAGTATCTCCTTTGATAATTGTGTCGCTTACCTGAGCTTTAGCTGAGCTGAAAAAAAGCAAAAAGGTTATTCCAATAAAAAACTGAAATAACCTGCTTGCAATCACTTTATGAGTTATTGATTTAGGCATCCAAAAGATCCAAGATACGTTTTAGGTCGTTATCCGATTTGAATGGAATTACAATTTTTCCTTTGCCGTTAGACTCTTTGCTGATTGATACTTTCGTGTTGAAAACTGCTCTCAAATCTTCCACTGCATTTTGTTGTTCAACCGACAATGATGCTTTTGTAATTTTTTTATCAGAACTTGATTTTCCTGATTTTGTTTCAATTTCTGTTTTAACACCACGTGCTAAATCTTCAACGTCACGAACAGACAAATCATTCAATACAATTTTGTTGTAGATGTCTAATTGCAGATCAACATTTTCAACACTTATCAAAGCGCGGGCGTGACCCATTGAAATATCACCATTGCGGATAGCTAACTGAATTTCTACCGGCAATTTTAATAATCGCAAATAGTTTGTTATCGTAGAACGTTGTTTACTTACTTTTTGTGAAAGTTGTTCTTGAGTTAATGAACATTCATCAATTAAACGTTTGTAGCTGATCGCAACTTCAATAGCATCTAAATTTTCGCGTTGAATATTTTCAACCAATGCCATTTCCAACATAGCCTGATCGTTTGCTATGCGGATATATGCAGGAACACTAGTTAATCCCGCTAATTGCGAAGCACGGAATCTTCTTTCTCCTGAAATTAATTGGTATTTATCATATCCTAATTTACGAACGGTAATAGGTTGAATAATTCCATGTTCTTTAATAGATGCAGATAATTCATTCAATGCATCTTCTTCAAAATTTGTTCTAGGTTGAAACGGATTGGTTTCAATTTTAGCTATTTCAATATTTGCAATTGCACCAACAACTTTTCCTTCACCTTCTAGTTTGTTGCTTGTAATATCAGTATTAGCATTTTCTAATAATGCACTTAATCCTCTGCCTAATGCGTTTCTTTTTGTTGACATTGTTTTTGTTGTTGACATTTTATAATTAGTGATTTGTAGAATTAGAGAAATGGAGAATTAGTTCTCTTCTTCAACGTTAATGAACTTCTCAGAATCGTTTAGTCTTGTCATTCCGTTTTTCTGTAAAATCTCTCTTGCTAAATTTAAATAGTTAACAGCTGCTTTCCCGCTAGCATCGTGCATGATAATGCTTTGTCCGAAACTAGGAGCTTCGCCCAATTTTGTATTTCGCTGTATGATTGTATCAAAAACCATTTGCTGGAAATGTGTTTTTACTTCTTCCACAACCTGATTGCTCAAACGCAAACGCATATCGTACATCGTCAATAAAATTCCTTCTATTGCAAGTTCGGTGTTTAAGCGCGACTGAACAATTTTTATTGTGTTCAATAATTTTCCTAATCCTTCCAATGCGAAATATTCGCATTGAACCGGAATCAATACTGAATCAGCTGCTGTTAATGCATTTACAGTAATCAATCCTAAAGATGGTGAACAATCGATAATAATAAAATCGTAATTATCTTTTATTTTATCCAAAGCCATCTTCATCATCTTTTCACGATTCGGAAGATTGATCATTTCTATTTCCGCACCTACTAAATCGATATGTGCGGGTAATAAAAACAAGTTTGGCGTTTCTGTTTGAAGAATAATATCTTTTGGGTCGATTCCATCAATGATACATTCGTAAATACCTGTTTTGATATTACGCGGATCAAATCCAACTCCTGAAGTAGAATTCGCCTGAGGATCTGCATCAATCAAAAGTGTTTTGAATTCCAATACGGCTAAGCTTGCCGCCAAATTAATAGCTGTTGTTGTTTTTCCAACTCCACCTTTCTGATTTGCTATTGCTATTATTTTTCCCATCCAGTTTGTTAGTCTTTAGTATTTTGTTTTATTTATTTTTATTTTTTGTCTATTGTCGACTGTCAACTTTTTTACTTTTCCCTTATCACTCCGCAACTCCCTTGTTCTCGACTCCGCTCGAACTGACAGGCATTTACTTGTCTATTGCCTATTACCTTTTATTTTATCGTCTTCACCTCTCCAATGTTAAACAAAATCAACTCTCTTCCTGCATTATCAAACTTCTTTACTGCAACTTCTTTTTCAATTTTAATGAATCCAAACGTATCGTAATGCATTCCAATTATTTTATCACACTTAATAAATTCGGCAGCAATAATTGCATTATCCGGACCCATTGTAAAATTATCTCCAATCGGTAAAAATGCAAAATTCACTTTTCTGTAATCACCAATCAGCTTCATATCGTACGTTAATGCTGTGTCTCCTGCATAATAGAAATTACCTAAGTTTGTTTCTACAATAAATCCCATCGGATTTCCGCCATACGTTCCATCAGGCAAACTATTTGAATGAACTGCTACCACACATTTAACATCACCAAAATCGAATTTCCATTTACCACCCACATTCATTGGATGTGTATTGGTTATTCCCTGGTTATTAAGCCAGGTATGTATTTCCCAGCTGCAAATCACTTTAGCATTTGTACGCTTTGCAATGCTTACCAAATCAGCAACATGATCAAAATGACCATGAGAAACTAAAATATAATCAGCCTTTACTGTATTTACATCAATGTTTGCAGCCAGTTCATTTTGGGAAATAAAAGGATCAAATATAAGATGCTTTCCATTCACTTCAACTCCAAAACAAGAATGACCGAAATAAGTAATGTTCATATATTGCTGAAAATGCTTTACTTTGTGCTTTAATTAAGTCTTAAAAATACAGATTTTGAGCCGATAAGTACTTCAAAACTTATGGAACACTTTTAAACAATTTTTTTGTTAATAATATTTGCCATGATTACCATTATTTCAGCCACAAACAGACCCAATAGCAATACCCTGAAAATTGCCAAAAACTACGCGCAACTTATGGAAAAACAGGGGGTTGAATCTAAACTTTTTTCACTGGAAAGCTTGCCTGCAGATTTTACTAAAACCGACTTATATAATCAACGCTCAGAAAATTTTCAACAATTGTTGAACGAATATATTATCCCCGCAAATAAGTTTGTACTTATTGTTCCTGAATACAATGGAAGTTTCCCGGGAATCCTAAAAACCTTTATTGATGCGGTTCATCCTGATATTAACAGAGGAAAAATGGTGGCTTTGGTTGGAGTTTCCAGCGGAAGAGCAGGTAATTTGCGTGGATTAGACCATTTAACAGGAATTTTGCACTATTTAGGAATGCATATTTTGCCAAATAAACTACCGGTTTCCAGTGTTTTAACTCTTTTGAATGAGGATGGAACACTGAAAGATGAAAACACGATCAAAGTTCTTGAAAAACAAATAGGGGAGTTTGTGAAAGTATAAGAAAAAGGCCTGTTGTTGAGACAGGCCTTTTATTTTTCTAAGCAAATTTCTTTTCGAAAGCTTGCATTACTTCCACAAGAGCATTTACACTTTCCAAAGGCAATGCATTGTATAAAGACGCTCTGTAGCCACCGACATCACGGTGTCCGCGTAAACCACTTAAGTTCGCTTCTTTTGTAAGTTTATCAAACTCCGGTTCTAATTCAGGTTTGTGCATTACAAATGTTACGTTCATATTCGAACGGTCTTCCACAGCTGTAGTTCCTTTGAACATTGAGTTGCGGTCTATTTCAGCATACAATGTTCCTGCTTTTTGATTGTTTAAATTTTCAATCCAAGGAATTCCGCCATTGTTTTTAAGCCATCTCAATGTTAACAACGTTACATAAATCGGAAATACCGGAGGAGTGTTGTACATACTGTCGCCTTTGATGTGTACTTGATAATCCAACATCGATAATATTTTGCGGCCTGTTTTTCCAAGTTTGGTTTCATCTACAGCAACCATTGTTGCACCAGCAGGACCCATGTTTTTTTGTGCTCCTGCATAAATCAATGCAAAATCATTTCCGTTTACTTTTCTGGAAAAGATATCACTGCTCATGTCACACACCAATGGAACCGATGTTTTCGGGAAACTCTTCATTTGTGTTCCGTAAATTGTGTTGTTGGAAGTGATGTGAAAATAATCTAATGTTGAAGGAATTTCATATCCTTTTGGAATGTAGTTGAAGTTTTTGTCTTCAGAAGATGCAATCACTTGTGTGTTGCCAATCATCTTCGCTTCTTTAATTGCTTTACTAGCCCAAACGCCTGTATTTAAATAGCCTGCAGTTCCATCTGTACGAAGTAAATTCATAGGAACCATTGCAAATTGTAAACTTGCACCACCACCAAGATATAAAACTTTGTAGTTGTCATTTAATCCCAAAAGCTCCTTTACCAATGCGCGCGCTTCTTCCATCACTTTTTCGTAGTTTTTGCTACGGTGAGAAATTTCTAAAAGAGAAAGATTTAAATTATCAAAATTGATACAAGCTTCTGATGCTTGTTTTAATACTTCGGCTGGCAATATTCCTGGACCAGCGCTAAAATTGTGGACTTTTGTCATTTCTTTAGTTAACATGTATATAATGATTAGATAGTATCATCTGAGGAATTACAATACAAAATTAGAAATAAATTAAACGTGAAAGGGGAAATAGAGAGGAATAATTTTCAGAAAGACTATTCAGTCTTTTTTTTCTTCTTTTTCTTTTTGTTCGGGTCTTTGTACTCATTGCTTTGGTCATGACCTTCGGATTTATCCTTTGGATCTCCATACAACTTGTCGTTTTCGTCCTTTTCGTTCAATGCATTGATATCAGTACCGTAATTCCACTTGCCTTTTTTAAAACCGAATCCATCAAAACTCATATCGGAACAATAATATTGAAATTGTCCTTCCAATTGTGGAGAAGTAGGAGCAAGGTGTCCGAATACAATCGAATCTTTTTTAGAACTGAATCTTAGCGACATGCTGCAAGTTGCAGAGTATTCAAAGATGATTCGTTTTGGATATTTACGTTCGTAATTAAAAATATCAGCTCCGAATTTTGGCGCTCCGTTGTTTGGATCAAAAGTCAATACTTCTATGATTTTTTTCTGAGAAAATTTATCGTTTCCATCCCAACCTAATAAAGTATAATATGTTTTTGCTTTTGTTTTTTTGACAATAATTTTATTGTAAAGTGCGCCAAACCATTTATTATTATCGGTTATAGCGTTATCCGGATTTTTTATTTCTGCTGATTTGTCAGTTAAAGGAAAGATTTGAACGCTTTCTACTTTGTTTTTTTTAGTGGTGAATTTAGATTGAATAAAACCATAATATTCGTGTGTGCCGTCACTTTTTGGAATATTCCAATGCACAATTCTGAATTTTTTATCGGGAGAAATTAAAATTCCTATGTCTTTTTGCAACGAGTCAAAAGCATAAGTGAACTTAGGATCTGACTCAATGGCCTCTTCAAAAGCCTTGAGTAATTCCTGATTGTATTTTTTCTGGTCTTCTGAAGTTTTAGATTGATAGAGTTGCTTTACAAGTGGTTTTAATTTGGTCTGAGTAATTTCATCAACCGATTTTACATCCTGCGAAAATGCCGGTATAGAAACAGAAATAAGAAGGAATAAAAGCATTCTTTTCATCATTACAAAAGTAAGTAATATTAAACGGAATGTGAAATGTGATATTGCATAGTCAGTTCGAGCGGAGTCGAGAACCCATCATCTCATGGAAGAAACTATAAATACGACTAAGTCCTTCTCGACTCCGCTCGAAGTGACTTAGAGAAAGTGGAATAACAAAAAAAGCGCCACTCCTTTAAGAATGACGCTTTCAGTATAAATTGTAAATCAATTACAAGTGCAAAGTTCCTTTTTTTGCTAAAAGCTCTTCTTTACTTTCTCTCCAGTTTTCGTCATCCACACAGCAGTCAACCGGACAAACAGCAGCACACTGCGGTTCATCATGAAAACCTACACATTCAGTACATTTATCAGAAACGATATAATATACATCCATTACAACCGGTGTTTGTGGTGTTTCAGCATCTGTACTAATTCCACTTTTTGATGTAAATGCTCCTTTTAAAGAGGTTCCGTCAGCAAAACGCCATTCGTTTCCACCTTCGTAGATAGCATTATTCGGACATTCAGGCTCGCAAGCTCCACAATTAATGCACTCTTCAGTAATTTTAATTGCCATAATTATTGTTAGTTTTGTAAAATAATAGTGCAAAATTACTAGATTTTATTGAATTACATAAAAATATGACCCTTGATAATAGAATAAAGGCATTTATAAGTTTGGGAAGATTTCTGAAACAGTTTGCTGTGGACGGAAAAAAGGACGAAGCAAATAGCTTGAATGCATTGTTTTATAACGATATGGAAGAACTGATAAAAACGGTTCATGTGCATAATCAATGGTTCACCGAGGAAAATGTAAGAAATGCTTTTGGTGCTCTTGCGTATAGCTTGGAAGAAACTCCTTTGTTGGATTGGATATCCGTTTACATAAAAGATATAAAAACGGAGAAAGAACCAAAACGAGTGGCCGTGATTATGGCTGGAAATATTCCGATGGTTGGTTTTCACGATATGCTTTGTGTATTGCTTTCAGGAAATAAATTTGCCGGTAAACTTTCGTCAGACGATAAATTATTGTTGCCATTCGTTGCAAAAATTCTAAAACAAATTGAACCTGAATTTTCTAATCTGATTGAATTTACTGAGGATCAATTAAAAAACATGGATGCAGTTATTGCAACGGGGAGCAATAATTCGGCTCGTTACTTCGAATATTATTTTGGAAAATATCCAAATATCATTCGCAAAAACAGAAATTCGGTTGCAGTTTTGACTGGCGCTGAAACGACTGATGAATTAAAGCTCTTGGGCGATGACGTGTTTCAGTATTTCGGATTGGGTTGTAGAAATGTTTCTAAATTATTTGTTCCTAAAGGATATGCATTTGATACATTCTATGAATCCATTTTTGATTTTCAGAATGTGGTGAACAATAATAAATACGCAAACAATTACGATTACAACAAAACCGTGTATTTGATGAGTAGCAATCCAACATTACTCGATAATAATTTTTTATTGTTGAAAGAAGACGTTTCTTACTCGTCTCCGATTGGTGTTTTGTTTTACGAATTTTATGACGACATCAAAGAGTTGAATAAAAAACTAGAAACTGAAAAGGAACAATTGCAATGTATCGTTTCCAATAGTATAGAAATAAAAAATGCGCTTCCATTTGGAAAAGCACAATGTCCATCGCTCAATGATTATGCGGATGGAGTTGATACTATGAAGTTTTTGATAGGAATTTAATTTCTCGGCCGGCCCGGATCTCTTTTACTTCCAAACAAACGTTTTCTGTTAGTCAACAATTGTTTTTTATAATTCTTATTTCCTCTGGCGATTGCTCTTTTATCATCACGCATTTGTTTTTCACTCGGACGGACTCTGGCTTCTCTGTATTTGTTGTGACCGGATTTTGTTTTGCAAGAGAAAGTTGTGCTTAATACTAAGCAAAGAAATAATAGAGAGATTATTTTTAATGTTTTTAGCATTAAAACAAAGGTAAGGATTTCGTCCTAAAAATGCCATTTAACTTTCTTACTCCTTTTCCGTCTTTTAATTTTTGTTGTGCGTTTGTACTGTTGCTTTTTTGCATAAAATGCTGCATTGTTCGCATCTATTTCTTTTTTGTTACTTTTCTTTAATTCCTTCCAAGCTTTTGTTCCGCTCACGATTTGTTTTTGTTCTTCTTTCCGTTGTTTATCACTTGGCTTTTCTTTGGCTGATAAATAGGGATTCCAAGGCGTTTTTGATTTGCAGGAAGTCAGCATAGAAAGTCCTATGACAGAAATCAATAAAAAGAAAGTTCTTTTTGTATAAAATCTCATGTAGCATCAAAACATTCTCTTAATTTTGTTTGAATGTTTCGAGGATTATAACGGAACGGTTTGGAAAAGATACATGGCTAACTGAAATGCTTTTTAGCATGTCCTTCCGACCGAAGTGGAGGAAACTAACATTGTTTATAGTCAAATTGAAAATTGGTTAGTTCTCTCCGCTTCGGTCGAGAGGACATTGTGGGGCGAGATTAATTAGTGCTCAAATGAATATTAAAAACTACATATACATTCTCATCACCATCCTCCTCACATCCTGCGGAGATGACAAACACATTGAACAAGTTACCTTCTCAGAACACGTTGCACCCATCATTTACAAGAATTGTACAAGTTGTCACCGACCGGGAGAAGCCGGACCTTTTAGTTTGATTACTTACCAAGATGCAAAATCACGAAGTGCTTTGATGAAGTTTGTTACGAAGACACGTTTTATGCCGCCTTGGCCTGCAGATGCAAACTACACACATTTTATTGATGAAAAAGTTTTGACACAGGAAGAAATTGATTTGATGGTGCGTTGGGTGGATGAAGGTTGTATAATGGGTGATTCTACAAAAATGCCTGCACTTCCAGTATTCCCGAAAGGTTCACAGTTGGGAACACCTGATTTAGTAATTAAGTTCAGAGATGTCTACAAAATAAAAGGCGATGCACAGGATAAATTTTTATTGATGCGTGTGCCGTATGAAATTCCACAAGATAAATTCATTACCACCATTGAAGTTATTCCCGACAACAGAAAATTATTGCATCACTTAAATGCACAGTTGTTGAGTTATGAATTTGATAAAAAGAAAGACGTGTTTGCAGGAAATGTTTTTGTAAATGTAGATTCCTTTCCGGATAAATTAACTGCGTATAAAGAATTAGGTCTGGCAAACGATGATGGAACAACGTTTCCGATGATGACACAATCTGTTACCAATTATTTACCAGGAGTAACACCACCGATTTATCCGGATGGAATTGGAGGATACAAGTTAGCCAGAAAAGGTGCCCTGTTCTTAAAAGATATTCATTACGGTCCTTCACGTGTTGATACAACCGACCAAACCACATTTAATGTGTTTTATGCAAAATCACCACCCAAGCGCCCGACACAGGAATTTCAAATGGGAACCTACGGTATTTCTCCAACTGTTCCTGAATTAGTAATTCCACCGAATGAAATAAAAACATTTACATCATCTTATCAAGTTCCGTTTGATATTTCTTTGTTGACGATAAATCCGCACATGCATTTGTTGGGAAAAAGTTTTTGGGCGTATGCAGTAACCTTGCAAGGCGACACGATTCCATTAATCAAAATAAATAAATGGGATTTCAGATGGCAATATTTTTACACCTTTAAAAAAATGGTAAAGATTCCGAAAGGAGCAACCATTCATACAGTAGGAGTTTTCGATAATACCCGTTCAAACCCGAACAATCCTTTTTCACCACCAAGGCTGGTTGCGGAGCGGGAGGGAAGTATGCGCACTTCCGATGAAATGTTTCAATTTATCGTAACGTATCTGCCATACCAGAATGGTGATGAGAATGTGAGTTTGGAGCGGTAGTTATTTACTTTTTCTTCTTTGATTTCAATATACTTCTTGCAGTTTTGATTTTACTCACACTTCTGCTTGAGTGAAATGCTCTTAGAACTTCAATATTGTCAGGAGTGATGCGATAAACAATGAGATATTTGCCAAGAATGATATTGCGATACATTTTGCTTTTTGTTCTCAAAGAACGACATTCTGGGTGAAGATTAAATTGAAATGACAAACCATCTGTAGTATGATTTAGTTCTTCAATGAACAAATCAGCAAACACTTTTCCAAATGTTTCTTTTCCGTATAAATAAATGTTCTGTAAATCTTTGTAATAGGTGGTTGAGTAGACTACTTTTCTAATCCTTTTCTCCATAAATCAAATTTCTTTTTTAGCTCAGCAGCTGAAATGAAAGGTCCTTTTTCGCCTTCCTTAATAAAACTCAAAAATTCCGACTCTGTCATCGGATGTCCTGGAGTAGTCAAGTTAGTTTTATTTTCTTTTGTGGTTTTCATTGTTAGTTTTAACGAAAATACTTCCGTAAAGTTACTAATTGATAATAGCAAATATATAAAATTTCAAATTAAGATAAAATAATGAAAATCTTTATCCAATCAAACCCGCCTTTTCCCTTACATTATAATCTCTAATTAGCATTACGTATAGCATAACACCAATGCTATACATTCCGGAAGTAATCCAGAAGATGTTTACGTATTCCACATCCAAGTGACGTAAAATTCCAAATCCTACTGCTGCGAAATAAGCGGTACCAGACCAAATAGCAGACGTTAATGCACTTACCATTTCACGGTTGTTTTCTCCAACGTATTTCATTGTTATTTCTGAAGTCATTGGAACAGCAGCGCTCATTAAGGGTTGACGGCATAAATAAAAGATGGCTGCAATGGTTATTGCAAAACTATAATGACTGTAATATTGTGTAGTTGCCATAATAATCAATGCAACAATGGCAAAAGATTGTGTAGTTGGAATTGCTTTGTGATAACCGTACTTATCTTTTATGCGTGGAATGTAAATCGCAACAATGGTCACGGTAATGGCAGTGAGCATATTCAATGTAGAAAATGTGGCGGTACTCATGTTGTGTACGTTGGAGAAAAATAAACTCATAAACGGAATGGTGAATCCCGCTCCGGTTGCAATAATTGCAGTGGGAACAAGAGCTTTCATAATAATCACCCAATCGTATTTTTTTAAGTTGGTGCGTTTTTCTTTTATCTTGGGAACGTGTTCGTTCTTGTCCATCTTCATTGCAAAATAAACTCCTGCAAAAGATAGAAAGGAGATAACGAATAATAAATTCCGCTCCGTAAAAATTTCTGGATTTATTCCGTTAAAAACTGCAACCAATAAACTTCCAATAATTGTTGCCAAGCTCCATGTTGCGAAGTTGAAAGTAATTGCTCTTGTTTGCTGGTCTGCCGGAGCATTCCGCATGATGTATGGAAGAATAGGAATTTGAATAAAAGTGTAGGCTGTTCCCCATAACAAATGTGAAATAAGTAGAAGCGGAGTGGAATGAATGTGAACGCCAACGATAATTAACAAAGCAAAAAAGGGAACACAAAAAGCAGAAACATAAATGAGCGGTAAAATTTTTCGTCCTTTGATATACATTCCCAAGAACAAAGCCAAAGCCAACATTCCGAAATAACGGTAAGAAGTAAAGTGAGCATACTCGGCATCGCTGTAGCCTTCTGATTTCATGTAGAGTGGAAGGATAGCGATGAACAATACGTTTACCAATTGAACAAAGAACTCAACGGTAACGAGGTTGAGTAAAGTTTTGTTGATGGATGTGTATTGTTTGAGTGTTGAGAGCATAGTGTAATCCCCCTAGCCCCCTTTTTAAGGGGGAATTTGTTCTAATGCAAATTAGAGGTTAAATAATTTACAATTTCTTTTATTTGGTTTGGTTCAAACCATTTTATTTCTTCGTCTCTGCGGAACCAGGTTAATTGGCGCTTTGCAAATTTGCGTGTGTTTTGTTTTATTGATTCAACCGCTGTGTTTAAATCGGTTTTGTTTTCAAGGAAATCAAAAAGTTCATTATAGCCAACAGTTTGTAATGCATTCAGATTCCTTTGTGGAAATAGTTTTTTTACTTCTTCCAGCAATCCTTGTTGCATCATAATGTCTACTCGTTTGTTGATGCGTTCGTACAAAATTTCACGTTCTGTATTCAATCCAATCTTGATGATGTTGAAATCACGTTTTTTGATGTTGCCTTTTCGTAAAGCAGAGTAAGGCTCACCGGTTGTCAGACAAACTTCCAAAGCTCTACTCATTCGCTGAGGATTTTGTAAATCTACTTTTGCATAATATTCTGGATCTAATTCTTTTAAAAGTTCCTGCAAGGCTTCAATTCCTTTTTCTTCCAACAAAGAATTTATTTTTGTCCGTACTTCTGCATCTGCTTCTGGTAATTCATCAAAACCTTTGCATATAGCGTCAATGTATAATCCTGAGCCACCAACTAAAAGTACATTATCGTTTGTTTGAAAAAGTTTATCTAAAAGCGCAATCGCTTCCGTTTCATATTTCCCAACGTTGAATTCGTCAGCGATGGAATGCGAATCGATAAAATAATGAGGAACACCTTGCATTTCTTCAGCGCAAGGTTTCGCTGTACCAATTCTCATCTCTTTAAAAAACTGACGGGAATCTGCAGAAACTATAGGACAATTGAAAGCTTCGGCAATGTGTATACTTGCAGCAGTCTTGCCAATGGCAGTCGGACCAACAAGTACAATAAGAGATTTATTAAGCATTTATTATTTTAAGTAGCAATCTTTTTGTTTTTAATTGTCTACTTTTTTATTTTTTTGTCTACTGTCTA
Source organism: Bacteroidota bacterium (assembly GCA_005772895.1). Lineage (GTDB taxonomy): Bacteria > Bacteroidota > Bacteroidia > 2-12-FULL-35-15 > 2-12-FULL-35-15 > 2-12-FULL-35-15. Next base: position 9,243 of record SXIH01000025.1, on the reverse strand, counting down.
CTGATTTAGTCTTCATCTCCAGCATTTTCCTCATGCGCATCATCATCATTCATTTCTTCATCCTGTGATTCTTCCTCAGTTTCCTCTTCTTCACCTTCTTCGCTTTCTAATAAAGCAGTTTCGTCTTCACTGTGAGCATTTGCATAAGCATCATCATCGTGGTGTGGTTCATCATCATCAAAATCTTCATCATCCAATGGCGGTGCAACAGCGGTATTGATATGCTGTTTAGGTGATTCTCCTGCTGATTTCGTTACTTTCGGGAATGTTCCTTTCGGGTCGTCCAATAATATTTTCACCAATTCCACCATGAATGTCCATGCTGTTTTTGGATCATACACATAAACAAATTTTTGATGCGGGTCATCAATCATTGATGCCAACTTGCATTTATTCATTTGTTTTTTAACCGGTAAATCTCTTCTTTTTAATTTCTCAACTTCATCCTCACTCAATGGTCGCAATCCTATTTCATCACCTTTTCTCCAAAGATCATCACTAGTATAAAAAGACGCATCATTCTGATTGTCGAATCCTATAGATTGAACAATACAATTATGGAAATCCTCAAAATTCTGTGTGGATTTTATTTCTATCTCGCGATATACTTCTTCGTTATCTTCAAATGTTACTCGAAAGCGGTAAACAGCCATGCGGAAAAAAATTATAAATTATGAATTATAAATTCTGAATTGTCGGTACTGATAATCGTTTTAATTATCATAAAAGTACAAAATTATTGATTAATAATAGCTAAAATAGAAGAATCAATGGCTTAATTGTAGAGAATCAAACATTTATAATTTATAATTCATAATTCATAATTTAGGGATCACTTTGAGCCCCAGTTTCGCTCCTTCAGCAATCATAAACTCGGTCGCTTCGTTAATGTCATTCTTAATGATTCCATCCAAAATCGCTTCCCGTATTGCCAATTTAATGATCCCAACTTCTTTGCCTGCAGGAATACTAAATGTTTTCATGATATCTTCTCCGCTTATTGGTGGTTGCCAGTTGCGGATATTGTCTTTTTCTTCTACTTCTTTTAATTTCTGACGAACAAGTTCAAAGTTCTTCATATACTTCTGAACTTTGTATTCGTTTTTGGAAGTGATATCCGCTTCGCACAATTTCATTAAATCATCAATGTCATCACCAGCTTCGAATAGCAATCTTCTCACAGCGCTATCAGTAATATCGGTTTTTGCTAACACGATTGGTCTTAAATGGAGTAGTACTAATTTTTGTACATACTTCATTTTTTCATTCAAGGGCAACTTTAGATTTTCGAAAATCTTTGGGACCATTCTGGAACCTTTGTCTTCATGTCCGTGAAATGTCCAGCCATGTTCCGGTTCAAAACGTTTGGTTGGTGGTTTTGCAATGTCGTGTAAAATCGCAGCCCAACGCAACCACAAGTCGTCCGTTGTTTTGCAGATATTATCCAACACTTCTAAGGTGTGATAGAAATTATCTTTGTGACCTTTTCCGTTTCTGATTTCAACGCCTTGCAAGGCTACCATTTCAGGAAAAATGAAATGCAGCAATCCTGTGTCAAACAAAAGTTTAAATCCGATAGACGGAGTTTTAGACAAAATGATTTTATTCATTTCATCAGTGATGCGTTCTTTCGAAATGATTTTAATCCGATCTTTATTTTTAGAAATACTTTCTAAAGAATTTCCTTCAATTGTGTAATTCAACTGAGTCGCAAAACGAATGGCACGCATCATTCTCAGCGGGTCGTCTGAATACGTAATATCAGGATTCAATGGAGTACGGATAATTTTCGCTTCCATGTCTTTTAGTCCATCAAACGGATCTAAAAGTTCACCATACGTTTTTGAATTTAATGAAATCGCCAAAGCATTGATAGTAAAATCTCTGCGATTTTGATCATCTTCAAGTGTTCCGTTTTCTACAATCGGGTTTCGGCTTTCGGAGCGGTAGGATTCTTTTCTTGCTCCTACAAATTCAATATCATAGTCTTCATAAACGATTTGAGCCGTTCCGAAATTTTTGTACAGGTTGACATGAAATTTATTTCCTAATTTTTTTGCTACTGCTTGTGCCAATTCAATTCCGATTTTGCGTTCAGTGTCTTCAGTTCCAATGGCAACTACATCAATGTCTTTACAAGGACGATTTAAATGCATATCACGCACCCATCCGCCAATTACATAAGCAGAAAGATTCATTTCATCAGCACATTCAGAAATGATTTTAAATATTGGGTGGGTTAATTTTGTTTTCAATTTTTGCTCGTTCCGAAGGAACCCCTACGGGGCAGATTTTTTTTGTTTTCTTTTTATTTTTTGTCTATTGCCAACTGTCTATTGCCAACTGCCTATTGTCTATTGTCTATTTCCTTATTATTTTAAACTCTCCATTCATAGCTATCTTAATAATTGTAGACGGCTTTGTATTATTTACTTCTTTTTGTCGCAGATTTACAATGTAATCTACTTTGTTCATGATGTCTAGTTTGATATCATTGAATGAGCTCGGGGAAGCTTCACCACTTACGTTTGCAGAAGTGGATACAATTGGTTTTCCAAATTTATGAATCAGGTTTTTACAAAATTCATCTTTTACAATTCGGATTCCTACACTACCATCTGCAGCAATAATATTTTCTGCTAGCATTCTTCCATCCGGATAAATAATTGTTAATGGTTCTTCGGCAGCTTCAATCAAATCCCAAGCAACTGCAGGAACTTCTTTTACATAACGGTTCACCATTTTTTCATCACAAACCAACACCACCATACTTTTATATTCTGCACGTTGTTTTAGTTTGAAGATTTTATTTACAGCTTCTTTGTTTCTTGCATCACAGCCAATTCCCCAAACAGTATCAGTAGGATACAAAATTGTTCCTCCTTTGTGTAATACTGCTAAAGCGTTTTTTATTTCTTCATCCATGAGTACAGATAACTAATCTGTACGAATTTACGAATCTGTGTGTAATTTTTGTGGGTTTTGAAAAGAAATAAAAAAAATAATTGCCTTTTAGGAAATGCGGTTTACTAACTCGCTGGTTTCAATTGAGAAAGCGCATTTGAAATGGCCTTCCGGACAAGCTTTATGTCCGTGTAAACCACATGGGCGGCAATCCAATATTAATTTAGTTTCAACAATTTTGGAATCATCAGATAAAGGACCGAATCCAAATGCAGGGACGGTAGAACAATAAATGGCAGTAGTTTTTGCATTCATAGCAGAAGCCATATGCATGGGAGCGGAGTCGTTGACATAATTCATAGTTGCATCTTTCATTAATGCAGCAGATTCTAGAAAATTTAATTTTCCAGCAAGGTTTACAATTTCTTTTGACTTTTGACTTAAAACTTTTGACTTGATATCTTCACAAGCACTAAAATCGCTTGGCGCACCTAAAAGATAAACAGTAAGGTTGTCTGGTAGTTGCTCGCAGAGTTCAATCCATTTTTCTTTTGGATATTGTTTAGTGAACCAAACAGAAGTAGGAGCGAGGCAGACAAATGAATTTGTTTTGTATTTTTTTACAGTTTCAAAATTAGCTTCAGTTGGATAAAGTTTTGGTTTCGTAGATTTTTTATCCGTTAAATGTTCAATCAACAAATGATTGCGTTCCACTTCGTGAATTCCGGTTCCGATTTCATGCTTAATTTTTTTAGAAAATAAAAACGAAAGCGGATTTTTATCGAACCCAACTTTTTCTTTAGCACCAGAAAACCCGGCAATGAAGCCTGAACTGGCAAATCGGTGCAAATCGATCACACTATTGTATTTGTTGGCGCGAACTTGTTTTGTGATAGCAAATAGGTTTTTAATTTTTCCTTCTTTTTTATCCCAAACAAAAACAGTTTTAATAAAAGGATGATTTGAAAGTAAAGCCTCATTTCCTTTTCGCAATACAAAATCAATTTGCGCATCAGGATAAAGTTGATGTAATTTCTCAGCAACCGCAGTTGCCAAAATCACATCACCAATAAAGGCGGTTTGTATGATAAGGAATTTCAATATTTAATTCTAATTACTTTATTCTAATTTCTCCGAACTCCGTTCTCCTGACTCCCAACTAAACAGCAACATCATATTCTCTCAACGCATTGTTCAGAGATGTTTTTAAGTCGGTACTTTCTTTACGTGTTCCAATAATAATTGCACACGGAACTTGAAAATCTCCAGCAGGAAATTTCTTAGTGTACGAACCTGGGATTACTACAGAACGTGCAGGGACAAAACCTTTGTATTCTTTTGGCTCGCTTCCTGTCACATCAATAATTTTTGTTGATTTAGTTAATACCACGTTTGCACCAAGAACAGCTTCTTTTTGAACGTGAACACCTTCTACAACGATACAACGCGAACCAATAAAACAACCATCTTCAATAATAACAGGAGCAGCTTGCACTGGTTCTAAAACTCCGCCAATTCCAACACCACCACTTAAATGCACATCTTTTCCAATTTGTGCGCAAGAGCCAACTGTTGCCCAAGTATCCACCATTGTTCCGCTATCCACATACGCTCCAATATTAACATAACTCGGCATCATGATTACACCTTTTGCTAAAAATGCTCCGTAACGGGCAACAGCATTGGGAACAACACGAATCCCTAATTCAGCATAATTGGTTTTTAATTTCATTTTATCATGATACTCAAAAATGCCCACTTCAAGGGTTTCCATTTTCTGTATCGGAAAATACATAATCACTGCTTTTTTAATCCATTCATTCACTTGCCATTCGCTTCCTTTTGGCTCTGCAACGCGCAATTTGCCCTTGTCGAGCATTTCAATTACTTCACGAATGGTATTTTGCGTTTTTTCTTCCTTTAATAATTCTCGGTTTTCCCAAGCAGCTTCTATAATTTGTTGCATCATAATTAGTTCATTGGTTCATTAGTTCAACGTTCATTAGTCACGTTGTGTATTTGTTGTGCAAATATATTCATTTTTCTCCGCCCTCAAACAGCCCGTTGTAGCATTATCTAATGCCCTAGTTACCTGGTAACTTAATCACTTAGTCACCTAATCTCCTAATCACTTTTTTTGCTATTTTTGCGTTATGGCTAGGTTAATGGCAATTGATTATGGAAGCAAAAGAGTTGGGATTGCTGTTACAGATCCATTGCAGATTATTGCTACAGGATTAACAACAGTTCATTCTCAGGATTTGATTGAATTTTTGAAAACCTATATCAGTAAAGAAGAAGTAGAGTGTATTATTGTGGGAGAGCCTAAAAGACTGAACAATGAGCCATCGGATTCGTCACGGTTTATTGAACCTTTTGTTGTTCATTTGAAAAGAACTTTTCCTGCTATAAAAGTGGAACGAATGGATGAAAGATTTACATCCAAAATGGCATTTCAAACAATGATTGACAGTGGATTAAAAAAGAAAGCTCGACAGAATAAGGAGCTGGTAGATGAAATTAGTGCTACCATTATTTTGCAGAGTTATATGAATAAGATAAAGTGACTAGGTGATAAAGTGATAAAGGGAATGTTTCTAATAACAAACAACTAATAACCAACAACTAAATATTAATGATTTTACCAATAGTAGCATACGGAGATCCGGTTTTGAGAAAAGTGGGGGTGGAGATTTCTAAAGATTATCCAGGCTTGGAGCAGCTTATTAAAGATATGTTTGAAACAATGCGTGCTTCTTCGGGAGTTGGAATTGCCGCTCCGCAAGTTGGAAAAGCAATACGATTATTTATTGTAGATACAACACCGTTTGTAAACGGAGAAAGAGATGAAGACGAAGAAGATGAGTACACAGCAGAAGAACGAGAACAATTAGGAAAACTTTCTAAAGCATTTATCAATCCAACTATAATTAATGAAGAAGGTGAAGAGTGGGCGTTTAACGAAGGTTGTTTGAGTATTCCAAAAATCCGTGAAGACGTTTACCGTAAACCAAAAATTCACATCGAATATTACGATACCAATTTTAAATTCATCAAAGAAACTTACGAAGGGATTGCTGCACGTGTTATTCAACATGAGTATGATCACATAGAAGGAAAATTGTTTACTGATAGAATTAGTCCGCTCAGAAGAAGGTTACTGAAAGGGAAATTGAATGATATATCAAAAGGAAAAGTAAGTGTAACTTATAAAATGCGTTTTCCAAACAAATAAAATTATGAACAAGATTAAGTATTTAGTTTTTGCTTTTACATTTTTAATTCTTGCATCTTGCGGAAGTGATGATAATTCTGCAGAACAAAATAGAATTTTAAAAGATCCGAAGGCAGAAATTCTGAATCGAATTAAAAATGTTGAGGACCAAATGCATCGCTCCGAAAAAATAGATAATGTTATTGCCGGACAAGCACTTCAAGTATATCATGAATATTCACAAGCATACCCTACTGATCCAATGACTCCTGATTACCTTTTTAAAGCCGGAGAAATTGCTACAGCTATTCAACAATATCCACAGGCATATAGTCACTATAAAACAATTTCAGAAAAATATCCAACTTATAAAATGATTCAGGAGAGTATGTTTTTGCAAGCTTCCATTTTGGATAATTATCTGAATGAGGATGAAAAAGCACGAGTTGTGTATGAAAACTTAATTAAAAGATATCCAACCAGTACTTATGCAACAGATGCAAAAGCTGCGATTGATAATTTAGGAAAGTCAGATGCAGATTTGATTAAAGAATTTAAAAAGAAGAACGGAGAAAAATAATATTAGTTAAACTCCTTCTCTAATAATTCTCTCAGGCGTTCGTGCGAAACAGCATGTTTTAATTCTCCCGCAATAGCATAAGATATTTCCCCTGTCTGTTCAGATACAACAATTGCAATAGCATCAGTATTTTCTGTTATTCCTACAGCAGCTCTGTGTCGCATTCCTAAGTGTGCCGGAAAATCAGCATGTTCAGTAACTGGTAAAACACAACGTGCAGCAACTATACTGTTATTCGAAATAATAATTGCTCCATCGTGCAAGGGAGAATTTTTATAAAAAATACTTTCAATCATTCTTACGGAAACTTTCGCATCAATTGTATCACCGGTGTTTGCATAAAATTTCAGATCGTTTTCTTTTGTCAGAATAATAATAGCACCCGTTTTGTGTTCACTCATATTTTTACAAGCTTTCACAATAGAATTTATGTCAAGTGTTTGTGCCGGACTAACATTCCATTTAAAATCAAATAGACCTTTTCCTAGTTTGCCTTTTGTAAATATGTCGGAAGTTCCAAGGAATAACAAAAATCTTCTGAGTTCGGGTTGGAATACAATCAATAAAGCAATAAACCCAACATCAATGAATTTACTCAGAATGCTTCCGAATAATTGCATATTGGCTGCCCTTACAATAATCCATAAAGTATAAATGAGCATGATTCCAACAAAGATGTTGATTGCTACTGTTCCTTTCACTAAATAATACAATTGGTAGATAAGGATAGCAACCAATACAATATCTAGCACATCTATCCAGCGGACAGAAATAAAAGCAGATATGAAAAGTTGAATCATAATACAAGTATAAGGATTTTATAATAATTTATTAAGCATTCGGCTATTAATGGTTCTATGCTTATCTTTTTCTTAAATTTACTTCATGAAAAAAATTATTGTATTTCTTTTTCTATATAGTCTGTCTTTTAAAATTATTGCAAATAACGCTTATGCAGATAGTTTAATTGCCTTGCTTGAAACGACTGTTGGAGTTAAGAAAGCAGCTTTGTTAGAAGATATTTCTGTTGAATTTCGTTTTTCAGATCCCAATCTTTCTTTAAACTACGCAACTGAAGCATTGATAGAAGCACGTTTGTGTGGTGATAGTATTGAAGTTGGAAATTCTATTAATTGTATTGGAATTGCTAACCACATACAGGGAAAATATGATGTTGCTCTTAGCTATTATATTAAAGCATTAAAAGCCTTTGAATCCGTAAAGGCTTTGAAAGGAGTTGCTTCTACAAATTTGAATCTTGGAGTTTTGTATGCCGATCAGGGAAATTTGGATTTGGCACTTACGTATTACAAAAAAGCGCTGGACATTTATGAAACGGGAGTAGGTACTAAAATTGGTCTAGCTAATGCAATTAATAATATTGCTACAATATATTCCAGTCAACATAAATTCCCCTTGGCTTTAGAGTATCAAAATAAAGCTTTAAAGCTTCGTCAGGAGTTAAACGATTCTTCAGGAATTTCTTCCAGTTTAATGAATATTGGAATTATTTATTTGGGAATGCAGGAAACTGAAAAGTCTTTAGATTATTATTTGCAGAGTTTAGAAATTGATAAAAAGTTAGGAGACTTAAGAAGCGTGTCATTAATCCTTAGCAATGTCGCAGAAGTTTACTATCAGTTAAAGGATTATAAAAATGCCATTAAATCGGCAGAGGAATGCATTGCTATTGCTGAAAAATTAGATTTGAAACCTCAAATGAAACAAGCCTATTATGTACTTTCTGAATCTCATAAGTATACAAAAAATTATGAAAAAGCCTTAGAGTATCAGGAGTTGTATGCTAATATTATAGATTCAATATTTTCTGAACAATCAGCACAAAGTATGGCTGAGATGCAAACTAAATATGATTCAGAAAAAAAGGAAACAGAAAATAATTTGCTGAAACAAGAGTCAGAAATTAAAAATTTACAACTGAGCAAAAACAAAACTTGGTTTATTATTTTGTTTTTAGGAATTGGTTTAATTGCAGTCACTACTTTTTTGTTATACAACCGTTACCGGATAAAACAAAAAGACAATGAGCTTCTTGAATTAAAGAACGCAGAAATCACACTTCAGAAAAAAGAAATTACGGATAGTATTAACTATGCTAAAAAAATTCAGAACGCCATTTTGCCTCACGAATCAGTAGTTAAAAAATTACTTCCTGAAAGTTTTATTATGTATAAACCAAAAGATATTGTGAGCGGAGATTTCTTTTGGGTGGAACAAAAGGGGGATACAATTTTATTTTCAGCTGTTGATTGCACAGGACATGGTGTTCCTGGAGCGATGATGAGCGTTCTTGGATTTAATTTGCTTTCTCAAGCTGTAAACGAAAAAGGCTTGACCAGTCCGGCTGCTATATTAAAGCATCTTGATATTGGAATAAATCAGTCGCTTAGAAAAACAACAGAGGAAAATGCCATGAAAGATGGGATGGATTTGTCATTATGTGCATTAAATACAAAAACGCTGGAATTACAATACTCAGGTGCTTACAATCCTTTATGGGTGATTAAGAATTCTACAAAAGAAT
>SXIH01000024.1 GCA_005772895.1 Bacteroidota bacterium | reverse complement strand
TCTTTCGTTCAGATTGATTTTACCAAACGTATTTTTTGAGGATACGCTTTGTAAACTGGACCAATCATTCTATGAATTGTATTTATTACTCTGCCATTATTTTTTGTAGGATTCATTCTTAAATTTCCCAATATCACATACTTAACATTTTGTTTTTTCCAATTCATTAAAACAGTATCTGCATTCATTGATGTAGTTACAAACTGTCCTACAAATTTTTTACCTCCGCTATATAAAAACGACATAGAAGGTTTACGGGATAAAACTTGCGCACTATCAGGTAAACTATCAGCACAATATTTGCTCATTTCTAAAAAATTCTGCCAATCAGGTGTATAGGCAGCTGTTTTGGCGTTTTCTTTTACTTTGTTGACAGAACAAAATACATTCCACACCAACATTCCACTTACAAAAAGAATAAAAATTGTTTGCATTCCGGAATATTTTTTTGCCAACATGTACATCCAATAAAACAGCAGTAAAAAAATAAATGGCATTACAATTATAATTAATCTGTCCTGCATATTTTGTGCTTGAATACCAAAAAATATTCCTCCGCATAATATCACAACATATATTGCAGAGAAAAACATGAATTTATTTTTTTTGTATCCTAAAAAAGTACAAACAAGAATATACATCGATGTTAGAAAAGCGAAAAACGGAACAAAACTGGTTATATCGTATTTATCAGGCCTTAAATGCATAATACGATAAATATGCAGTGAAAAATAAGTGTTGCAATTATTAAAAAATCTAGTGAGCATTCCGCCAAAATTTTCATACCCTAATTCTGGTTTATACAATTCCTTTCTTAAAATCATTTCAAACTGATCAGAATTGGAAGCTCCATACATTGCTGTGGTAATGTATTGGTATATCAAACGGATAATTACAAATGCTACCAATGCAAACACAACTTGTTTGTAATTTTTTTTCAAAACAAAATAAATTACCACCGCTACAATAGCAACAATGGCAACACTTTTAGAAATGCTCAACAAAACAAATAGTAGTCCAAATAAAATCCATTTTAAATAGTTTTCTTTCAAGCTTGAAATAAAATTTTGTTCCGGTTTTATAGCATCAATAATCTTAAAAACAATATAAAAACTGATAGCTTGAATAAAAAGAAAAAATGTTTCTGTAAATGTTTGGCTGGAATAATATTGAATGAAAGAGTTAACAGAAATAAAAGAAATTAATCCGAATAACACAGTATAAGGAATTCGTTTTACAAATGCTTTATAGGTAAACCAAACAAATCCGAACTGACAAACCACCGAAAATATTTTTAGGGCAATTACATTTAATCCAAACAATTTTACAACAATGGATAAAAAAATTGGGTACCCAGGTCCTTGGAAATAAGGGAACTTCCCATCGTGAAGCAAGGACCACGCTCTCTCTATATAAGAAGAATCATCCCCACCATCCGACACTTTAGAATCAAACAAAATATAAGAAAACAACGTAGAAATTATAAGAAAAGAATAAAAAACTTTTGAATGATGCTTCCCAAACCAGGATTCTATCTTATCAAAAAGATCGGATTTACGACCAATTGCAGATGCGGTGCTTTTAGTTGTTGCCTGTGATTTGACTTGTTGTTTTTCTTTTTTAGACATAGTATTATTGCCTTTTTAACAAGCTAAAATTAATTAAAAAACAGATATATCAAAATAATACAATGATTGCAGCGTTTTGTGTTGTCCCGTTCACAGATAAGCCTTACTTTTACTCTATAATTATACATTTATGTTAGAAAATACCGGCCGGACCGAATTAAGCAGTTTAGGTGAATTTGGATTGATTAAACACCTCACTCAATTCATTGAAATTAAAAACGAAAGTACTATCAAAGGCATTGGCGATGATGCTGCGGTTATTGACTATAAAAACAAACAAACCGTTGTTTCTACTGATATGCTTGTGGAAGGTGTTCATTTTGATTTAGCTTATATGCCGCTTAAACATTTAGGCTTCAAATCTGTTTCCATAAATCTTTCGGATATATATGCAATGAATGCTATACCAAAGCAAATTACCATTTCATTAGCTATATCAAATCGTTTTTCAGTTGAAGCATTAGAAGAATTGTATGCAGGATTTATGATGGCATGCAAAAAACACAATGTTGATATTATTGGTGGTGATACAACTTCTTCTAAATCCGGATTAGTTATTAGTATTACTGCTATTGGCGAAGCGGAAAGCGATGATATTGTATACAGAAATACTGCAAAAGAAGGAGATTTACTTTGTGTAACAGGAGATTTGGGTGCTGCTTATGTTGGTTTACAGTTACTGGAAAGAGAAAAGAAAATTTTCATGGAATCACCGGGCGTTCAACCTGATTTAGAAGGAAATGATTACATCTTAGAACGTCAACTTAAACCGGAAGCAAGAAAAGATATTCCTCTGCTGTTAAAAAAATTAGAAGTAAAGCCAACAGCTATGATAGATATTTCGGATGGATTAGCTTCTGAAATTTTACATATCACCACACAATCACTAGTAGGATGTAATTTATACGAAGAAAAAATTCCAATTGACCCTTCTACATATAATATGGCCCGGGAATTTAATCTAGACCCAACTGTGTGTGCATTAAGCGGTGGTGAAGATTATGAATTACTTTTTACAATTGATCAGGCAGATTTTCCAAAAGTAAAAGCAAATCCTGATATAACCGTAATTGGTCATTTAACGAATAGCAAAGAAGGAGTTAATTTAATTTCAAAAGCCGGAACGTCTATTCCATTAACGGCACAAGGATGGGATTCGTTTTTGAAAAAATAGAACTTTATTGTTGATGAAAGTAAAACATTTATTTCTTCACTTTTTTCTTTTCCTCACTATAAATAGTGCGGCTCAATCTACTTTTTTTAGAAATTACTCGGTTGAAGATGGTTTACCGTTCATCAATGTTTCTACTATTTTTCAAGATAGTAAAGGAAATTTATGGAGTGGTGGTTATGGCGGTCTCAGCAAGTTTGATGGTATCTCATTTACAAATTTCGCTACTAAAGAAGGTCTTTTAAATCACTTTGTAACTTCTATTTCTGAAGACAACCAAGGAAATTTATGGATTGGAACTATCAGTGGAGTTAATAAATACGATTCTAAAACATTTACTGGATATACAACAAAAAACGGACTCATCAACAATGCGATAACCACATCATTAAAAGATTCAAAAGGAAATATTTGGTTTGGTACAGAAAAAGGAATCAGCAAATTAACAGAAGGAACATTCATTAATTTTTCAACAAAAGATGGATTGGTTGGAAACTTTATTAAGTGTTTGTTTCAGGACAGAGAAGGTAAAATATGGATTGGAACAACTGATGGAATAAGCATTTTTAATGGTAAAACCTTTACTCCTGTTACTACAGCAAATGGACTCCTTTCAAATTCTATCACATCAATTACTCAAGATAAAGAAAATAATTTTTGGATTGGAACTTCCAATGGTATATGCAAAATTAGTAGCAATAATATTTTCACTTCTTATACTACTGAGCAAGGATTAGTTGACAATAATGTTACTGCCGTTTTATGCGATTATAAAAATATAGTATGGGTTGGAACAGGAAAAGGACTGATGAAATTTGTTGATGGAAAGTTTACCCGGTATTCGATAAAAAGAGACCAGAATAGCAATTTAGTAAGTTTCCTATATGAAGATTTTGAGCACAACTTATGGATAGGAACTTATTCGGGATTGTTTAAATATCGGGGAAATCCATTCACCAGCTACGGAATACATGATGGATTAACGAGCAATTTTATTTTTGGAATAACCCGCGATTCAAAAAATAATCTTTGGGTGGGCTCTCAAGGCGGTGGATTATATTTATACGAAGATGGATATTTTTCACAATATAATAATGAAAATGGGCTGGATGCAAATGCTGTAAACATGATCTATGAATACAGTCCGGGTACATTATGGTTAGGAACGGATAAAGGTTTAACGATTTACGATGGCAAAAAATTTACTAGGCAACAAAATGATACTTCCTCTGCTTGGAAAGAGGTTATCAATGCTATTTATAAAGATTCAAAAAATAATATATGGTTAGGAAGCAAGGGTAAAATTTTTAAGTATGATGGAGTAAAATTCACTTACTATCCTCTGATTGGATTATCAGATAAGTGTGATGTTTGGACATTTGTAGAAGACAAAAAAGGAACTATTTGGGCTGGAAGTTATTTAGGAGGGTTGTTTAAATTGGATGGGAATACTTTTCATGAATGCAGTAAACAATTAGGTTTAAAAAACGACACCTACTTAACTTCATTAATTGATACTGAAGGAAATTTATACTTTGGGGCACTTGATGGATTGTGGATGATAAATCCAAACAGCTTAGATAAACAACCGACAAATTTTAGTGAAAAAGATGGAATGAGCTCCGATCTTGTGTATTCACTTACTTTTGGCTCATCTCAAAATGAAATTTGGGTTGGTACAAATCAGGGAATAAATAAACTTGATATTGCTGATTACAAAAAGAATGGGATAAAAAATATTATTCCATTTGGAAAACAAGAAGGATTTTCTGGTGTTGAGTGTAATAGCAATGGAACATTTGTCGACAAAGATGGCGCTATTTGGTTTGGTACCGTATATGGTGTTATTAAATACGACCCAAATGAATACATTCCAAATCCATATGAATCACGGATAAGTATTTCGAAGTATCGCTTGTTTTATAAGGATACTGTTTTTACAAACAACATGCATTTGAATTATGATGACAACAGTATTACTTTTAATTTTTCAGGAATTTGTTTAACCAATCCTTCTAAAGTAAAATATTCACATATTCTTGAAGAATTTGAAAGCAACTGGTCTCCTCCATCAAAAGATCGGTTTACAACTTATTCAAACTTACCTCCAGGCACTTATACTTTTAAAGTAATTAGTTCGAACAACGAAGGTGTTTGGAATAAAATTCCTGCAACCTTTACTTTTACTATTGACCGTCCATTTTGGAAAACCTGGGCTTTTATAATTTTGAGCTCTTCCTTTTTTATTTTAGCCTTAATTTTCTCTATTCGCTTCCGTATCAGAAGAATTAAAAATCGTGAAAAACGCAAGACAGAACTCAATAAAAAAATTGCAAACATTGAGTCCCAAGCTTTACGCGCTCAAATGAATCCGCATTTTATTTTTAATACATTAAGTTCTATACAGCATTATATTTCCAATAACGATACGGATGCTGCTTTAAAATATTTATCAAAGTTCGCAAAGTTGATGCGTAAAATAATGGATAACTCTAAACAGCAAATGATTTCTGTTGCAGAAGAATTAAATGCATTGGAATTATATCTTGAACTAGAAACAATGCGTTTTGATAAAAAATTCGTTTACACGATTACGATAGATAAAGAAATAGATCAAACATATGACCGTATTCCTTCTATGTTGATTCAGCCATATGTTGAAAATGCAATTATTCATGGATTACTTCCCCTTGAAGCAAACGGAAAAATATCCATCACCATGGATAAACAAAATGATACCATTTTATGTATCATTGAAGACAATGGAATAGGAAGAGAAAAATCAAAAGAATTTAAAAAGAACAGAGTGCAACAACATAAGTCGATGGGAATGAGTATTACTAAAGAGCGATTGGACATTTTAAATTCCAGTCTAAATAGTAATATTAATGCAGAGATCATTGATATATTTGAAAACGGGAAAGCTTCAGGAACAAAAGTCAGATTAATTATTCCTTTGGACGCAACCGATAATTAAAAGCAGAGAAAGAAAGTAAAATGTCGAATAATAATTAATATATTCGTAGTATATGATAAAGGCTATAATAGTAGATGATGAATTAGGCGCACGCGAATCATTATCTAAAATGATTGAAAAAAATTGCAAACAAATTGAAGTAATTGCAAAAGTAGATTCAATGTTAAGTGCATTTGAAGCAATTACCAACAAAGAACCTGATTTGGTTTTTTTAGACATTGAAATGCCCAATGGAAATGCCTTTGATTTATTAGAGAAATTCAAAAAAATCAATTTCAATATTATTTTCACAACAGCCTATGATCATTATGCAATTAAAGCCATAAAATTCAGCGCTGTAGATTATATTTTAAAACCTATTGACCCGGAGGAGCTAATTACTGCAGTAAAACGTTTTGAAAATCAATCAGGACAAAAAAACACACTAGACAAACAATTTAAAACACTCTTATCTAACGCCAGACCCGAAAACAAACTTAAAAAAGTAGGCATTCCTGATGGTGATGGTTTGATATTTATTAACCTTTCTGATATCGTACGCTGCGATTCAGATGGAAATTACACCTTTTTTATCCTTACCAATGGCAAAAAAATAATTGCCTCCCGTACTTTAGGGGAATATGAGCAAATGTTTGCCGATGACAACTTTTTCCGCGTCCACCGCTCCCATTTAATCAACCTGGAGCACGTAAAAAAGTACATAAAAGGAGAAGGCGGATACGTTGTAATGAGCGACAATTCACAGGTGGAAGTTTCAAGAAGGAATAAGACCGATTTTCTGGAAAAACTCTCCCATTTATAGCCGTTTATCCCCTCGTACCAAATCGCTCACAATCCCTAAAACACCTAATTTCATTGAATTACACCCATTTATCACAAAAACACCTAAATCCGGTTCCACCACTTAAATTCTAATTCCTACCATTAAATAAGTGAACCTGCCATTTACTCATTATGGGTATACTTATGCCTTTTTGTGTCGTAATATTGGTCAGAAGTTCATTCAATTATTGATCAAATAAACAAGAGCAGGTGTAGGGAGGTTTGTAACAAAATTAATTGGCACATGGGGATGTTGTTTTATTAATTGGCAAACCGACCACACCTTACTTAAAAGAAAATAATCCGAAAAGCGGAAAAACATATAAATAAGAAATTTAAAATTTTAATAAGATGGCAACAGAACTACTCGAATTTAACAACTTAATTTCAAAAGCCATGAACAGAAAAACATCAACCCGACACGGTCATAATTACCACCAAGAGGGTATCGGAACCGTAACCATTTTGTTAGCGATCGCTACAGTAGCAATTATATTCTTTAGCATCTATAACGCATTCTAGTATTTCATTTTTGTTTGTTTAGTTTAGTTTAGACCCCCGAGAGCGGTACCTTTGAGAGCAGGTGCCGCTCTCACTTTTTATAAGAATTCTACTTCATTCCCGCAGTTTCTTCTACAATCACTCTGAATGGCACTCTTTGCACTTTACTTTCCGTCCAAGAGATAAAATCAAAATATTCAAATGCTGCCCGTTCAAACGAATCTGCTTTTAAATCAACCAATGCATTTTTTAATTCTTTATAATATTTATTTTGCTCTTCTCTTTTAGTAGTCTTTAAAATTTTACCGATAAACTCCATTATCACCGTTTCAAATTTATAAACCCTGTTACGTGAACTCAAATAACGATGAACACTCTTAAACGCATGTGGAACAAAATCATCATGTTTTAACTCTATATGAATAATCAAACTCATAATTTGAGCAAAACAATAAATATTTTCGCTCTCTTCAAAGTTCGGGCTGTTCAACAATTTATTAATCCACTTTAGTGCCTGGGTATATTTTTCTGCACCAAAAAACATGGCCGACATGTTAAAATAGAAATACGCTTCACGCAACTTGGTAAACTTTCCCGGATATTTTGCCAACTTCTCCTCTATTTTCGGAGCCAACTCCAATCCTTTTTCAAATTCCCCGGTTTGCATGTAAATCGACAACTCAATACTTGTTGCGCTCGAAAAAAGTTTCACTTCCAAATCTTCATTCTTGCCATTTTCAAATTGTACCAGTGAAGAGCGTAGCTTTTTTAAACTTGCATATACTTCTTTGTATTTCTTTAACTGACTTCCAACATAAATTTCATTTGTCAGAACAGAAAAATAAATATTCGGTTCTTCTTTAAAAATATCCGGATGGTCTTCAATTAACTGAACGTTTTTTACTAAATTTTCGTGACTCTTTTTATAATCACCAATTCCAAAATAATAAGCACTATAAATATGATAAAAAAGATAACGCGTTTCTGTAGACAAAGCTTTGTCTTCACCTTTTAACAAAGTATTATCAATAATTTTTTTAAACTTCAATAATTCCTCATCGTTCCGAACTTTTCCTTGCTTATTTAATATGGAGAAAAAGCGACTTTTAATATTCCAATAATCGTTAAAGTTTTTAATTTTTTCACCAATTAAATCATCCGCTTCTAACATCAACAAAATATCGGCATCTTTTTTACCCGCATAATTTTCGGTTTCCATTAATTTTTTCTCCCACAAACTAATCTCTAATAAGGAAGAGTGTCTCTCATAACGAGTTGCCACTTTTTTTGTACTAGAAAGCATTTTTGCACATTGCTCATACAAAGTTTTTTTATACAAAATTTCAGCACAATGTAAATCACGTTTTAATTGAGCATCAATGGAGCTGGCAGAATGGAAAGCGGTTAAACTATTTAATACGGTATCATACAAACGAGCTTTTGTAATCGAAAATTTATTGACGAATGCTTCTTTTTTAAATTGTTTTATAAGTGCATCTTCATCATACTCCTTTTGTTTATCAATTGCCTCAAACAATATTGCATAATTGTTTTTTTCTCCCAGTGTATGACGAGAAGCATATAAACTAAAATACCTTTTCTCGGATTTATTGAGTGATTTTATCAATTTAAACAAATGGTCTGATGGAGTGTTTGACATGTATATTTTTGAGATATTTTGTTTTATTCCTTTAGCCTGTTATTTGGCACTTAATTAAGCAGCAATTTTGAAATCGTTCCACACGACAATCCATTATTATCTTTATTTATAGCACTTATATAGAATTTACACAGCAAACATGTAACTAAATTACTTATTATTTATTAGATATCATAGTGTATTTGCAATTATTTACTAAAAAATGAGTGATTTAGACATGTATAAATATAATAAAAGTTGAAAAAATGCTTCATATGTATAATTATAAACCAATAAATTCAATTATATCAATTATTACAAGCAAATATGCTAATTTTTGACATGTATATAATTGGCTCAATATGCTAAATGAAGGGCGTTTTTATGATGTAGGTTTGTATCAGTTAAATGCTTTGGCTCGGCTTGTTGCATGAAACATGGGGATGTTGTTCGGCAACAAGCTAAGCTAGGGCAAATTTAAAAAGACAAATAATAATAAGCTCACAATTACGTTTGAAATGTTGCCGTTTACAAATCAAATTCAACCACTAAATAGTTAAGCAATAAAAATCGGACAATAAAAATTAAATTCACGTATCAAACAAAAAAACATTCCCCATAAAATTAAAATAACAAAACTGAACGAGTAAGAATAAAATAGGTATTAGCCCTAATTTATTAGCATACTATACGAAGATATTGTTTGAACTAGTACAATCTATATTATTTAATTTTTCAATTAAAAATAAATCAAATGACATTTGTAAAAGCTTACCAGCATAAATAATCATCCCTGGTTTTTTAAAAACTACTCTTATGAAAAAATACATCCTACTTTTCACGCTTTACTCAGTTGTATTAAATTCATTTTCTCAACAAAATTGGCTTCAAGGTGCTGGAGGAAATGCAAATGATGAAGCACTAGCAATAACACACGACCAATATGGGAATGTTTATTCAACAGGATATTTTAGTCAGGCAGCACGTTTCGATAATATTATTATTCCATCATCAGGAATGAGCGATATATTTGTTGCCAAGCAAGATTCTCTAGGAACTTATTTATGGGTGGTAAATGCCGGTGGAATTCAAGATGAAAAGGCTACTGGAATTACTGTTAATGCTGCCGGTGAAATATTTATTACTGGCGTTTTCAGAGGAATATCACCTTTTGGAGCAACTACATTAACATCTGTGAGCGGATCGCAAGATATATTTATCGCAAAACTCGACAACAGCGGAAATTTTATTTGGGCAAAAGGATACGGAGGAGCTGACACCGACTTAACCACAGACATAGCCGTTGATGCAAGTGGAAATATAACTGCAGTAGGAGAATTTAAAGGAACTTCCAGTTTTGGAGGATATACATTTACTTCTGTAAACTATCCTTTATCTATGCCATCAAGCGGAGGACTTCCTTCTTATGATGCACTTATTTTTAAAACAAATTCTATTGGAACTGTTATTTGGGCAAAACAAGGTGCTGCAAATTATGATGACAGAATTTTAAAAGTTGAATTGGATGCATTGGCAAATATATTTGTTTGTGGACAATTTTCTGACACCCTTACTTTTACAGGAACCTATAATAATAATGCTTTCAATGCAGGACTTGTTATGAAAATTGATAGTACTGGAAATGAAATTTGGTTCAGAAGATTAATCTCTTCTCAATTTATGATGTATGATATGAAAGTTGAAGGAACTAACATTTGGTTAACTGGAGATTTTCAAGGAACATTAGTTTATGTTGGAACTCCTAATAATTATGTTACAAACTCATTTCCTTATAAATCATTCGCAATAAAAGCTCAAACTTCTTACGGAAATTTTTTAGCAGGAACCAGTGAAGGAAGTGAAAATGCATTGTCATCAAGAGGAATAACTATAGATGAACAAAACAACATTTTCACTACTGGGTATTTCAAATGTTCACTTACTTCTTTTTCAAACATTCATGGAAACGGAATTTTTAATAGTGTTGGATTCAGAGATGTTTATTTAATAAAATATGACAGTTTATTAAATAGAGTTTGGGAGAAACAATATGGCGGAATTGGAGATGATTATCCAACATCACTAAGTATCTTTTTTACAAATCAACCCGTTTTTTCTGGTAGCTACACTAAAAATTTTAATACTCCTAACGGTTTTAATTTTGTTAGTCACGTAAATAATTTAAGCACGAGCAACTCTAATTTCGGCTCAGTAATATGCGGCAACGGATTATACGGAAGTTTCATCACACAAAAAGGTTGGGGAAATAAAGACATTTTAATTTCTAGACCAGTAAATACAAATTCTCCCTTATACGATTATTTTCAAAGAATTAGTGGAACATGTTCTTTAGATACACTCATGCCTTCCAGATATCCAATGGGCGACACCATTTCGGGATGCGACAAAGTTAACATGATGATAGCAACTCCCACAACAAAAGATAGTTTACAAGCACCGGACTGGGAATACAATTGGTCTAATGGATCAACGCTTGATACAGCAGTTTTTTTAACATCTGGGTGGCAATACATTAGTTATGGTTATGTTGATGAATGCAGAAAATTTGTTGACTCGTTTTATGTTCAAATTTATGCAACTCCTCCAGTACCATTAATAACGGCATACAATGCATTGATGATGCCTGCAATTCCATATGGATCATGTTTAAATAAAGCAACAATTCTATTGGGCGATACTGCAACATTTGTTGCTTCTAACATTCCTGCAGGGTATTCATTTCTGTGGACACTTCCTGGCGGTGGAACAAGCACCAGCGATACAATATACGCATCTACTGCTGGCGTATATTCACTTATATCAACTAGTCCTGGTGGATTATGTAACAATTATAATTGTGTTGAACTTTCAATTTGGACAACGGGCTCAGGTGGATGCACCCTTCCAACATATACTCCAGCAATCGTTTTTACTAATAGTGTTTTTAATGCAACCGATACAGTTACTGTTTGCAAACTTGATTTATTTGAAATGCAATTAGTTGACCCAGCATTATTTGCAGCTGGATTACCAACTCCACTTAACACTTTTGTAAGCTGGAGTATTGTGGGTGGATATAATTTTTTTCCATACTTATCTTTCCCAACAACTTTTGGATCTCATGTACAAAACTTTCAAGCTCTATATAGTGGAAATTGTACAGCTACAGCAACTATTTTAGATCCTATATCTGGAGCTGTGTTCGGTTCTGTTTCTCGAAATTTTTATTTAGATGTTCATGAAGCTCCTCCAAACAACCCTCTAATTAGTGGTGCTAATTATTTCTGTCCTGGCGATACAGTAATATTAACCGCTAGTGGTGGCGATAATTATTCTTGGACTGGACCAGGAGTTTTACAAGTTAATTCTCCAACAAACGATACGGCTCTTGTTAATCTTTTAGGAACATATTTTTTAAATTCAATGACAATTGATACTGTTTTGGGTTGTACAAGTTATGCATCTACTCAATTTAATTTGGCATCAATGCCTGCGCCACTGGTAACAATGACACCATTAAACGGAACTATTTGTCCTTTCGATTCTGTTTTACTTAGTGCTGAAGTTGGAGGGAGCAGTTATGTTTGGTATGGACCCACTGGGATAGCAATTTCAACAACTCAAGATATTTGGGTAAGCACTCCTGGAATTTATTATTACACATTTATTTCTTCAACGGGTTGCGCACTTGTTTCAGAAATGGTTGAAGTAAAAGAATACAGCACTCCTTACTTAGATGCTGCACCCGGAACTAGTATTTGTGCTATGGGTTCAGTAATCATTAGTTTGCAAACAAATGAAAGCTCATTAATAAATTGGGCAACTCCATTTAGTGGAAGTGCATTGACCCAAACAGTTACTTCTCCTGGAACGTATTCTGTAAGTGTTAATTCATGTGGCATCACAACTGTTGCAAACATTACTATCACAAGCGGATCAGGAACTCCTGTTGATATTATCTATTGGGGAAATGATACAATTTGTCCGCAAGACACAGTTGTATTATTAGGAACAAATGGTTACACCGATTACACTTGGTTCCCTTCAATGGAATTAGGTCAAGTGTATACAACAACCGGACCTGGAACTTATTTTTTACAAGCAACGAACATGGAAGGATGTTTAAGCAGTGATAGCATCACAATTTATTCTTATCCTCCAACTGATCCACCAACTGCAAGTGACACAACTGTTTGTCCTGGAACTTCTTTAACACTCAATGCTTCAGGAACTGGAACAATATCTTGGTACGATGATTTGTTTTCTGGTACTTTAATTTCTACTGGAAATTCTTTGGGAATAACCATGGGACAAAATGATAGCACGTTTTATATTTCCAATTTTACTGGAACTTGTCCAAGTGTTCTTGTTCCTGTTGATGTATTTATTTTTAATGGTTCTCAAAGACCAACTATTTTAGGTACAAATCATTTATGTGCTGGTGATACCTTACAATTAGAAGTTGACAATCCTCAAGTAGGAATAATTTATACTTGGAACGGACCAGGACTTACACCTTTTGATTCTACAAATTTATCTGTGTATCCAATTACTCCATCTTTAGCTGGCACATATTGGGTAATAGCTTACAACGGAATGTGCACAAGTCTTTCAGATAGCATTACTGTTTTAGTTAACGATCCATCTTTGCAAAATTTTTCTAGCAGTAGTTTTACAATTTGTCAATACGATTCAATAGCACTTTTAACGGATACGCTTATAGGCTCGTATTTATGGAATGATGGAAGTATAGAAACAAGTAATTATGTTTCACAAGCAGGAACATATTATTACACTTACACCGATTCAATTGGATGTGTTGCTTATTCGGATACAACAAATTTAATTGTGTTATCTGCTCCAATTCTAAATCCAATTTCTGATACTGCTGTTTGTGCAACAACTCCATTAAATTTTGTTGCTACAACTGATTCAAGTTTAATTGTTAACTGGTATGATGACGAACATAATTTTTTGACTTCTGGATATTCTTATTCAATAAGTTCTGCATTAACTGCAACAACATTAATAGTTGAAGTAACGGATACAAACGGATGTACAAGTCTTGCAGACACAATTACAATTTCTATTATTCCACCTATTGCTTCACCATTAACAAGTGTGAGTGATAGCTTATGTGTTGGAAATACTTTAAATCTTTTAGCAACAAATTTAGTAGGTTACACTTATTACTGGACAGGACCAGGAGGATTTACTTCCAGTTTAGTTTCACCAAGTATTTCTCCAATAACAACAAGCAACAGCGGAACATATTCATTAGTTATAGTAAATGGATATTGCGTGAGCGATACCGGAAGTTTTGATATTGAAGTCGTAAGTCCTCCAACATTAACTAGCAGTGCTGATGTAACTATCTGTGCAGGTGATACGGCAACTCTAAGTGCAACAAGTAGTATTGGTTCTTTAGTTTGGAATAATGGATACACTTCCTCAACAATATTTGTAACTCCAATATCCAGCACATTGTATTTTGTTCAAACATCAAATATGTGCGGAACAGCTTCTGATAGTATTACGGTTTACGTAAATCCATTACCTTATGTAGATGCTGGTACGGATTTCACATTATTACTAGGAGAATCAGGACAATTAAATGGTAGCGGAGCTGGTACTTTTTTATGGACACCATCTACTGTTTTAAGTTGCAATAATTGTAATGATCCAACATTTACTATTACTCAATCGCAATATTTTTATTTGACTATAACTGATAGATATGGTTGTGTGAATTCTGATAGTGTGCTAGTTTCTATAAGTGACGAAAGTTCAGTGTTTATCCCAAATGCATTTACACCAAACAACGATGGATTGAATGATGCGTTTATAGTAAAAGGCGATGACATTGAATCGGTTCAAATGTTAATTTTTAATCGTTGGGGAGATGAAATATTTCAATCTAACGACAAAAATGTAGGCTGGAATGGAATCTACAAAAGCAGACTGGTTGAACCGCTAGTTTATGTTTATAAAATAAAAGTAACAATGACAAATGGTGAAGAAAATAAATATGTTGGGACAGTAACATTAGTGAAATAACGGCTACCTATTGAATTTACAAGATGGTAACAATTCCGTAACCAAGCGATTTATTAAACAATAATCTTTATGAAATAGATAGTCGGTTTGGTAGCTAAAAACACCAAATTCGTCTAATCTTTGGAACATATTCCCTGTATCTGTTGTATAACTAAGCCTATGACAACAGCTACATTGGATATGATTTCATCCGTAAATAATACTACTCTGGAACTTAATTACTTGTGTAAAACAACACAAGTAACCTATTCAATAGCTGATTTTGGAGGAAATGTGATGAAACGAGGTGAATACAGTTGTCTTAAAAACAATAAACTTCTTATAGAAGAATTACCGAAGGGAACTTATACGCTTTGTATAATTGATGGTGATCAGCTTTGTAAATCGCGTTTTCAAAAAAATTAATTGAATTGATTTCGATACGTTCGTGTCGCAAATAATTCCAACTCTTTTAGTGTTTCTTTGGGTGCTTCATAAAAACTCATGTGCCCTGAATTTTCCAACATCAATACCGATGGATATTTACACAATGCCATTTGAGGATACATTGTTTCGAAATTAATTACTCCATCTTTTTTCCCGATAATAAATAAAATAGGAAATTCTGCAAATTTTAAAATCAAATCACGGCTCTTTCTTTCTTTCATTCCTTCCAGACTATTAATAATAGACTGCTGGGAAATTTTTACAGCTATCTTTTTTACTTTCTCTACTTCATTCGGAATTTTAGAAAGATTTTCTTCGGCAAACAAAGAAGTTACCACCTCAGCAACATAATGCTTGTGTTCCTTTTTTACCAAACGAATAACTTTATCGCGTTCCTTTTTCTTTTCTTCGGAATCGGCATAAGATGTAGAATTAAACAAACATATTCCACTTACATTTTCGGGATACAATTCTGCAAAAGTTAAAGCAACGTATCCACCCATGGAATGACCGGTAATAATATAACGCCTCACTCCTACTTTGTCCAAAACTGCTTTTACACTTTGCGCCAATAGTTCCATACTGTGATAATAGCCAATAGAAGGTGTTTGACCATGTCCTGGCAAGTCAACAGTAATAACTCGAAATTTTTTGGAAAGTTTTTTTACGAATTCGCTCCACACTTCATGTGAACCCAAAAATCCATGTATCAAAACCAATACCCGGCCTTTGCCTGAGTCGGTATAATGTACTTTTGATTTTTTAAATTCTGCAAAACTCATTTTTCGAATACGTCTAGTCTTCGACTCCGCTCAGACTGACGAGGCGTCACACTGAGCGGAGTCGAAGTGTGAGAAATATATTTAGAAGATTAATTCATCAACGATTCTATCTCTTCAGCTTCCAAGGGAATATTTTTCATCAAATCATCAGGACCGTTTGCAGTAACTAAAATGTCGTTTTCTAAACGGATTCCTAAATTTTCTTCAGGAATATATATTCCAGGCTCACATGTAAACACCATTCCAGCTTCTAGTTTACGGTTGAAATCTCCAACATCGTGCACATCCAGTCCTAAAAAGTGAGAAGTTCCATGCATAAAATATTTTTTGTAGGCTGGCCATTCTGGATTTTGTTTTTTGATATCGTCCATTGTTATCAAACCTAAATCCACCAATTCTTTTTCCATCATTGTACCAACTGCTTTGTGATATTCAGGAATCAGATTTCCAACAGTCAACATTGCCGTTGCACCTTTCATAACTCTTAGCACAGCATTATAAACTTGTTTTTGTCGAGTAGTAAATTTTCCGCTTACCGGCAAACAACGTGTTAAATCACTTGCATAATTAGCATATTCAGCAGCTACGTCTAATAAAATCACATCTCCTGCTTTACATTCTTTGTTGTTCTCAACATAATGTAACACACACGCATTTCCACCCGATGCTATGATTGGTCCGTATGCAAATCCGCGTGAACGGTTTGAAATAAATTCGTGTACCAATTCTGCTTCTATTTGGTATTCCATTACTCCTGGCTTTACAAAACCTAACAATCTGCGTAATCCTTTTTCAGTAATGTTACAAGCTTGCTGAATAAGTTCAACTTCATATTTCGATTTGATCGCACGTAATTTGTGCATGATTGGTGCAGAGCGCTCAACTTTATGTAAAGGAAACTTAGAAGTAATTTTTTTATTAAAACGCATTTCCAATGTTTCTGTATCAATGTGTCTGCGGGTATGTTCGTTACTGTTTAAATAAATATGTTCAGCTTGAAAAATAACGGACTGCAAAAACATATCGAAATCTTTGTTCCACATTACATTTTTTATTCCCGATGTTTCAGTTGCTTGTTGTTTATTCAATTTTGCACCTTCCCAAATTGCAATCAACTCGCTGGTTTCTTTCACAAATAAAACTTCTTTGAATGCTCCGTTAACAGCATCTGGATAAATCAATAATAGAGTTTCTTCCTGATCAACACCACTTAAATAAAACAAATCCGAATTTTGCACAAATCCCATCGAGCCATCAGCATTGGTTGGCATAATATCATTGCTAGTAAATAAAGCAATTGAATTAGGTTTTAAACTCGCTGCAAAACGTTTACGGTTTTCTATAAATAAATTGTTGTTAATGGCTGAATACTTCATAGAATTAATGATTAATTATTTTTGTAAATATACTCATTCCGTACAAAAAGAAAAACCTTCCCGATGTATCGGGAAGGTTTTTACACTTCGACTACGCTCAGTGTGACAGTTTTTCTTAGTTTTTTAAATTACTTCACTATCGTTACGTGACCAATGTATTGGTGTCGTCTTCCTTGCCAGTCTTTCAGCACAATTTTATAAACATATACATCTTCCTGAACCAATGTGCCGGAATTATTTTTAGCGCCATTCCAACCGGTATGTAAATCGGTAGTTTTAAAGATGCGCTCACCCCAACGATCAAAAATTAACATCTCGAAATTATCAGGATCTATTCCTTCACCTTGAACAATAAATACATCGTTTAGTCCATCAGCATTTGGAGTAAATGCATTTGGTGCATACAGTAAGTAAACTGGATTTACTACCACATTATTTTCAACAGTATCCTTACAGCCATAAACATTGGTAATGGTCAACTCTACAGGATAAATTCCTTCTTGAGAATATGAGTAATTCGGATGCTGCAATATAGATGTTGCTCCCGGTTCAAATATCCATGCCCAGTTTGTAATTGCTCCAATGCTTACACTTTGATCGGTAAAATAAATAGTTGGTTCAATAATATCGGCAGGCTGCGTTGAAGTAAACATCGCAGTAGGACGGGCATGTATAGTAATTAAATTTGTAGCAACTATTGTGCTCGCACATCCAATAGAATTTGTATAAGTCATTGTTACTGTATAAACACCAGTAGAATATTGATACGTAGGATTAGATAAATGTGAAGTATCTCCTAAAGTAGTTAATACTCCAAAATCCCAATCATACACTCCGCCCGGTTGATCATCTGTTCCAACAAAAGAAATTACTTTAGGATCACAACCTTCTGTAGTATCAGGAGTAAGTGTTATAACAGGCAATGCTACAACTGTTACAACTGTTGTATCACTCGTACCACATGTTCCGGCAATAGTATAAGTAACAGTATGAATACCTGCACCAGCTGTAGCCGGGTCAAATGTTCCTGTTGCTGAGTTGGTAATTCCTGTTCCTGTCCAAGCACCACCCGGAGAAGCTGCTGTCATAAGAAATGCAGGAGCATTCACACACATCGGATTCACGTTGGTAATAGTTGCATTGAATACAGCTAAAACAGTAATAACAACTGTGTCTATAGCCGGACAAGGTCCTGAAATAGTATAAGTAATAATATGTGTTCCTACACCTGCAATAGCCGGATTAAATGTTCCAGCAGGAACACTTGTAATACCAGTACCAGTCCAAGCACCTCCACCATCTACTGCAGTTAAGTTAAACGCAGGAGAAGCGATACATTGAACAGGTGGTTGAGTAATTGTTGCATCAAAAATAGGATTCACGGTAACAATTGCTGTATCTGTTGAAGGACAAGTCCCTGAAATATCATATTGAACAGTATAGGTACCAGCAGCTGTAGGATCAAATGTTCCTAAAGAAGTATTTGTAATTCCTGTTCCAGACCAAACTCCTCCTGGAGCTGCAGCACCTAAATTAAACGGAGCAGTTCCTTCACAAACTGGAGCAGGTTGAGTAATAGTTGCACTTGCAGAACTCAATACTGTAATGTTGATTGTATCAATATTGTTGCATGGATTGCTAGTGTAATAGGTAATCAAATGAGTTCCCGGTCCGGCAACTGTTGGATCAAACGTTCCTAAAGTTGTACTTGTGATTCCGGTACCTAACCATAATCCACCTGTAGAATCGACTGCAAGATTAAATGCAGGATCTCCCTGACAGGAAGGTCCGACAGGAACAATCACAGGATTAGCGCCAGTACTTGGAGTTACCAAGCAAACAAAAGTAAGCGCAACAGGATTCACACAAGTATTCAGAGGTGTTCCGGTAGCTGTATAAGTGGTTGTAGTAGCAGGATTAGCAACAACCGATGGTCCTGTAGTAGGAGATAGTCCGGTTGTTGGCGTCCAAGACCAAGAATAATCTCCCACAATAGGGCCAGTGATTGTAATAGGAACCGGACCACCACAAGTTCTGACAGTATCAGCATATGGAGTACATACTGATGGAGGTGCTGTTGCAGAACCTGGATATGAGAAATATAATGAATTGTTGATTGCGTTATTAGCAGATGCTGCATCCAGGATAATTAAAAACTTAAATGTTTCTGTAGCTCCCGGAGCAAGATTCGTAATTTTGTATGCCAATGAAATTCCTTCATCAGCAGTATTTGTAGCACCTACAGCTTGTGTAAATGGAGCTGATCCATTCCATAAATCAGAAGCATCACGATTAGAAAAACCTCCGTAACAAGCTCTCCAATTAGCACCAATAGCTGCAAAGCCAAGGTATGACGACCAAGGAGTTGTCATAATTGCACTCACGTGTGCAAGGTTACACAATGATGTTGGAGGATTATCTACAATTTCCTGATTGGTTGTAAATGTTCCACTGATTGGTTGATTGTTATCCGGGTCAACATTTCTGTAATAGTATAATTCCGGAATAGTTGCAGTAGTATTGTTAGTAATGGAAACTGTTGTAGTATAATATAAATCTGATTGCTGTAAGAAATAATTAATTTTGAAATGCAAATCAGTTCCTGAAGTTGCGTCTCCTTCCCAATCTACATTGTAGCAGTTAAAAACTGTACTGCTTCCTGTGATTGCACCATCAATTTGTTGAAGATATGCACAATTGTTTCCTTGAGAAATTCCACCGGTTGTTCCAATTTCAAAACCCCAGCCGTTTTCCGGACTACCGGGTGTAAAAAAATCTCCATCAAATGCAGAACCAGCCCATGAATTTAATTGTGGGTTAGCCATAAATCCAAAAAGTTGGTTACCTGAACGCCAGTGCATACCACCCGGAACAGGAGAAGCCATAATATCTACCCCTTCGTAACCACCTAAACCATCAATTCCATATTCTATGCTTGTACCTTTAACGTACATGTCCGGACCAACAGGATAAATCTGCGCTTTAGCAACAGTATATTGAAAGAAAGAAAATGCAACAATAAAAATTGCATTTAAAATCATTCTGTTTTTTGATAGTGAATTATTCATCTTAAATTCTTCTATATATTAATTGGTAATTTCTTGCTCAGTTTTAGTATATCATAGACGATTAAAAACCAGATATAGTTGCATAAAAGTAAGATAAATTTCAATTAAATGAGCAGTTTTGGAAGTCTATTATGGTTCATTCTTAGGTTTCGAAAGGGTAGCTTAAAAACTACAAAAAACAAAAGCCCTAAGGTTGAACCTCAGGGCTAAAAAAATTTTAAAACAGTGGTATTAATATCGTTTTTGGAATAGGTATGGATTTGCCGAATTAAATCTCAACATAATTTCCGGACCACCTCTTAAAGTACTTACTTTACTAAGGTTAGAGGTATTTATATCATAACTGAAACCTATTGCATATTGCCCCATTTCAATAAGAATATTAGCAATAACAGCATCTTTAGCACGATAATAAACACCTAATCCTATAGAAGATCTCTTTATATAACCAGTATATTTCGAATCATCTTTTAGGTAATACTTAATCATCAATCCACCTATAATTTCTTTAGTAGGTCCTTGAACTTGATAAATAATACTTGGAGCTAACCCAACATTTGAATGAGGAATTCCCATCAATAATTTTCCGTGAACAACATATTTAGAAAATAATTTTTCATTTGTTCCAACTAAAAATTTTTGTTTTGGTCTGTTGATGTGAAAAACACCAACACCAGCGTCTGCTTTTATCTGATTATTTTCTCCAATAGAAGATTCTTCTCGTGAATAATTCCAAAGCAAACCACCTGCAAAATCAGCATACACAAAGCTTTTAGAGCCGTATTGTTCTCCATTGGGAATTGTTTGATCATATCCGGTTGAACCATTATATTGATTAGAAAAAATCAATTTAGAATAGTCGATTGTTTTTTGAACCACTCCTCCTTGCAACCCTAATGAAAATGAAGAGTGGTCTCCTGCTTTGATAAATGTAGCCAATGAAAGATTCACAAGGTTAGTTCCCATGTTTCCATCACCCGCTTTATCACTATAAAACGCTAATCCGCCAGATACTCTATTAAAAGATTTTTTAAATGTTCTTGTTTTAAACGGATCCACTTTATCCCAACTACTTGCTTTGAACTTCATGTCAAAAGAAGCACCAAATGTTTTATAAGGAACAGTAACACTACGCCACTGATCTTTATAAATAACAGATGCTCTCATTACATAGGAAGAACCTGTAAGAGCCGGATTAAGCAGAGAAGGATTTTCGTTGTACTGAGAAAAGTGCAAATCTTGCGAAAATGCACTTCCCCCTACTACGAAAACCCCTCCAATAATTAAAATTACTTTTTTCATATTTAAATTTTCTTCCCTCTTATCTCTCTTAAACGTTATCTGACAAGAGAAATATTTCCTGTTTTATTTACATCCACTGTCCCTTTAGGACTAATAGGTGTTGTTCCAGCAGTTTCATAAGTCGCCTTAACGAAATAAACAAACACAGCAGGATCTAAAGCTTTTCCTTTGTATACACCATCCCAACAGAAATCAGGGTCATGTGATTCGTAAACTTTTTCTCCCCAACGATCGAAGATTACTATTTCAAATTTAGCGATACAATCACCCCAACCATTCAAGCAGAAGCCATCGTTAAAGCCATCATTATTAGGACTAAATGCGTTTGGTAGACCTAAGTTTCTATTGCTTGGACAAGGTATTTCAACATTTACTTTCACACAAGCACTGTCGATACAACCTGCTGCAGTAGTTACTGTAACACAATATTCTGTTGTTTGTGGTGGAGTTGCTGTAGTACTATCGCATGTAGGACAACCTAAATATTGTGTAGGGCTCCAAGAATAAGTAGCACCACCAGCTGCATAAATCCATGTTCCATCTCCTATCCAAACAGTTTGTTCACCACCCATCATTATAACTGGTAAAGGATTAATTGTAAATGAAGCTGTTCCGCTTCCTGATGCAGTACATAATACAGTAGAACCAACAACAGAATAAGTAATTGT
Source organism: Bacteroidota bacterium (assembly GCA_005772895.1). GTDB lineage: Bacteria > Bacteroidota > Bacteroidia > 2-12-FULL-35-15 > 2-12-FULL-35-15 > 2-12-FULL-35-15. The sequence goes on along the minus strand of SXIH01000024.1, from coordinate 68,010 downwards.
ATATGTTCCAGGTGTACTGTTATTTACATCAATCACACCGGTAATAGCATCAATCACTAGTCCGGCTGGAGTTGAAGTATATGTTCCACCAGTTGTGAAACCAGCCACTGGTGTTGGTGATGCATCAGCTGTATCAGTAGCACAAGTTTGAGGATATGAGAATCCAAGTACCGGTACAATCAGTGGATCAACCACCAATGTGGAAGTACTTGAACCAGCAGGTCCGCAACCTGTAGCAGCATACGAATAAGTAATCGTATATGTTCCAGCTGAACTAGTAGATAAATCCACAGCACCTGTTCCAGAGTTAATAGATAAACCTGCAGGTGTTGCAGAGAACACACCTCCTGTTGTAAATCCTGCAACAGTAGTTAATGTTGGATTCGGACCACCTATACAAACCGGACTATTATAAGAGAAACCAGTTGTAGGAGGGACCGTTGGATTTACTACAACTAATTGTGTATCCACAGCAGTACATGTTCCGGCAATTGAATATGTCACCGTAAATGTTCCGGCAGTTGTTGGGTCAAACGATCCTGTTGATGAATTAATACAACTACCGCATGTAGCTGACCATGTTCCACCGCCTGAAGCAGCTGTCATAGTAAATGGTGCTGAACCCGCACAAACAGGCGTTGTAGCAGCAATTGTAGGATCTGTACCATTTACAACCACATTCATTGTATCTGTTGAATTACATGTATTAGTAGTTGTATAAGTAATCAAATATGTTCCTGCCCCTGCTAATGAAGGGTCAAACACACCTGTTGTGGCATTCAAACATCCACCACAACTTGGAGTAACAGACCACATTCCGCCAGCGGTATCGGCCACAAATGTGACGGCCGGATCGGAGACGCACATCGGAGGGACGGCAGTAATAACAGGGTTATTACCTCCACCCGGAGTAACCATCACGACAAATGTCAGTGTAACCGGGTTAACACATGAATTCAGTGGTGTTCCGGTAGCGGTATAAGTAGTAGTAACAGACGGGTTGGCAACAACAGTTGGCCCTGTTGCTGGCGTTAATCCTGCTGTTGGTGTCCAAGACCAAGAAAAATCATTTACAATTGGACCGGTAATTGAAATTGGCACAGGTCCTCCACAAGTCATAACAGTATCTACGTAAGGTGTACATACAGAAGGAGGTGCTCCTGAAGATCCGGGATAAGTAAAATATAATGAGTTGTTAATCGCGTTGTTTGCAGATGCTGCATCCAAAATGATTAAGAATTTAAATGTTTCTGTTGCCCCTGGAGCTAAGTTTGTAATTTTATACGCTAGTGAAATCCCTTCATCAGCAGTATTTGTAGCACCTACTGTTTGAGTAAAACCAACTGCATTCCATAAATCAGAACCATCACGATTAGAGAAACCTCCGTAACATGCCCTCCAGTTAGGGCCAATAGCCGCTAATCCAAGATAATTATTCCATGGGGTAGTTTGTGTTGCTGCTACGTGAGCAAGATTACATAAAGATGATGGAGGGTTATCTACAATCTCTTGATTAGTAGTAAAACCAGCACCAATTTCCTGGTTATTATCCGGATCCAAATTTCTATAGTAGTACATCTCTGGAATTGTTGCAGATGTGTTATTGGTAATAGATACAGTGGTTGTATAAAATAAATCACCAGCTTGCAAAAAGTAATTTATTTTAAAATGAAGATCAGTTCCTGTTGTAGCATCGCCTTCCCAATCAGCTTCGTAACAACTAAAAATTGTATTTGTACCTGTCATTGCGCCATCTATTTGCTGTAAATAAGCACAGTTATTACCGCCTAGAGTTCCCGCTGCTACAGTTCCTGTAGTTCCGATTTCATACCCCCATCCATTTTCAGGACTTCCAGGAGTAAAGAAATCGCCATCAAATGCAGAACCTGCCCAAGCATTTAATTGAGGATTAGCAACGAATCCAAACAAGTTGTTTGCAGAACGCAAGTGCATTCCAAGTGGAACAGGAGATGTTGCAACATCAATTCCTTCAAACCCGCCAATACCGCGGATTCCAAATTCTACACTTGTTCCCTGAATATAAACATCAGGGCCAACTGGCCATACCTGAGCATTTGAATTGGTTTTTAATAAAGAGAACGCCAGGAGTAGCGTGCAACTTAGGAGTAATTTACTTTTTACCATTTTGTTTTTATAATTTAATTTCGACAATTACATATTTTTTACTGATGAACGAGAGTATACGTACTAGTAGATGTCAAAAAACCATATATAGTTGCACGAATTTAAAATATTATTTTCAAATAAACATATTTTTTTTCAAATATTTGATTATCAAATAGTTAAAATGCATTTTTTAGGTTAAATAATCCGTTCTTAAAGCTGAAAAAACGCTGAGAAATTGTGTTATTAAAAACAGCTTCAAAAATTTTGGTTTTTTTACTCTTTTTTGACATAAAATAAATTAAAATTTCCAACAAAATCTTTTTCTAAAATCATTTTTCTAAAATCCCAAAATTGGATAATTACAATTTTTATTACTGATTTTTTTGTGTACGTTTGTTCACGAAAAACTGAAAAATAATTTTTATTCTTATGAGTAATTCCTCCGCAAATTTTATTCAATCATCACTCGGAAAAAAGTTATTAATGGGCCTGACAGGTTTATTTTTAATTTCATTTCTTGTAGTTCACGCAACGCTTAACTCATTTATTTTTGCTATGGATGGTGGCGACCTGTTTAATCAAGGGGCACATTTTATGGCTACAAATCCAATTATACGAATAATGGAAATTGTTTTATTTATTGGAATCATTTTACATATTGTGCAGGCACTAGTTTTAACATTGAAAAACCAAAAAGCGCGTCCGGTTAAATATGCTGTAAATGACGGCAAAGCAAACAGTAAATGGTATTCCCGCTCAATGGGAATTTTAGGTTCTTTACTATTGATGTTTTTAGTTATCCATTTATCTCATTTTTGGGTTGGTACAAAAGCGGCTCAATTTGGTGGAACAATTGACGAACATAATACATATATTGAAATTATCGAAGTATTTCACAATCCATTAATTGTGCTGGTTTACTTGCTAGGTGTCATTTCTTTGGGATATCACTTAGCACATGGATTCCAATCTTCTTTTCAGACATTAGGGCTAAATCATCCAAAATATACTCCATTAGTTAAATTAGCAGGATTATGGTTTTCTATTCTTATCACCATAGTTTTTGCAGCAATGCCAATAAGTGTTTACTTCGGTATAGTTAAATAAAATTAGAATTTTCAAGATATGTCAAAATTAGATTCAAAAATTCCTGAAGGACCATTAGAGCAGAAATGGGAAAAATATAAATCTTCCGTTGCTCTTGTAAACCCTGCAAACAAAAGAAGTTTAGAAGTAATAGTTGTTGGTTCCGGATTAGCAGGAGCTTCTGCTGCTTCGTCTTTGGCTGAAATGGGATACAAAGTAAAAGTTTTTTGTTTTCAGGATTCTGCACGTAGAGCGCACTCTATTGCTGCACAAGGTGGAATCAATGCTGCAAAAAATTATCAGAATGATGGTGATAGCACCTATCGTTTATTTTATGATACTATTAAAGGTGGCGATTACCGGGCACGTGAAGCAAACGTTTACCGTTTAGCATCAGTAAGTGCAAACATCATTGATCAATGTGTGGCAATGGGCGTTCCATTGGCACGTGAATATGGTGGAATGTTGAGTAACCGCTCATTCGGTGGAACACAAGTTCAACGAACTTTTTATGCTGCCGGACAAACAGGACAACAATTATTATTAGGCGCATACAGTGGATTGCAACGACAAGTAGGATTAGGAACAGTAGAAATGTTTGCACGCCACGAAATGTTGGAAGTGGTAAACATTGAAGGAAAATGCAGAGGAATTATTGCACGCGATTTAATTTCCGGAAAACTGGAACGTCATTTTGGTCACGCAGTTTTATTGTGTACAGGTGGATACGGAAACGTGTTTTATCTTTCTACAAATGCAATGGGAAGCAATGTGACTGCAGCTTGGAAAGCACATAAAAAAGGTGCATTCTTTGGAAATCCTTGCTTCACTCAAATTCACCCGACTTGTATTCCTGTCTCAGGAGATCACCAATCAAAATTAACGTTGATGAGTGAATCACTTCGTAACGATGGAAGAATTTGGGTTCCGAAAAAACAAGGCGATACCCGTAAAGCAAATGAAATTCCGGAAGACGAAAGAGATTATTATTTAGAAAGAAGATATCCTGCATTCGGAAATTTAGTTCCACGTGATGTTGCTTCACGTGCTGCCAAAGAGCGTTGTGATGCTGGTTACGGAGTAGGTAATTCTAAAATGGCTGTTTACTTAGATTACAAAGCAGCGATTGAACGTTACGGAAAAACTCAAGCAAAAAAATTAAATATTTCCAATCCAACTGCCGAACAACTTCGTGTTTTCGGAAAACAAGTAGTAGAAGAAAAATACGGAAACTTGTTTGAGATGTACGAACAAATTACAGGAGAAAATCCATACGAAGTTCCAATGAGAATTTATCCAGCTGTACATTATACAATGGGCGGACTTTGGGTGGATTATAATTTGATGACTACTGTTCCCGGATTGTATGCATTGGGTGAAGCAAATTTTTCTGACCACGGTGCTAACCGACTTGGAGCATCAGCATTGATGCAAGGTTTAGCGGATGGTTATTTTGTAATTCCATATACTATTGGCGCTTATTTATCAAAAGAAATTTCTGTAAAAGCAATTTCAACAGATCACGAAGCATTCGTAAATGCAGAAAAAGATGCACAAGCAATCATCGATAAATTATTTGCAATAAAAGGAACAAAATCGGTTGACCATTTCCACAAACGTTTGGGAAAAATTATGTGGGATAAATGCGGAATGGCTCGTAACGATAAAGGATTGAAAGAAGCGATTACTGAAATTCGTGCATTGAGAGAAGAATTCTGGAAAGATGTGCGTGTGCCGGGAACAGCAAATGATTTTAATCCGGAATTAGAAAAAGCAGGAAGAGTTGCTGATTTTATTGAACTTGGAGAATTGATGTGTATGGATGCATTGAATCGTTCAGAATCTTGTGGTGGTCACTTCCGTGAAGAATCACAAACTGAAGAAGGTGAAGCAATGCGTAAAGATGAAGAGTTTGCATACGTTGCTGCTTGGGAAAACAAAGGCAATCACACCTATGAAATGCATAAAGAAGAATTGAAATTTGAAGCAATTAAAATTGCAGCGAGAAGTTATAAATAATTTGAAAATTATGAGTCACGGAAACATGAACTTGACGTTAAAAATTTGGCGTCAGAAAAACGACAAAGAAACGGGGAAATTAGTTACTTATCCTGTGAAAGATATTTCTCCGGATATGTCATTCCTTGAAATGTTTGACGTTTTAAACGAAGAGTTAATCAATAAAGGCGAAGAACCAATTGCATTTGATCACGATTGCAGAGAAGGAATTTGTGGAATGTGCAGTATGTTTATTAACGGTCGCCCACACGGACCAAAACGCGGAGTTACTACTTGTCAGTTACACATGCGTTCTTTCAAAAACGGAGATACAATTGTTGTAGAACCATGGAGAGCTGCAGCATTTCCGGTGATAAAAGATTTAACAGTTGACCGCTCAGCATTTGATAGAATTATTGCTAAGGGTGGATTTATTTCTGTGAATACAGGAAATGCTCAGGATGCAAATAATATTCCTATTCCAAAACCGGATGCAGATGCTTCGTTTGAAGCGGCTGCTTGCATTGGTTGCGGTGCTTGTGTTGCAACTTGCAAAAATTCATCGGCAATGTTATTTGTTTCTGCAAAAATTTCTCAGTTGGCTTTATTGCCTCAGGGAAGAGTTGAAGCAACAACACGTGTAAAAAATATGGTTGCACAAATGGATGAAGAAGGATTTGGAAACTGTACAAATACAGGCGCTTGCGAAATTGAATGTCCGAAAGGGATTTCATTAGAGAACATAGCACGCATGAACCGCGAATATTTTGTTGCAAATATTAAATCGTAATTAGATTTACATTTTATAGAAAACCAATCTCATGCGAGGTTGGTTTTTTATTTTATACATTTGATGTAATGAAAATGTTTTCTAAAATATTTATTCTACTCCTTATCACAACTTCAGCAGGCTGTTATTTCCCTTCCTCTAAAGAAAAGAAAGAAAAGCCCAGAGAGATTGAATACACAGTTGTTTCAAGAACTCCTCATTGCAATAAAAAATATTTCAAAATTACGATTGATTCTTCCAATCATTTTTTAAACATAAGAATGAATTTAAAAGCAATGAAAGATGTTCCTTTTCCAGTTGTAGCAAAAGAAAATGATACTTTATTTTTTACTGCATTTAATTTTGACCTTTATTGCAACAATAAAATTATTGCATCCAATTTCAATAAAAATAAAAACACGGAGTATCAAGACAATTATCTCCGTATTATAAAAGATTCACTACAATTTGTTAGCGACACACTTTATCTGAGAACAGATAATGAAGTAATATATCAAATTCCATTCTATGCCTTTCACAATCTGAAGCAAGGGAAACAAACAATAGAATTGCATATATGGCAAGACACATTTCATGGTTCTGCTCATGATACTATTATTGAAAAACAGAAAATAAGACAATGCAACTATGCTACAAAATCTTTATTTGATGCAAAAATAAAATTCGACATACAAGTTCCACCTATTTATAAAAGCACAGTTATTGGTTACGGACTGCAATTGAAAAACGATTCTACTTTCAGCCCCGTAGGAATGGACAACACCATTTGGAACAGCAGTTATCCTGATATATATTGGACAATTCTGTATCCATCCGATAGATTTTATGCTCAAACAGATTATGAAAAATCTACTGACAGATATGAAGGTTCTGACACTTTTGATTTATACCATTATTATTTAAAAGACAGTATTGGAATTGAAGTGTATGATCACGATGGACTTTCGAGAGATGACGGAATGGGCTATTGGGTTGGTCCGATGGATTATTTAAGACGGCAACCCAGAAAAAGAATTTCTTTTGGGAATATTAAATGGTTTGATATAAATATCAGCAAAGCAGAAATTATAAATTAACATCCGCCCTTACACTTCGACTCCGCTCAGTGTGACGACATGCGTCAGTCTGAGCGGAGTCGAAGACAAGCAAGAGGCTATTTTTTTTCTACAGGAAATCCTTTTTGCAACCATTCGGATAATCCTTTTTCAAGAGTGTATACTCTTTTGAAACCATGTTTCTCCATATATGTAGCGCATTCTGAACTTCTTCCTCCGCCTGCACAATAGATGTAATACGTTTTATTTTTATCCAGCTTATCAATTTGTTTTTCTGAATCTTTCGCTAAATAATCCAGTTGAACTGCTCCTTTGATATAACCTTTTTTCTCCAACTCTTCAGTTGTTCTCAAATCGATTATTGTTCCACCTTTATCGTTTGCAATTATTGCTTTAAATCTTTCTGAAGAAAGATTAGTAATAACAGCATCCTTCGATTGTGCATTGCTCACATTTATTGAAACAAGAGCAATCAATACTAAAAGTAATTTTTTCATTTTATATTTGTTTTAAAGATTAATTTAAATTTTTCCAGCCACCAGCATTATAGGCTTCAACTCCATTTTGCTTCAGTTGATTTGTTGCCTGAGCACTTCTCATTCCAGAAGCACAACAAAGTACAATTGGTTTGTTGTAATTTTTTATTTTATTAATGTTTGATGAAATTTTATCTAAAGGAATATTTATAGCTCCGTTTATATGGCCACCTGAAAATTCTGCAGCTGTTCTAACATCAATAATTTTTGCACCATTATTTACCAAAGCTTTTACATCAGCTTTGTTAGATGAAATTCCAAATAATTTTTTTAAAAAACTCATAATTCAGATTTAAACCACTTCCGGCAAAACAAGTTTTATGCCAGTAGCTTTAATTTTTCCCATTCCACCCAATACATTGGTAACTTTATTAAATCCTTTTTGTTTCATAATGGAAGCAGCCATCATCGAACGATAACCACCTGCACAGTGAATAGTGTAATGCGTATTTTTATCTAAGGTATCTAATTTACTTTGTAATTGCGACAAACAAATATGGTTTGCATTTTCAATCATCCCACCTTCTACTTCACCCGGCTTTCTGACATCCAAAACATTAGTGTCGCTATTTAATTCAGCAACAAATTTTTCTGCAGAAATACTTTCAATAGTATCGGTTTTCTTTCCTGCATTTTTCCAGGAAGTAATTCCTCCATTCAAATAACCATTTACATTTTCGTAACCCACTCTTGCTAAACGTAAAACCGCTTCTGTTTCTTTGCCTTCATCTGTAACTAAAACCAATGAAACTTTAGGATCTATCAAAGCTCCTACCCATGGCGCATACTGCCCGTTTAATCCAATATTAATTGCATTAGGAATAAATCCTTTTTCAAAATCATCGGGTGAACGAACATCTAATACCAGCGCTCCTTTCGAAATTTCTGTTTCCATTTCTTCAACCGATAATGCTTTTGTATTTTTCTTCAGCACCTCATCAATGTTTGCATAACCTTCTTTATTTAATTTAGCATCCCAAGCAAAATAATTTGGAGCAGCTGATAATCCCTCGGTAACTGCTTTTACAAATTCTGCTTTGCTCATTGTTTGCATTGCATAATTCATTTGCTTTTGAGTTCCGATAGTAGAAAAAGTTTCTTTACCGATATTTTTTCCGCAAGATGAACCAGCACCGTGAGCGGGATAAACAATTACATCGTCAGCTAAAGGTTTGATTTTTGAATTCAAAGAATCATACATCATTCCTGCTAAATCATCAATTGTTAAATCGCTTTTGATTGCTAAGTCGGGGCGACCAACATCTCCTACAAACAATGTATCACCTGTAAACACAGCATGATTTTTTCCGTTTTCATCTATCAATAAAAAACAAGATGATTCCAATGTGTGTCCTGGTGTATGTAATACTTTTAATTTTATTTTTCCGATAGTAAATACTTCTTCGTCTTTTGCAACAATTGTATCATAACCTGTTTTTGCAGTTGGTCCGAAAACAATAGAAGAATTTGTTTTACGTGCTAAGTCCACATGACCCGAAACAAAATCAGCATGAAAATGCGTTTCAAAAACGTATTTAATTTTTGCGTTACGTTTTTTTGCTAATTCGATATAAGGTTCCGTTTCACGTAAAGGGTCGATAATTGCTACTTCCCCATCCGATTCGATGTAATATGCTGCTTCAGCTAAGCATCCGGTATAAAGTTGTTCGATGTACATTCTGTTTCTTTTTACAAAGGTATTAAATATTGTTCGTTTGTTTTTTTACATATGTTAAAAAAAGAGCTCTTTACTAATTATATAAACGCCCATCACTAATATAAACCATCCGAATCCCGGCTTAAGCTTTGAACCGCTTACATATTTTGAAAGATAACTTCCTAAAATAATTCCTGTTATTGCAAAAGCTGAAAAAATGAAGATGAATTTCCAATCAAATTGATGTGTTCCAAAATCACTCAAAAATCCTATAGATGAATTTAAAGCAATGATGGCTAAAGAAGTTCCAACAGCCTTTTTCATCGGCAATTTAGCCAAAACAACCAATGCCGGAATAATTAAAAAACCTCCTCCTGCTCCTACCAATCCAACCAAAGTTCCTACAATTACTCCTTGCTGAAAAATTAAAAAATACCGGTACTGTTCATTGTTATGTTTGTGTAAATCGGCACGGACTGATGATGGTTTGCGAATCATTGTGTAAGCTGCAATAATCATCAATACTGCTAAAAGTATCATCAATGCTGCACCTTTGGTGATATTAATTGAACAACAGGAAAATAAATGATCGGGGATTTTATGCAGTAAATATTTTCTGGTAAAAAAAATGCTTATCACTGATGGTATTCCAAATACCAACATGGTACGCATACAAATCAGGTTGTTCTTCATATAACGCAATCCGCCAATAAGCGCAGATACGCCTACAATAAACAAGGAATATGAAGTAGCATGAACAGGTTCAATGCCTATTAAGTAAACTAAAACTGGAATTGTAAGAATGGAACCACCTGCACCAATCAGCCCCAATAAAACACCAATTAAAATAGCCGCAAAATATCCTAAATACTCCATTCCACTAAAATGTGAATTTTTACTAAAAATACCTGCTATTTTTCCTTCTTACTTATTAACTCTTTTCCACTATTAGTAATTGAAAGCCTGTTTAAAACTGATTTTATTTGTTTCTGCACACAACCTGTTGATTTTCAACAAAAAAACAAACAAAAACACCCGAACACTTTTAGTATCCGGGTGCTGATTAAAATCGAAAAATCTATTATTGGAAGGCGTTAATGCCTGTTACATCCATACCTGTAATTAATAAATGGATATCGTGAGTTCCTTCGTAAGTAATAACCGATTCTAAATTCATCATGTGGCGCATAATTGGATATTCGCCAGTAATGCCCATTCCACCATGTATTTGGCGTGCTTCACGTGCAATTTGTAAAGCCATGTTCACATTGTTACGTTTGCTCATTGAGATTTGAGCTGGAGTAGCGCGGTTTTCATTTTTCAAAACACCCAATCTCCAAGTCAATAATTGAGCTTTGGTAATCTCAGTAATCATTTCAGCCAATTTCTTTTGAGTCAATTGGAATCCAGCAATCGGACGACCAAATTGGATACGTTCTTTAGAGTAACGCAAAGCAGAATCATAACAATCCATTGCTGCTCCGATAGCACCCCAGGCAATTCCGTAACGCGCTGAGTTTAAGCAACCTAATGGTCCTTTTAAGCCTTTTATCGTAGGGAAAATGTTCTCTTTAGGAACTTTCACATTATCGAATACTAATTCGCCTGTTGCACTTGCACGTAAACTCCATTTTCCGTGTGTTTCCGGAGTTGTAAAGCCTGCCATCCCTCTTTCTACAATCATTCCACGGATATCACCCGCTTCGTCTTTTGCCCAAACTACTGCTATATCAGCAAAAGGTGAATTTGAAATCCACATCTTAGCTCCGTTAAGTAAATAGTGGTCGCCTTTATCTTTAATATTGGTAATCATTCCGGAAGGATTTGAACCGTGGTCCGGCTCTGTAAGTCCGAAACAGCCCATCATTTCACCTGTTGCCAACTTTGGCAAATATTTCATTCGTTGCTCTTCTGTTCCATAAGTATATATAGGATACATTACCAATGAGCTTTGTACCGATGCTGTTGAACGCAAACCACTGTCGCCACGCTCTAATTCTTGCATAATCAATCCGTAAGAAATTTGATCCAAGCCTGCACCACCATATTTTGTAGGGATGTACGGACCAAATGCTCCTACTTCCGCTAAACCTTTAATCCATTGTTTAGGAAATTTTGTTGTCTGACATGCTTCTTCCACAATTGGTGAAACCTCTTTCTTCACCCATGCACGCGCTGTTTCACGGATTAACTTATGTTCATCAGTCAATAACTCATCCATCAAATAATAATCGTGAGCTTCAAATCTATCTGTTGCCATTGTAATTAATTTTAAAATTTTTTGCGGAACAAAAGTAAGTAAATAAATTATAGTACGGATAGCGAATAAAAACGAATATTACGCCCTTCGACTCCGCTCAGGGTGACAAATTGTAAGAAGAGTCAATTCCCCCTTAAAAAGGGGGCTAGGGGGATTATTGCAAGATCACGAATAAAAACGGAGTTCATCTCTCACAAATGTATCTTGGTCGGGAATCCTCATAAAATGCAACATCTCAGAGGGAATCTCGTTATAACATATTATATTGTTGAAAACGTTTGTTAAAAAGTTTGCAAATACCATGTTTCATAGGTACTTTAGAAAAGTATTTTTAGGAAAAATAAAATCTCTCGATTGTGAACCGGATAAAAAACATATTTCCCTCTCTTTCAATAGCACTATTTATAAGTGTTTTATTCTCCTGCATTTCTGCGAAAGCGCAAAAAGGTGCCAGTAGTGTTCCCGTTGTAGAAAAATATGTAGTTGGTTATAACGATGTAACCAAAATGAAATTTATAGATGATGCTACTCTTTACAGTGAAGGATGGCAAAATTTAGCACAACCGAAATTTTGGCAACAAATTATGAATCTTCCTCCCGACTCCGCAATGATAAGTGTAGCCGGAACCAGACAAATGCTTACAAAAGTTTCTACCAAAGAATGGAACAAACAATCCGACATTCAAAAAAATATTTACAGAGACAGTATCCGTAAAGCAAATAATGTTGCTGACAGTATCAGTATATTGGTAACAGTCGGGAAAAAAGATTTCTACGAATTCAAAAAAGTAATGCCAACTATCAACCGTTCTATTGATGTGTTTAAACAGAATGGTGTGGACCCTTGGTATGCGCAAGCGATTTTGTTGATTGAGAGTCCGGGAAAAATGAATACCAAATCAACTGTTGGTGCAAACGGTCCGTTCCAATTGATGAAAGCAGTTGCACGCAAACAAGGTTTGATTGTAAATAAAACAATTGATGAAAGAACAGATATAGAAAAATCTGCATTGGGTGCTTCACGTTTGTTGAGCAGAATTTGTATCCCTTATACAAAAGCAATGTTGGACAGCGCACACGTAACTTATAATGAAACAGATTTATGGTTCCGTCTTTTAGTATTGCATTCGTATCATGCAGGTGCAGGAAATGTTGCTGGAGTTATCAGAAAAATAAATCCTACAGAAGGTGGAATGCAATTGATACAAACCGTTTGGCAAACTTCTTATGGTGGATTTAAAAACGCATCACAAAATTATTCTCAATTGGCATTGGCAGCATTTTGCAATTTCGATGAAATAATAATGGCGAATAAAGATTCCATTTTTTTAATTGATGGCGACAGAATGTACAACTCATACATGTCATGCAAATGCGCACCGTATGATGAATGTTCTTACTTAGGAAATTGTATCACCAAATATGAAAACGATTTTATTGATGGCGTTATTCCTTTCGATTATTTTATGTCGAAAGTAAAATCTGTTGAAACAGAATTAAGTGGATTAACTCCATTTAAATATCCATATAACGATGACCATATTAACGATATCGGATTCAAATTATTAAAAGCACGCAAAACCGAAGAAGCACATAAACTTTTTAAACATACTGAAACACAGTACCCAGACTCCTGGGCAGTTTACCATGGATTAGGCGAAACGTACCGACAAATGGGGCAAAAAGAATTAGCACTCAGCAACTATAAAAAGTCTCTAAAAATCAACCCCAACAACGAGGATGGCCAACGTGCAATGGCTAAACTTATGGCTAAACCAGCCAAAAAATAAGCCCTCTTTCTTAAGCATTTTTTTCGTAAATTAGCGTTCCTTTCGAATGCCTTTTTTGTCATTTCGAGCGGAGTCGAGAAATGATAAACAAAGAAGACATAGACAAAATTTTTGAAGCTGCCCGTGTAGAGGAAGTAGTTGCTGATTATGTTTCGCTGAAAAAACGCGGAGCAAATTTAATTGGCTGCTGTCCTTTTCACAATGAGAAAACTCCTTCTTTTTATGTTTCTCCTGCAAAAGGTATTTACAAATGCTTTGGTTGCGGAAAAGGCGGACATGCGATTAACTTTATTATGGAGCATGATAAGCTTACTTATCCAGATGCTTTGCGTTACCTCGCAAAAAAATACAACATTGATATTGTTGAAGCAGAACAAACTCCAGAACAAATTCAACATAACAACGACAGAGAAAGTTTATTGGTTGTTTCTTCTTTTGCACAAAAACATTTTTCCGAAAATTTATACAATACCGATGAAGGAAAATCCATCGGCTTAGGATATTTTAAAGAACGCGGTTTGCGTGAAGACATCATCCAAAAATTCCAATTGGGTTATAGCATCAATCAAAGAAATGCGTTTACTGAAATTGCTGTTGCTACAGGTTATAAAATGGAATATCTTGTTAAATCGGGATTGACTATTGAATACAAAAATGAAGCAGAAGTAAATGCGGAGACGGGTGAAGTTGTTAAACCGGAAGAAACAAAACACCTCGACCGTTTTTGGGGACGAGTAATGTTTCCGATTCACAATCAAAGCGGTAGAGTAATTGCATTTGGTGGAAGAACTTTACGCACCGATATAAAAACTTCGAAATACGTTAACTCTCCCGAGACGGAAATTTATCACAAGAGTGATGTTTTGTACGGATTGTATCATTCGAAAAATGCAATTGTAAAAGAAAAATTCTGTTTCCTTGTGGAAGGTTATATGGATGTAATTGCAATGCATCAAGCCGGAGTTGAGAACGTGGTGGCCAGCAGCGGAACAGCTTTAACGGCAGGACAAATAAAATTGATCCAACGTTTCACAAACGATATTATTATTTCATACGATGGTGACCAGGCCGGAATAAATGCTGCATTAAAAGGAATTGATCTTTTGTTGGAAGAAGGAATGAATGTAAAAGTTCTTCTTTTTCCTGATGGTGATGACCCTGATTCCTATTCTAAAAAAGTAAGCACACAGGACTTAAAAGATTTTATCGTTAACAACGCACAGAATTTTATTTCCTATAAAGCCAACATCTTAACCAAAGGAACAAACAACGATCCTTTGAAAAAAGCAGAGGCCATCAAAAAAATTGTAGAAAGTATTGCACTTATTCCTGATGCCATTTACCGTTCTGTATACGTGAAAGAATGTAGCCGCATCATGGAAGTGGATGAACAAATTTTATTGAGTGAGTTAAATAAAATCAGAAGTAAAAATTTTAACGACAAGAGAAACAATCCACAACAACAAAATCAAGTTGCTCCTGAAGAAGAATTTGTTCTTCCTGAAAAAAAAGAGCATACCATTGCGGATGCCGAACATCAAGAGCGCGATATTATTCGTTTGTTAATTAATTACGGAGCAAACACAGTAAAAGTAGACAGCCAGAATGATGAAGGCGAAGATATTGAAATAGAAGTTTCTGTTGCGTATTTATTAACGCATGAATTACAAAGTGATAATATTGTGATTGAAAATTTATTATACAACAGCATCTTTTCCGAATTCCTTGAACACCTGGAAAAAGATTCTGTGCCTGATACCAATTATTTCATCAGTCACGAAAATGCGGCTATCTGTTCACTTACAATTGATTTGATAAGTAGCCCCTACTCTCTTTCCAAATGGGAAGACCATGGAATTTACCCAACCAAAGAAGAAGACATTTTAAAACGTTCTCTTTACAATGCCATTTATGCATTGAAGAGCCGTAAAATTGAAATGATGATTCACGACAATCAAAAACGTTTAAAAGAAAACCCACCCGAAGAAGAAATGATGGCCTTGATGGCAACTCAACAATCCTTATTAGAAGCGAAAAAAGTTTTTAACAATATGTTGGGAAGGATTGTGGTGAAGTAATGGAAATAAATTTTATTTCACACTAATTCAACCTTATTGATTAGTTCTCCTATTTTAATTTTCTCTTCAATTTTAGTACTTGTTTCTCCGAAAATATGCCACTTTCGCTTTTCTCCATATACAGCAATTATTCTATTATAACCCTCAAAAGGGAAAGGACAATACTCATGAACACCAGAAGATGCGAATTCATATTTTGAGTTAAGACAAATTTCATAGTAGGCTCCTTTGCTATTTTGATATTCATATATTTTCTCGATTCCTGTTTCTAAACAATGATAAAGATTGTCATATACCTCATCAGAAATAACCGTTCTGAATTTAGGCATAACCTTCGAAAGCTCTTTGGGATTATGTTTTGGGGTCACGAGAGATCCATTCTTATATGCTTCGAAAAGCAATTCTATTAGTTCATTTTTTGTCATCCAATGTCAATATAGATCTTTACCTTCATCTGTAAAAAAATATTTTCTATACTCAATTTACCTTACAAACAAAGAGACTAAAAAATATATTATTGGAACAAAAAATATATTTTTCAATCTTCCATAAAAAATTATTTTATCAATAATTTTTATCTCTTCGGAATTCACCGATTGTTTTTTTATTTTTTTTAGCTCTCTAAATGAATATTTTTCTTCTTTCATAACACTATTATTGATAATATTTAACCTTATTAATAATCTATAATGCATTATAAATGCAAAAACAAATACTGGAAAAGTTATTCCAGAAAGTATTGCTGTAATATTTAAACCATTTTCCATTCTATTTCTCCATCTTCATATCCTTCACATTCATCTGCAAAGAAACATTCCCATTGTTTTCGTTTTCTTTGTTTGCCATAACACCAAGTTTAAATGCTTCAAACCCTTCTTCGAATTTTTCTCTCTTTTTGGTTCCGTGTCTTCCATATTCTTTGTCCAAATGGTCGGAGAAGGATGTTAAATTTTTATTTGTGCTTTTCTTTTTCATATTGCTTCAACTCTGCGATTATTTTTTCTTTTTCTTGTCCGAGATTTTTCTTGTTTCACTTTCAAAATCACTTTCAAAATTCTTATCTTGAGTTATTCTAAATTTTTCATACTCATTTTCAGCTAATTGCTTTGCTACTTCATGTTTCACATTACCTGCGTCTTTTAATATTTGATATTCATTGAACTGTAAAAAAGCATCAAGTTTTGTAATCCACTCTGTCATTTTCATTGGTATTTGCCTTGCCGCTTGATTTTCCGCATAATCTAAATACATAGTTACAACGCGTTCCAGTTCTTTAATTTCCTTTTCAATTAAATAATTCTTAGCAATAGAAACATCGGTTTTTAAAACTTTTCCTTTGGGTGCATTCTTCCAAGTCTGCAAACCCATATTAGGCTTTATAGAACTTGCTCGTTCTGAAATTATTTGTGCAGCAGTCTTACCAGTCGTTGCCCAATGCAATTTATTTTGAACTGTTTTAAAAAATGTTTGTGTTATCTCAGCGTCTTTTTTATAATCTATACTACATTGCTCATAAATGTCGGTTATTTTCAAATAAAAACGTCTTTCACTTGCACGAATTTCGCGGATACGTTCAAGTAATTCGTCAAAATAATCTTTACCAAAGCGTTTGCCTTGTTTCAGACGTTCATCATCCAATACAAAACCTTTAATAATAAATTCCCTCAACGTTTTAGTTGCCCAAATACGAAATTGTGTTGCCTGAAAACTGTTTACACGGTATCCAACTGCAATAATTGCGTCAAGGTTGTAAAAATTAGTGTGATATAATTTGCCATCTTCGGCAGTTGTTCGGATTTTCCGAACAACTGATTTTTCGTTTAATTCTTCTGTTTCGAAAATGTTTTTTAAATGTTCGCTAATAGTGGCTTTCGATTTGCCAAATAGCTCTCCAATTTTCTTTTGGCTTAACCAAAATGTTTCTTCTTGAAAAAACACTTCTACTCTTACATCACCATCGGGTGATGAATAAAATATTATATCATTTGATTGCGGCATGATGTCTTTATCCATCTTTTTTAAACTTTTAATCTACAAAATATTATTGATTATCCACCTTCATATCCTTCACATTCAATTGAAGCGACACATTTCCATTAAACTCATTTTCTTCAACCGCATAACAAGCACTGAATGTTTTTTTGCGAAGCACATCATCAAAATGCTGTCCCTGAGAAAAAGCAATTGCTGAAAATGTCTCTTTTGGATTTTCGGCAGATTGAATATCCATTTTCAAATGGTTGTTTCCTACAATACGCACATAACCTTTGTCGACAAGGTTCTTACTCATGAAAACTGGCGACATATTTCCTGGACCAAATGGTTCGAACTGTTTTAAGATTCGGAAAAATTTTGGTGTGATGTCGGATAATTTTAATTCTGCATCAATGGCAATTTCAGGAACCAGCATGTAATCTTTTATGGTTGCAGAAACTACTTCTTCAAATTTTTGTTGGAAGGCTGCAAGGTTTTCTAATTTCATAGAAAGTCCGGCTGCATATTTATGCCCGCCAAATTGTTCCAACAAATCGGAACAGGCTTCAATGGCATCGTATACATCAAAATCTTTTACAGAACGTGCAGAACCAGTTGCCATTCCATTCGACTCCGTAAGAACAATGGTCGGGCGGTAATATCTTTCCGTTAAACGAGAAGCCACAATGCCAATCACACCTTTGTGCCAATCGGGATGAAACAATACGGTTGATTTACGTTTGATTAATTCTTCACTTTCATCAATCATACTGAAAGCGTGTTGTGTGATGCTTACATCCAATGCTCTGCGTTCGGTATTCGAAGTATTGATATTTATTCCGGATGTTTTTGCATCGGCATGATTATCGGAAACCAAAAGTGCAACCGCATTTCTTCCTGTCTCAATTCTTCCTGCTGCATTTATACGCGGACCAACGGTGAACACCAATTCGTTCATCGTTACTTCTTTTTTGATGTTCGCCAATTCTAAAATTGCTTTTATTCCTTTGCGTGGATTTCTATTTATCTGCTCCAATCCAAAATAACACAAAGCACGGTTTTCATCAACAATCGGAACCAAATCCGAAGCGATGGAAATGGCAGTTAAATCAAGGTATTGAATAAGTTCTTCGAAAGAAATATTATTTTTTTGTGCGTAGGCTTGCACCAATTTAAATCCAACTCCGCAGCCACATAATTCGTCAAAAGGATAACTGCAGTCGTTACGCTTAGGATCTAAAATTGCAACAGCTTTTGGAAGTGTGTCGCCCGGACGATGGTGATCGCAAATTATAAAATCGATGTTGCGTTCATTGGCATAATCCACTTTATCAATTGCTTTTATTCCGCAATCGAGTGCAATGATTAATGAGAAATTATTTTCTTTCGCGAAATCAATTCCCATGAAAGAAATTCCGTAACCTTCGGTATATCTGTCGGGAATGTAATAATCCGCAAGGCCTTCTGACTCAGGTAAAGTTTTCAAAAACGAATACACAAGTGCAACAGCTGTTGTTCCGTCCACATCATAATCACCAAACACCAGAATTTTTTCTTTGTTGGAAATTGCTTTTTCCAAACGGGCAATAGCTACATCCATGTCCTTCATTAAAAAAGGATCATGCAGATTATCTAAAGAAGGCCGGAAAAATTTTTTTGCCTCGTCATAGGTTTTAATATCACGTTGCACCAATAAATTCGCCAACACTTTTTCAATTTTCAATTCTTCTGCTAGTTGATTTACAACTTTCTCATCAGCACTTGAATTTATGCTCCATCTTTTCTCCATATTCTTTTATCTTCTTTACGCTGCGTTTTGCGTACATTGTTTAATTGCATTCAATTCTGCTTTTTTTTGATTTACTTCTTCTTCAATATCAAAGTCATCCTGAAGTCCGAGCCAAAATTTAGCGGAGTTCCCGAAATATTTCGATAGTCGAAGTGCAGTATCCGCAGTTATTCGTCTGTTCCCTTTTATGATTGCAGAAACACGTGTTTGAGGAATACCAATATCTTTGGAAAGTTTGTACGCAGAGATTTCCAATGGCAATAAAAATTCTTCATTAAGAATTTCTCCGGGATGTATGTTTTTTAGTTTCTTCATTTTCGTTCGTTTAGTGATAGTCTATTATTTCAACTTGATCTGCATTTCCGTTATTCCACTTAAAAATTATTCGCCACTGATTGTTAATTCTGATTGAATAAAATTCTTTGAAATTTCCTTTCAATTTTTCCAATCGGTTTGAAGGCGGAATTTGCAAGTCAGCCAAATTCTGTGAGTTATTCAACATTCTCAGCTTTCTTCTGGCCATTTCCTGTATTTCAGTCGACAAACCTTTTATTCGCTCGCCTTCCCAAATCTTCTTTGTGTCTTTGTCGCCAAATGATAGAATCATACTGCCGTTTTACGTTACTTACGCCAAAGGTAAGCAATTAGTTTTAAATTTCAAACTCTTTTAACTGAATTCAGCTATCCAAAAACTCTTGAATATCTGTTAATTTAATCTTACATTAGTGTAAAATTAAGTAAATGAGAAAGATTTACCTGCTAACTATTTTAGTATTCTCGATATTCCTTTCAAAAGCACAAACTTATTCAAGTGCTGCGGGTGGTTCTATTCCTGATGGCGGTCCGCAGGTTGCTTTTCCTATAACCGTTTCCGGACTTTCTCCTACAACTATTGATACCATTTTCGGTTTAGAAAGTATTTGTATTAATATCAGTCACAGCTGGGCTTCCGACTTGCAAATTGCCATTCAGGCGCCTGATGGAAACATTGTTGACCTTTCTGTTTCCAATGGATGGGGCGGTTCGGATTATACCAATACTTGTTTTAATGGATTCGCTGCTACTTCCATTGTCTTGGGATTTCCTCCGTTTACCGGAACCTTTCGTCCGCAAGGTTATATTGGTTCATTAAATAACGGACAAGCAGGTAACGGAGTTTGGAATTTATTAATCAACGATAATTCATTTGGCGATATCGGCAACCTTATCAGTTGGAATATCACTTTCGGAAATACACCTTCAAAACCATTTCCGTTTTATTCTTCTAATCTTCCAATTGTTGTTTTAAATACTTTGGGACAAACGATTGCTGATGATCCGAAAATTACATGCGACATGGGAATTATTTACAATGGTGTTGGCGTTAGAAATTATATGACAGATACTTTTAATAATTACAATGGAAAAATTGCCATTGAAATAAGAGGTTCTACATCACAACAATATCCAAAAAAATCGTACGGAGTAGAAACAAGAGATGCACTTGGTGCAAAAGTAAATGTTTCATTATTAGGAATGCCAAGTGAAAACGATTGGATTTTGTATGGCGCTTATCCGGATAAAACATTGATGAGAAATGAAATCACTTACAACTTGTTTTCGAAAATGCAACCTTATTCGCCACGTTATGTTTATTGCGAATTGGTGATAAACAATCAGTACATGGGAGTTTATACATTGCTTGAAAGAGTGAAGCGTGATAAAAACAGAGTGGATATTGCAAAATTAGATTTGGATGATAATGCAGGAGATTCTTTAACGGGCGGATACATTATTAAAGTAGATAAAGTAACAGGAAGCAGTTCTACTACATGGACTTCGCCTTACCAACCAAAAGTAAAATTTCTTTATCACGATCCGGAAGACATTGAGCTGACAGTACCACAATTAAATTATATAAAAAATTATGTGACCACTTTTGAAAATGTAGTTTACGGTCCAACCTTTTCGGATTTAACAACGGGTTTTAGAGCATACATTAATACAGGTTCATTCGTTGATTTTTTTCTTATGCAGGAATTAGGCAGAACAGTGGATGGTTATCGCTCCAGCAGTTTTATGTATAAAGATAAAGACAGCAAAGGAGGAAAATTAAGTTGCGGACCGATGTGGGATTTTAATCTTTCGTATGGCAACGCAGATTATTGTGATGCTTTTGATACAACAGGATGGCAATATAATTTTGCAACTGTTTGTCCGACCTTTACTTCAGAACCACCCAACTGGTGGCCTCGTTTGCTACAAGATACAGCTTATGCAAACCAAGTGAAATGTCGCTGGACAGAATTGAGAATGGGAATTTTAGATACCGATTCAATTAATATTTGGATTGATTCCATAGCTTTATATCTCAACGAATCGCAACAGAGAAATTTTACTTTGTGGCCGATTATGGGAACTTATGTAAACTGGAATTATTTTATTGGCGCCAACTATCAGGAAGAAGTTGATTATTTAAAATGGTGGTTTCAGGCACGCTCTCAATGGATGGATGTAAATTTGCCTAGTCTGTGCTGGAACCTTTCGGCACCGGAATACAATTCAGAAAAAGCGAATGTGAAAATTTTTCCTAATCCGTTTTCATCAAGTACAACTTTCACTTTTACTTATGAGCATGCTTCAGAAAAAGAATTAGAAATTTACGACATGCTTGGTAAAAAAATAAAAACATTATTTATTCCGAATGGGAAAAACTCAATTACTATTAACAATGATGCAATGAATCCCGGAATGTATTTTTATCAATTAAAAACTTCAGAGAAAATTATTGCCACAGGAAAATTAATTTCACAATGATTATGCAAAAAATAATATTATTCTTTTTTACAATTATTTCAGTTCCAACTTTTGGACAAACGTATACAAGTACTGCTGGCGGACCGATTCCTGATGGCGGACCGATGGTAAATTTTCCGATGACAGTTTCAGGATTGAGTCCGGCAACCATTGATACTATTTTCGGAATAGAAACAATTTGTTTTAACATTACACATACTTGGGATGCCGATTTAAATATTTCATTGCAATCGCCTGATGGAACTATTGTGGATTTATCAATTGCGAATGGTAGTGACGGAGACAATTATACCAATACTTGTTTAAATGCTTTTGCAGCAAATTCTATTGTAACTGAAAATGCTCCGTTTACAGGAACCTTTCGTCCGCAAGGATTTATTGGTGCTTTCAATAACGGACAAAATGCAAATGGTGTTTGGAAATTATTGATTGAAGATACTTACGGAGCGGATGCCGGAAATTTAATTGACTGGAGTATTACATTTGGAAACACTCCTGCTCTTCCGTTTAACTTTACTTCTTCCAACTTACCTATTGTAGTTGTTAATACAGGCGGTATGACAATTCCAAACGAACCTAAGTTGGCCGCACAAATGGGAATTATTTACAATGGTTTTGGTGTACGAAATTACATGACCGACCCACATAATAATTACAATAATAAAATAGGAATTGAAACACGTGGTTCCAGTTCATCCTGGTTCCCGCAAAAAAGTTATGGTTTCGAAACTAGAGATAATCTTGGAATAAAAAAAGATACAATCTTACTAGGAATGCCTGAAGAACACGATTGGATTTTGTATGCTCCTTACGATGATAAAACCTGTATGCGAAATGTTCTTACGTATGACATTGCAAATAAAACCGGTCGTTATGCATCACGCACGCAATTTTGTGAATTGGTAATTAATAATCAGTATCAGGGAATTTATGTTTTGATGGAAAAAGTAAAACGCGATTCGAACAGAATAAATGTTCCTAAGCTTGATCCGACAGAAATAAGCGGAGATGATTTAACCGGTGGCTATATTATTAAAGTTGACAGAGATGATGGTCCGGGAAGTTACTGGACATCGCCCTACCCTTCTCCGACAGGATCGCCCATCAATTTTGTGCACGTGTATCCTGAAAATGGAGTGATTGTTACTCAACAAAGAAATTACATTATGGCTTATGTTGATACGGTGGAAGACGTTTTGGCGAGTTCTACTTTTGCTGACCCTATTAACGGTTATAGAAAATACATTGGCGTGAATACGTTCATAGATTATTTTATTTTAAATGAAGTGAGTAAAAATGTGGATGGTTATCGTTTGAGCACATTTTTTTACAAAGACAAACAAAGTAAAGGCGGCAAGTTAAAAGCTGGTCCGGCATGGGATTTCAATCTTGCCTGGTGGAATGCAGATTATTGTCAAGGCGATGTAACTTCAGGTTGGGCTTATAATTTCCCATCTGTTTGTAGCGGTGATGGCTGGCAGCCAAATTTTTGGTGGGCACGGTTGTTACAAGATCCACAATATGTTGCTGAGTTGCATTGCAGATGGGATGAATTGCGTTTAACAACTTTGAGTATTCCTGTTTTAAATAATTATGTAGATTCTTTAGCATTGTATTTAGATGAAGCACAAGCCCGTCATTTTACAGCTTGGCCAATTTTAGGCGCCTATACCTGGCCAAATCCAAGTCCTATTCCGGCAGATTATCCAGGAGAAATATTGGCAATTAAAAATTGGATCAACGATAGAATTTTGTGGATGGACGCAAATTTACCCGGAACATGCAATGTTGGAATAAACGAAAATATATTTACTGAAAATAATTTCACAATTTATCCAAACCCATTTTCCAATTCATTTAAAATGAGTTTTTATTTACCAAGCTCACAAACAATAAAAATGGAATTAACGGACGTATTAGGAAAAGTTGTGAAACAAATTGAGAAGAAAGACTATTCAGAAGGAGAAAACACCATAGAAATTGACCTGAATTCGATCAGCTTAAAAAATGGGATGTATCTGTTGAATATTGCTACAGATAATGGGTTTTTGGTGAAAAAGGTCACGAAAATGGACTAAAATACCACATTATAGGTATTGAATTGACCCTTGAATTTGCCCAATTTTGTAGGGTAAATGAATACTGAACCAAATACCTATTTTATTCAAAAAGCCATAACGGAAGAAATGGCTTGCAATCTATGGTCTTTCTATCCGGAAACGATGGAGTGTAAAAAGTTGAAGAAAAAATGTTGTAAAAATTATAAAAAGGAAAAGCGTTGTAAACGTTGCCCGATGCATTCATAATAATGCTCTATTTCTATGTTCCCTTCTTATAAAACTTATTCTCCCCATCTTGAGAGATTGCCACATCCCGCTAAAAGCGGGACCTACCTACCGCAGGCAGGCTCGCAATGACGTTCTAATTAAGATTAATTAACATTACTAGTCATCACCCACCTAATCACTTAATCACCTAGTTACTTAGTCACCTCCTTACTTCTTCAAGTCCCCGTTCTTATACTTTTCTGTCTTAATTACTTTCCCGTTTTCATCCATCTCTTTCCAATCACCTTCTTTTTTTCCATGGATATATTTTCCTGTAATTTTTAATTTCCCGTTTTCAAAATATTCTTTGTATTCTCCTTCTTCCAAGTTATTAATAAATTTTACTTCAGAGTTTACGTTACCGTTTTTGTAAAATGCTTTTTGAGCTCCTTCCAATGAACCATTCACATAATTATATTGAATACTCACTTGCCCTTCTGGATAAAACCATTTAGCAACCCCATCTCTTACATTTTTTTTATAAAATCCTTCTTCCTGAATTTTTCCATCGGAATAATATGCTTTTTTTACTCCGTCTATTATTCCCATTTTATAATCAATTTCAGCCATTGGTTTAGCATTAAGAAAAAAAGTTGTGCTCTTCCCATCGAGTGTGTCGTTTTTGTAAGACTCTTTTGAATAACAGGAACCCGACTTATCAATTTGAATATAAACTCCATTCAGCATTCCGTTTTTATAATTTCCTAAATTGCTGACCATTCCATTTGCGTGGTAACAAACCCATTGTCCTTCTTTTTTCCCATCCTCATAATTTCCATAACATTCGTTCTGACCCGCTTTCTCTTTCCACAAGCCAACTTTTTTTCCTGCATTGTTTGTTTTGTTGGTATCGCTTACAACAAATGGATTTGCATTTACAGAATAAGTAAAACAGAAAATTGAAATAAATAATAGAATTTTTTTCATGTGATTAATATTTCCTAATTAGCTTTTGATTTAAAATCTTCTCGACTCCGCTCGAAATGGCATTACGCGCAGCCATTTTAGCTTGTCACCCTGAGCGGAGTCGAAGGGCGAGAAGCGCGCATGTTTTAGGGCTATAACCATTTCTTTTTTCTGAAATAAACAATCATTGAGATCATCATCACTAACATAATAACCCATGCAAGTGTATATCCCCACTCATGACCCCATTTACTATGAATCTCCGGCATTACTTCAAAATTCATTCCATACACTCCTGCTACAAATGTAACAGGAACAAAAATAGTAGTAATGATGGTTAACACTTTCATTACTTCGTTCATTTTGTTGCTTACGCTCGACAAATAAATATCCATCATCCCCGAAAGTAAATCGCGATATGTTTCAACAGTATCAATTACTCTTATTGTATGATCGTGAACATCGCGCAAATAAATATCTGTAGTAGGTTTTATTAAATCGGTTTCACTTCTCTCCATGTTGTTAATCAACTCCCGCATTGGCCAAACCGATTTTCGTAAAAAAATCATTTCACGTTTCATATTGTGCAATTGCCGCATCGTTTCTTTAGTCGGCTCATCCACTAAATCTTCTTCTAAAATTTCTATCCTGTCTCCTATTTTTTCCAAGATTCCAAAATAACAATCTACCACAGCATCAATTAAAGCATAGGCTAAATAATCAGCGCCCATTCTTCTGATTCTGCCTTTTCCTAAACGGATTCTGTTTCTGATCAAATCAAATGCATCACCTCCATGTGTTTCCTGAAAAGAAATAACCATTCCATCAAACAACACCACGGTTAATTGCTCCGATTGTAATTCACTATCATAATAAAGCATTTTCATAATAGCAACAACATAGTTGTCGTAATCTTCAAACTTTGCTCGCTGATTCGTGTTTACAATATCTTCTAAAGTAAGCGGGTGAATATTAAATCGTTTTCCAACAGCTTCAATAAATTCTACATTGTGTATTCCATCTACATTTATCCACCGTACCATTTTTGGATCAACATGATCAAGACATTCTGATAAATCATAAAATTCCTTTTCAATAAATTCTGTTTCATTGAATTCAATCAAAGAAATTTTTACTCTGTCGGTTTGTTTATCACCGAAGTATACCAAAGTTCCTGGAGGTGCGCCTGTTTTATTTGTTTTGTCTACCATGCTAACAATGTGTTTTATTCTTCTTCATCGTGTTTGCTTTTTTTATCTTTCCCTTTCCTACCTTCTACTACAATCACAATTTCACCCTTTACAGTTTTTGATTTGAAATAATCTGCAATCTCTTTTAACGTTCCCCGCTTATTTTCTTCAAACATTTTCGATAATTCACGCGACACAGAAGCATTTCTATCAGCACCAAAAAATTCAATAAATTGTTCCAATGCTTTTACTAAACGGTGTGGTGATTCATAAAAAACCATTGTGCGAGATTCATCTACCAATGCTTTTATTTTTGTCTGGCGTCCTTTTTTCTGTGGCAAAAACCCTTCGAAACAAAAAGTATCGGTGGGTAAACCAGAATTCACCAATGCAGGTACAAATGCAGTTGCGCCTGGCAAACATTCCACTTCAATTCCTTTTTCAATACATTCACGGATCAACAAAAATCCCGGGTCGGAAATTCCGGGAGTTCCGGCATCTGTAATAAGCGCAATTTTTTCCCCATTAGCAATCCGCTCCGAAATCATCTCCACTGTTTTATGTTCATTGTGCATGTGATGAGCAAACATCTTCTTGTCAATGTTCAAATGCTTCAATAATATTCCCGACTTGCGAGTATCCTCAGCCAAAATCAAATCCACTTCCTTCAAAATACGTATAGCCCGAAGAGTAATGTCTTCGAGGTTTCCGATTGGGGTTGGGACGATGTATAGTTTCATTTCGTGCTTTACTATGTTTTATTGGAACGCAGATATTTTATGATTTTTATGATAAAAAAGATTTTTATCGCCTTAGGCGATTATGATATAATATGATTTGACATAAATTACATCATAAATAAATCCCAATAATATATCATAATCTTAAAACATAAAAATCATAAAAAATCCGTGTTCCTATTCCATCTTAATTTTGTAAACTCTCGCCAAACTTCGTAATCAATTTAAACATGTTCTCAAATTCATTCAAAGGTAATGTTTCTGGTCTATCATAAATATCATGATAGGCTTTTATTCCACCCATCGAATATATGAAAAAAGCTTTTACTCCTTTTTCAGAAAAAAAGTAATGGTCGCTGTTGGCTGCTTTGCCTCTTATTTTAACGTCTTTGATAAAGTTATTTTGAGTATTGATTTCTTTTAATTTATCAAATTCTTTTTGGAAAATTGTTCCATTCACTACTGTTATGCCTTCTTCTCCTGTTCCCATAATGTCCATATTGAAAACAAATTTTATATTCTTCAATGGGAAGTATGGATTTTCGGTATAATATTTTGAACCCAACAAACCAACTTCCTCTCCGCAAAAAGCCATGAAGGCAATAGAATATTTTGGTATGTTCTCGGGCTTTGAATAATAATTTGCAAGATTCAGCAACATCGCGCAACCACTGGCATTGTCGTTTGCCCCAGGGAAATAAACATCTTTTCCCATATGTCCTAAATGATCGTAATGTGCTGAGTAAACAATAAATGAATCAGGATAAACGGAACCAGGAATGTAACCAATGACGTTTTGGGATTTATGATTGGTGATAAATTTGTTTTCTACAAGAATTCTTCCATTGTCAAACCAACGTTCATCGTATAAGAAAGTACTATCTGCCAATATTTGTATTTTGCAATAGTCAGAAACTACCTGAGACTGGTGCCAAGTCAATTTTGTGACTGGTTCAATGATTCCGCTTGCCTTCATCGAGTTATTCTTGATTTTATTCAAGACGTCTTTTTTTGTTTTGTCTTTTACATCAAGATCATCCACCAAGATGAAATCCTCCGGCTTTAATTTTTTGAGAAATTTTTTCTGGGCTTTGGAAGAACACATTGTAGAGTCGAAAAATCTAATGCGGAATTCAGAGGATACACCTTTGCAAGATGCATCAATCAGAAAAATTTTTCCCGGAATGCAATTGTGTTCAAATTGAGCTACTCTACTTCGAATTTCAAATTCTATCTTATCAGGAAATGTATTAATCGGAAAACTCATCCTCTGATAATAATCATTACCAAAAGATTTCAATCCTATTCTTGAAAATTCATTTTTGAGATAATTTGCTGCGATGCTGTCTCCACCATTCACATAACCTCTCCCGTGCATGCTTTGAGAAGCCATTGTATCAACAATCTTACGGGCGTAAGCATAAACTTCTCCTGTTTTTATTTCCTGAGAAAAAAGTGATAAGGTGATAAAGTAATAGAGTAATAAAGGAAGTAATGATTTTCGAAAAAGCGACATATTAAACAATTATAGAAATCTCAAAAATTCATAATTTATAATTCACAATTTATAATTTCTTTAACCGTATCTTCTGTCAACCAAATCCAACAATCTTTTCACACTTTCTTTCTCCATATCCCATTCATACAATTGTTGCAAGTTGCTAAAATAATCCATTGCCGATTCTAAACTCTCAGCTCCGTTTAATTGCTGGATTGCTATACTGTATTCCTGCATACTGCCTTCAAATAATTCATTGGCGAATTGAAATTTATCATTCAAGCCAATCGCTTTTGAAATATCCTGAATAGCCGGTTTTTGAATTTTGTTTGTTACAACAACTTTTTCTGTTTTGTCGGTAGGCTTCTCAACTTTCTTTTCTTGTTTTGGTTTTTCTGTTGCTGGCGGAATTTCGGTTCCAAATAAATCAATTGTTTTTTCGGAAATAACAGGTTTTACTGTCTCTTGCTTTACCTCAACTTTGGGAATCTCAACCTGTTTATAATCTACAGCCTGATTTTCGCTTTCCCCATTCATAGAATTCAAATGGTTAAAAACGATGGATTTTTGGTATAATTTTTCAATTTTATGCAAAATCAATTCCAGCTCCAACTGTGGAATATGCTTGTTGTCGCCAATATTGTCGGAATGCTCCTTAATACTGTTAATCAAAGCGGCTATCTCTTTTCTGATGTTGGACTTATCCATGACATTATTTTACTTGGTTAAAAAACAAAACGCTTTTTTGACTAAATTTGTTGCATACTAAAACAAGGATTTTTTTGTAAAAAAATCTGTAGTTTTAGATGCCCCGGACCTAAATCCGGGGTCTCATTTTCCGAATAAATATACATTAATATTACGTATCTTCATACAAGATTTTTTAACAAAAAACCGATGTTCCTCGAAAACACTATCCATCCGAATAAACGCAAAGGCTCCATTGAAGTCATTTGTGGCTCTATGTTTTCGGGGAAGACAGAGGAACTTATCCGCAGAATGAAGCGTGCACAATACGCAAAACAAAAAGTGGAGATTTTTAAACCCGAAATTGATACCCGTTACGATGCAGTAAAAGTGGTTTCCCACGAAGGAAATTCCATTCATTCTACCCCTGTTCCTGCCTCTTCTCATATTTTGCTATTGGCCAGTGATGTGGAAGTTGTTGGAATTGATGAAGCACAATTCTTTGATGCCGGACTGCCGGATGTGTGTACCCAACTTGCTGATAATGGAATAAGGGTAATTGTTGCCGGATTGGATATGGATTACCTTGGAAAACCATTCGGGCCAATTCCTGCTTTGCTTGCCATTGCTGAACACGTTACAAAAGTTCATGCCATTTGTATGCGCTGTGGAAATATTGCAAATCATTCACACCGTATAACAGACGAAGAAGCGCTTGTGTTATTAGGTGAAACCAATAATTATGAACCTCTCTGCAGAGATTGTTTTGTAGTAGCTAAAAAATAAATATACCCTTCGATAGTGTCTGCTTATTACGCAGAATGCTCAGGGTGACAAATAAAGAATCTGTATTTGAACAGATAAAAAATATGAATTACTCCATCTCCGCAATATCTTCAATCGTTAATGGAAACATCAGTGGGAATAATGCTTCTACTGCTTCTATTAAAAATTTATTGATTGATAGCCGTAAACTTTCCAACGCAGAAACGTCTTTGTTTTTTGCTATAAAAGGTGAACGTCATGATGGACATGCTTACTTAATCGAACTTTTCGAAAAAGGTGTTCGTCATTTTGTTGTTTCTTCTCTGCCGAATAATCTTTCTGCTTTCAACGATGCAAGTTTTATTTTAGTTAATGATACACTGCTTGCACTTCAACAACTTTGTGCTTATCACCGACAACAATTTAAAATTCCTGTTGTTGGAATTACAGGAAGTAACGGAAAAACCATTGTGAAAGAATGGTTGTATCAGCTGATGCGTGAAGACAAAAATATTGTTCGCAGTCCGAAAAGTTTCAATTCACAAGTTGGTGTTCCGCTTTCTGTTTGGCAAATTTCCGAAGAACATGATTTGGCAATTTTTGAAGCCGGTATTTCCAAGCCAAAAGAAATGCGCTTGCTTGAAAATATTATTCAGCCTACCATTGGCGTTATTACTAATATAGGACAAGCACACGATGAAAATTTCGAAAACCAAAAACAAAAAGTTTGTGAAAAATTAAAACTGTTTTTGAATTCCGAAGTATTGATTTATTGCAAAGATTATCTGACAATTCACGATGAAATAACAAACAATAAATCCTTTGCAGAAGCGAAATTTTTCACCTGGTCGAAAAAACTGCGTGCTGATTTATTGGTTGGACGAATTACTAAAACGGAAGTTGACACCGAAATACAAGGCGTTTATAAAAATGATTTTATTCGTATTACTATTCCGTTTACGGATGAAGCAAGTATTGAAAATGCCATTCATTGCTGGGCTACTTTGCTTTATTTAGGTTACGAAAGCGTTGTTATTGCTGAAAGAATGAAGTTCCTGAGTCCGGTTGCGATGCGACTCGAACTCAAAGAAGGGATCAACAACTGTTCAATTATCAACGATAGTTACAATTCTGATTTAGGTTCTTTGGCTATTGCTTTGGATTTTTTAAATCAGCAAAAACAACATCCAAAGAAAACACTTATTCTTTCGGATATTTTGCAGAGCGGACAGAATGATGCGACACTTTACAAAGAAGTTGCGGAGCTGATTCACAAAAAAGGAATTTCCCGTTTAATCGGAATTGGTGAAGGAATTTCATCACAAGCCAATCAGTTCAATTGCGAAAAAAGCTTTTATAAATCAACTACCGAATTTTTACAGACTTTCAATAATTCTTTTTTCAGAGATGAAACCATTCTCTTGAAAGGAGCTCGTGCATTCAGTTTTGAAGCTATTAGTAAAATCATTCAACAGAAAGCTCACGAAACAGTTTTAGAAATTAACTTGAATGCAATTGTTCACAATTTAAATTATTACCGTTCAAAATTAAGAGCCGATACCAAAGTAATGGCAATGGTAAAAGCGTTTTCTTATGGAAGCGGAAGTTTTGAAATAGCCAACATTCTTCAGTTTCACCGTGTGGATTATTTGGCAGTTGCTTATGCAGATGAAGGAATTGAATTACGCAAAGCAGGAATCACTATGCCGATTATGGTAATGAATCCCGAAGAGCAAAGTTATGATGCTATGATTCAATACAACTTAGAACCTGAAATTTACAGTTTCAGAGTCTTGAGCCTGTTTGAAGAAACATTAAAACGCAGCGAAAGAAATAATGTTCAACCCATTCCAATTCATATTAAGCTAGACACAGGAATGCACCGTTTGGGTTTTGATGAAGAGGAAGTAAACGAATTGATTGTCCGCATCAGCAACAACAAACATCTTACAATAAAATCCATTTTCTCACATTTAGCGGCAAGTGATGAACATGAACACGATGATTTTACTTGGCAACAAATTAAGAAGTTGAATAAGATGAGTGAAAAAATAAAAACACATTTTTCTTATCCGATTTTAAAACACATTTTAAATTCAGCCGGAATTTCCCGTTTCCCGGATGCACAATTTGAAATGGTGAGATTAGGGATTGGATTATACGGAATTGGTGCAAACAAAACTGAACAAACACAATTACAAAATGTGAGCACATTAAAAACTAGCATCTCACAAATCAAAAATATTCCAGCAAAAGAAACCATCGGATACAGCAGAAAAGGTGTTGCCAACCGCGACATACAAATAGCAACCGTTCCGATAGGTTATGCTGATGGACTAAGCCGTAAACTCAGTAACGGAGCGGGGAAAATGATTGTAAAAGGAAAAGAGGCACCCATTATTGGAAATGTTTGTATGGATATGTGTATGATCGATATTACCGATATTCAGGCCAACGAAAATGATGAAGTAATTATTTTTGGAGATCAAAATCCGATTGCTGATGTAGCAAAAGATATTGGAACAATACCTTATGAAGTGTTAACGAATGTTTCGAGAAGAGTGAAGAGGGTATACTATCAGGAGTAATTATTTCAAACTCCTAACAAAATTATAAAGATTAAAATCTTTCTTCTTCAATTCTGCATCAATCTGTTTTTGCAAATCCATTTTCGAAACACCTTTCATTTTTTTATTCTGAATTAAACGATAAGCTTTTTCTGCAAGTAAATAAGAGCGTTTTGTGTTTACTCCTACTTTATTGTGTTTGTCAATCGCTTCAATCAACTCCTCTACACCTTCGCCTTTGGTTGCTATTCCTTTTATTACGGGAATGTTCCAATCACTTGCCATTTTGGAATGTACTAACTGAATAATATTTTTGATAAATGTATTTGCTCCGTCTCTATCCGATTTGTTCACCACAAATACATCTGCAATTTCCATGATTCCCGATTTAATCGCCTGTACATCGTCTCCGGATTCAGGAACAAGCACTAAAACTGTTGTATCTGCTAAACCAACCACTTCCACTTCACTTTGTCCGACACCCACCGTTTCCACAAAAATATAATCAAATGAAAAAGCACGCATCACATCCACAATCTCAATTGTTTTTGCCGACAAGCCACCCAAAGAACCACGTGTTGCCAAAGAACGGATAAAGACTTTATCATTATTAAAATGTTCTGCCATTCTTAATCTATCACCCAACAAAGAACCATAGTTAAAAGGAGAGGTGGGATCAATCGCAATAATTCCAACCGACTTTTTCTGAGCGGTTAGATTTTTAATAACGGCATTTATTAATGTA
Source organism: Bacteroidota bacterium (assembly GCA_005772895.1). Classification (GTDB taxonomy): domain Bacteria; phylum Bacteroidota; class Bacteroidia; order 2-12-FULL-35-15; family 2-12-FULL-35-15; genus 2-12-FULL-35-15. The sequence goes on along the minus strand of SXIH01000024.1, from coordinate 34,649 downwards.
CTTTTCCCAGCACCAGGAGGACCCGTTACACCAACCACAGGAATATTGGAATTGAATTTTAAGGATGTCAGAATTTCTTCATAACCCTCCAGCTCATTTTCAACAATAGTAATACAACGAGCCAATGTTTTTTCATCGCCTTGCTGTAATTGTTTTATGAGTGTTTGGGTTGTTGACATGATTACAAATATAGCATATAAATGTGAAAATTTAACCACATAGAAACATAGATAAAAAAGGCGCGGTGCTTAACATAGCCATTATAAAGTACACGCATAGTTCTCTGTGTAAAAATTTATTTTTCTATACTATCCTCCTTTTCTATGTTCCTATGTGGTTAAAATTGTGTTACTTTTGTGAAATACAAAGCAATCTATAAATGCTCCAACTATCCGTTGTCATTATTACGTTTAATGAAGAAAAAAACATTGGCCGCTGCCTTGAATCCATTCAGGTAATTGCGGATGATGTGGTGATATTGGATTCCTTTTCTACAGATGCTACAGAAAGTATTTCTAAAAAACACAACGTAAACTTTATTTCCCGTAAATGGGAAGGTTATTCTACATCAAAGAATTTTGCAAACGCACAAGCAAAATACGATTGGGTTTTATCCTTGGATGCAGATGAAGCATTATCGGAAGAATTAAAAAAATCAATTCTAAAAGCGAAAGAAGGAAAAGAATTAAAAAGCTATAAATTTCACCGTTTGACCAATTACTGTGGTTCCTGGATAAAACATTGCGGTTGGTATCCTGATACAAAAATCAGAATCTTTGACAGAAGAATTACCAAATGGGAAGGCATTATTCACGAGAAGTTGGCTATAGATTCAAAACAAGAAGCGATTTTGTTAAATGGTGATTGTCTGCATTACAGCTACTACACAATAGAACAGCACCATTTACAAGTAGAAAAATTTTCTACCCTTGCTGCACAAAATTTATTTGAGAAAGGAAAGAAAGCATCTGTAATACAATTATGGTTCAGTCCGATTGTAAAATTCATCAGCGACTACTTTTTTAAACTCGGAATTTTAGATGGAACCGCAGGATTTACAATTTGTAAAATTTCTGCAAAACATTCGTATTTAAAATATAAGAAGTTGAGGGAGTTGTATTCGTAAAATTAATCCTTCCTATTAATAACAAACAAAAAGAAAGAATTAAAGAAAGCATAGAAAGTAACTCCTGCCTGAGATTCAAGTGTATCTTCTGTTAAGAAAGAAACAATAGCAATCAATAAAAAACTGATATATAAATAATCGAATGTTTTCCCTTGCAATATCATTGGATAAAAAAGAGTAATTAAAAACCAAATCAAACCAACAATTCCGAATGCTACTCCAATGGATAAGTACTGATTGTGGGAACGTAATCTTGTTTCTTTCGTAAGCGGAGAATTCATTTTATCATATTGTTGTTCAAATGCATTTTTAATATCACCTGTTCCCACTCCGAAAACAAGATTGTCTTTAATAATTCCAACAGCTGCTTTCCAAAACTCAAAACGTTGTGTTAATGAATGTCCGCTTGGATCACCTGTTGTTTTATAGGTGTCCAATTCCCAAGCTATTTCATGCAATCTTCTTTTTAAACTCGAAATGTTTTGATAGTTGACATTCACCACTCCTCTTTCTATAGCTTTTATTTCTTCATCGGAAAGCGATTCAACTGCATCTGCATCTTTTCTTAAACCTTTGGATGCTAAAAATCTGACAAGTGTAAAATTGAGTGGATTGCCTTTTAAATCTTTTTCAAAAAATTTTAGTTCGCTTCTTTTATTCCATGAGTCTTCTAATTCTTTGTTACAGAAATAAATCCAGATAAAGTGTCCATTCTCCGTTAACTTCCCTGTTAAATCGTGTTCATAAGCATTTCCACGAGAAGTGGCTGTTTCCAATTTTGATAAATCAATTTTTTCGGTTGGAGGATTTGATTTATTAAGTTGATTAAATAAATAAAAAACAAAAATTCCAATTAATACAACCAGTAACAATCCGGAAAACCGAATCAATTTTTGTTTTGATTTAAAGATGGAATAAATACAAATTATTAGTGTTGCGAAACAAAATGCAGATAATCCTGTAATCGATTCGGTTAAAATCAAAAAGTATATCAACCAAACTCCTATTAAAATCCAGAGTGCCTTTTGAAGCGGTTTAACTGAATGATAAAAGAAGTAACCCGATACAAACAATGCAATACAAATCAATAATGCAAAACGAATATGAGAAATGAAGATAGAAACGCTTCTGATATCAACCAGTTCGCGGTGAATGATTCCTGTTAAAATAAGTGTGCTGATAATTGTTCCAACAATAATGGCTGCAACAAAAAATTGCAATATCACATCAATTATTTTTTTAGAAAGCGGTTTTGAAGTAGCTAAAATCAACGGAAGAACAATCAAAGGCATTTTAATCCGAATGTCTTTTGATGCATAGTCAAAATCAGAAGTATATAGTAACCCTATTACGTGAAGTAAAAAAAGTGAACTGAGAATGAGTGCGGGTTTATTTTTAAAGAAGGCTTTGAATTTTCCAATCACTCCACCTTCCAATAAAAAATTGCAGGCCAAAATAATTTGAGAGAGACTCATCAAAAATTTTGATAGCGGCATTCCTATCACCAATAAAATTAAGGCGAAAATATAAACGTAAGTATGGTACTTATCAGGGAGTAGCGATTTCCTCATATCCAATTGCAACGCAAATGTTGCAATAAAATTGCGTTAAAAACAGAAAAAAGATGAACAATTTCTATTTCTTAGGACTCTTCTCTTTTTCAGGGTTGTACAAGGGCTTATCTGTTGTACCAACAGTGGTCAAAATCTTATTGTATTTCTCAGTATCGTTCAACAAAGCAAATGCCTCCGTAAGTTCCTGGTCATCTTTTAAAGAAGCTTCTAAACGACCATTTTGAAAATAATAGCGGGAAGTAATTTCCTCTTCTAAAAATTGCTTTATTTCAGGTTTATATTTTACAAGGTCGTCTTTTTTATTATGAGTTATTTTAGTTTTTAAAGCAGCAATATCAGCGCCAATCAAATCTATAGATTTATCGTTTTTTGCATCATTGGTAAAGTCCTCTAAAGCTTTTTCTGTTTTAGTGGTATAATCGTATTCTTTATCATTCAAATAAGCAACAAACTCATCGTATTCGGCATCGGTTAATTTAAAATCTTTAGCCGGAGCAATTGTAGCGTGTGCTATTCTATATTTAGTAGCGTAATTGAAAATTAAATTTTTTGTAACCAAACTGCCTAAAATACTGGAGAATTTTTGAGGCTCAACAGCAATATCCGGAGCAATTCCACCACCATCATAAACTATTCTTCCGTTTTTTGTTTTGAATGCAGTAATTAATGAATCAGGCACTTTGTCTACACTTCCATCATCGTTACGGTGAGAATAATCCAAAGCCTGAATACATCTTCCGCTTGGTGTATAATATTTTGCAACTGTCACTTTTAACTGAGCATTGTAACTTAACGGACGAGTTTGTTGAACCAATCCTTTTCCATATGAACGCTGACCAATTACCACTCCTCTATCTAAATCCTGCAAAGAGCCTGAAACAATTTCCGAAGCCGATGCCGAACCTCTGTCAACCAAAACAACTATTGGAATACTCACATCAATTGGAGAATTTGTTCCTTTATAAACTTTATCCCAATCTTTTACTTTTCCCTTTGTGCTTACTATCTCCGTTCCTTTTTCTTCGAACATGTTTACAATATCTATCGCTTCTTTTAAAAGTCCACCCGGATTTCCACGTAAATCAAAAATCAAAGATTTGAATTCAGGATTTTTTTTCAATTCAAGTAAAGCTGCCTTCACTTCACCTGCAGCGTTTTCTGTAAAGCCTGTAAGTTTTATATAACCAACATTTTTACTGATCATACTTGAATAAGGAACACTTTTAATTTTTATGTCTTCACGACCGATTGTTTTTTCAATTGGTTTTGATTCTCCTTCTCTTTCAATCAATAATTTAATGGCTGTGTTTGCCTGTCCTTTTAAATATTTACTGATATCATCTGTTTTCTTCACTTTTACATCAATGTCGTTCACTTTTAAAAGTCTGTCGCCAGCACGTAAATCTGCTTTTTGTGCTGGAAATCCTTCGTAAGGTTCAGAGATAACAACATAATCACCAACTTGTCGGACCAAGGCTCCAATTCCTCCGTATTGTCCGGTTGTCATATAACGGTAATCTTCAATTTCTGATTCAGGAATAAAATTGGTGTATGGATCCAATGAACCCAACATATCATCAATTCCTTTTTTCATCAAATCACCCGGATTTGTTTCATCAACATAATAAATATTCAGTTCGCGAAACAATGTTGCAAAAATGTCGAGATTTTTAGACACTTCGAAAAAGTTATCTACGAAGCTGTAAGAAATCAAAGCATATCCTGAAATCACAACTGCGATGATTAATAATTTGAATTTTGAAATTAGTTTTTTCATAATAGTATGTTTTTCTATTGATATCTATTTTTTACTGCCATCCCGTGCTACGACACGGGATCTCATTATTGTGTGAACTGCTCTCAACTGGGAGATTCCGTGTCGCGGCACGGAATGACACTTAGGATTGAGATCGCTCTTCGTAAATTGTCTCCCAGCTCCTCTCTCCCCACTCCCATCTATGGAACAGGATCATGTCCATGTCCGCCCCAAGGATGACATTTTGAAATTCTTTTTATTGTTAAACCAAATCCTTTAAAAAACCCATGCTTCTTAAAAGCTTCTATTCCGTATTGGGAACAAGAAGGTTGAAATCTGCATGCTGGACCTAATAACGGAGAAATGGTATATTGATACAACTTTATTATTCCAATGAACAAATAACTAAATGGTGCGCCTATCCATTTCATTTTTATGCAACTGTTTTACTTAAACGCTCCAATGCCTCTTTTAATTTTATCTCTAGCTCTTTAAATTCAATTTTTGTTTTTGCAGTATAAACAATCATCACCAAAATCTTTTTCTCAGCCAACACATCGTATACTTTTTGCTTTTGCTTTCTATAGATTTCTCTTGTTTGTCGTTTTAATCTGTTTCTATCAACTGCTTTTTTAAAAGAACGTTTAGGAACGCTAATCACTACTTTTATTGGTGCTGAACTTTCTGCTATTGGCAACCATGTAATTCTATAGGGCGAATGATTGAATGATTTTCCTGTTTCAATCAATCGATCAATTAATATCTTACTGCATAAACGTTCGTTTTTTGAAAAAGTTTGCATTGCTAGTATAAAAGTAATTTAAAAAATTAGTTCGCACAATAAGATTGTGATGGAAGCAATATAAAGAATGTTAAATGGTTTCTGGTGCTTTGGCAAGAATATTACTTTGCTTTGTTTGCAGCAGTAATATACTGCTCTAAAGCCATTGTCATAGATGGAGCTTTAGGATTTGGAGCATGAATATCCAAATTTAAACCAGCTTCTTTTACAGCTTTTGCAGTGGTTGGACCAAAACAAGCGATGCGGGTTTTATTTTGTTTGAATTTTGGGAAATTCTTGAACAAAGACTTTATTCCAGCAGGAGTAAAAAACACTAAAACATCATAATTTACGTCTGCCAAATCGCTTAAATCACTTGCAACTGTACGAAACATAACAGCTTTTGAATACTTAATTTTTGCTTCATCCAACTTATCCGCAATCTCTTCTCTGGCAATATCAGAACAAGGCAATAAAAAGTTTTCTGTTTTATGCTTTTTGATTACGTCCATTAAATCGGTAACGGTTTGTTTTCCGTGGAAAATTTTACGCTTACGATATAAAACATATTTCTGTAAATAAAATGCTGTTGATTCAGAAACACAGAAGTATTTCATGGTTTCAGGAACTGTAACTCGCATTTCCTGACACATTCTAAAGTAATGGTCAACCGCATTTCTACTTGTCATGATGACAGCAGTATGGTCAGCAATGTTTACCTTATCTTTTCTAAAATCTTGTGCTGAAACACCCTCTATTTGAATGAATGGACGGAAATCAATTTTTACATTGCATTTTTTTGCAAGGTCCAAATATGGTGACTTATCCCCCTCGGGTTTAGGCTGAGAAACGAGTAAAGTTTTAACTTTCAATTTTGTGCGTTTTTAGTGAAACAAACAAAATAAATACTGCTTTTGAATGGGGCTATTTAATGTTAATCATAAATAACTTGACCATAATTACAAAAGGCAATATTTCAAGGGTGCAAAGATATAAAAATAAATAGAATTTGGAAACTCTTATGCTGTTGAGACCAATCAGAAAACCACGTAACACCCTGATAAACAACAATAAAGCAAATACACAATATCCAGAATAAATGAAAATAAGTGGTGAAACATCTTTCACAAATGTCATACAAACCACTATTGGTAGAAAAAAGAGCCCTAAAACATTACAAAAAAGGAAAATCATCATCGAATATTCACCTGATTCTTTTTGACTTTGAAATATAAAACCAAAAAAACGCACCAACAAAATCTTAATTCCATAAATGGCAGAAATAATGAGCAATAATTGTGTGAAAAATATCACTCCATTATTATTGGTTTGAATTCCATAATAATTTGCAAGTTGATAAATAAAAAGGGAAAATGAAATAATAAATAAAGCAGATAAAAAAATAGACACTCTATTTCCAAAAGTAATTTCATCTCTTCCCAATTGGTTTGAAAATCTATTAATGTAAAAAGCTTTTACAATTTGGTTTAATCTTTTACTGTTATTAGTATAAAGCCAAACAAATAAAATAAAAGCAAACAATAAAACAGCGGCAACTCCAAAATCAAAATTTGTAATGTGTAGTTGCGGACTATCTGATTTTTTATTTAAAAGATGCCCTTCAAAAAGAGAAGTTGTTAAGCTACTATCGGAAACAGTAGAACCAATTAAAGAATCGGAAGGTGTAATAATATGTTTTACTTGAGTTGGCAAATCGCAACAAAGGTAAGGATTTCGACACACAAAGCTTTATCGGCAATAAAAAAAAGAGACTGCTCATTTGAACAACCTCTTTTAAATATGTTTTAAAAAGTATTAGTGTTTTTTCTTTCCACCCAAATTGAAAACCCTAGAAATATTGAAACCAAATTTAAATCCTCCTTTCAACCAACTGTCGGTTGTATTTGGGATATAATTGTTTTCAATTATTCCGGAAGCATTGGTGAAATTTACATGAAATACGTGTCCACCTGTTTCAATTTCAATACCCAAAGCCAATGGATTATAAAAAGGATTTGCAGTATTGTTAGTTCGGTAATCAGAAAAAGTATAATAGTAGTCACCAATAATTCCGAAACGTTTGGTTAACATAAAACGGAAACCAGCTCCCATTGATATCAAATCATTTGTTTCTACAGCATCATTATCTGCATTAATGCTTCCCAACACATAATTTCTGTGCTGATACGTTGGTGTCAATTGCATTGAAAAACGCCATCCGAATTTACGTGCAATTAATAATTGAGTTGTATAAGCAAAACGATGAATGTCGTTTTGTTTAAATTCTGGATCAACCACCATTCCGCTGTAAAACTGACTTGCTTCCTGAGGAGTATAACTCACATCTGCATATAGCGCTAAAGAAAGTGGAATATGATTGTCTTTAGTTTGTGTAAGAATTCTATATTTTACAAAGCCATCAATTAACTCTGCTTGCTTACTTCTTCCTACTCCGAGTGTTAAATTATCTGTAATTCCAAAATCAAAACCAATTCGTATGTCTGCAGAATTATCAAAACCATAAAGTTGATGTCCGCCTCCACCACTTTCTTTTCCTATGTTTCCAAAACGGTGAGTAACACTGAAATCCATTGTTCTCTTTTTTACCGTTTCGGTGGTTTGCATATTTATAATCTTCGATCCTTTGAAACTGGCAGTAACTTTCTCATGTGTTTTAGGTCCACTTGCTGAGTCCAGCATTGCCAACATATCATCTTGTGCAACTATAAAAGAGCCAGAGCAAATAAAACCAAAAATGAAAATTATTTTTTTTGTAAGTATCATAAATTAATTCTTTTTAAAAGGTGCTAATACTGCATCTAATTTTACATCTACTATTTCTGCAATATTTTGAATATACAAGCTCGGAACTTTAACACCGTACTCAGCAATTTTTATTTTGAATTTTGTGGAAATAGTGATTTCGTCACCCTTTTTAGTTACAACTCCATCAATTGTAATGTCTTTATCCACACCATGCATCGACATTTTTCCTGTAACTGTAACTTTCGTTTCTCCGTCTTTTGTCCAATCTACTTTTTCATTAATTTTTCCTTTGAAAATGGTATTCGGATACTTTTCGCTTTCCATATAATTTTCATTGAAATGTTCCTGCATCAATGGTTTTTCAAAAACAAAAGCGGTGTTTACAATTTTAATCTGAATATCGTTTGTTGCAGTATTGATTAATGGTTTTGCTGCTTTATTTACAGCTTCAATATTTTCAAGTGGAGAAGCAGAGAAAAAACTTACTTCGCATGTTTTAGCCATAAAAATTTGTGCGAACATGCTTGTGCTGATCACAATTGCTGTTAGAGAGAGTACTACTTTTTTCATTTGTTTATTGGGTTAAGTGTAGTTTTAAAATGTCAATTCAATATACCTATAATTATGCCATTAATTATTGAGAGCGCCTTGTTCCATCCAACATTTTAGTTTGCTTAATTCATCTTCGGGAAGAGCCGGACCGCCCTGAGGCATATCCTTTAATGTAAATACTCTGTTTTTAAAAGCTCCACTTTCTACTTTTGATTTTAATACAGCATAGTCGGTCAAATTACCATCTACACTACCCGAACCATGGCAGCCACCACATTTTACTGAAATAATTGTATCAATATCGGTTGAATATGAAACGGGAGCAAGACATTCGGTTGACATGGGTTCTGCCTTTTCAAAAGTACAAGAGCCAAGTAAAAGAGTGGTAAAAAATGAAATCAAAAATATTCTTTTCATGTTATCTATATTTTGATAGACAAATATAGAATAATAATAAAATAAATCAATAAGGGAAGCATCTAATTACTATTAATTATTGGGAGCACCTTGGTCTAACCAGCATCTTAACTTCCCCAACTCTGCTTCGGTAAGTTGATCATAACCGGGAGGAGCCATGTCCTTTTTATTAAACACGCGGTCTTTGAAGGTTCCATCGTTAATTAACTCCTTTAAATGATTAAAATCTGTAAAGTCCCCCGCATTCATATATGATGGAATATTGGAATGACAAACTACACATTTAGAGTCGATGAAAGGTTTTATATCAGTAGCATAATACATTGTTGTAGTACATCCGGCAGGAAGCGGAACAGCCTTTTCGAAAGTACATGAACCTAGGAGAAACACAGCAAAAATCAGAAGTATAGATAGCTTTTTCATGTTGTTTTTATTGATAACACAAATATAAAACAAGGTTTAAAATTCTGATAGCACAATTAATGGCAAAAATGGTGTTTTTTACTTTTTATTGCCTGTTGCAGGCAGGTCATAGTCTTTTGTATCCACAAGTTCCCCTGCTTCATTCCAATAAGTCCATTTACCACTTTCCTTATCATTTGTAAAGAAACCATCGTATCGTTTTTTTCCGTTTTCGTACCAGGTGGTAGTTTTTCCATTTTTAATTCCTGCAGAAAAAGTGGTTTCACTCCAGTGAAGACCGTTTTCGTAAAAACTTTTCCATAAACCTTCGCGTTTTCCATCTTTCATCATGCCAAGCATTTTTACATTTCCATTCGGATATTTGATAATGCTTTCACCGTCTTTTGTTGTGGTATCTTGTTGCGATACAATGGTGAATGTTGTAGAATCAACTTTCGTAGATTTTTCAACTTCTGCTTCTGTTATCTTTTTATCTGCTGCTTGATTTGAGCAAGAAATTAATCCTATAATAATTACAGAGAAGAAAATAATTTTCGTTTTCATGCTAATTTAATTTTTACGTTCTGTTGTATATTTTACTAAGCCTTCTAAAGATGCGCGTGAAGGGTTTTCCGAAAATTGTGAAAGCAAATTTAAAGCACGGTTTTTATATTCGTTCATTTTACTTTCTGCATATTGAATACCGCCACTCTTAATCACAAAATCAATTACCTCAGCAACTTTTTTCGGATTGTTATTGTTGTTTTTTACAATGTTGATGATCCTTCTTTTTTCGAAATAACTTGCATTATTCAAAGCAAATATCAATGGGAGAGTCATCTTTTTTTCCTTGATATCTATTCCGGTTGGTTTCCCAATATTTGAGCCATCACCATAATCAAACAAATCATCTTTTATCTGAAATGCAATTCCCACAGCTTCTCCAAAGGCACGCATTTGTTCTACCACTTTTTCATCTTTTGTAACAGATGCAGCTCCGCAAGCGCAACAAGAGGCAATTAAGGATGCTGTTTTTTTACGGATGATATCAAAATAAACTGCTTCATCAATATCCAATTTTCTGGCTTTTTCAATTTGTAACAATTCTCCTTCACTCATTTCTCTTACTGCATTGGAAACCAAACCCAACAAATGATAATCTTTGTTATCAACAGAAAGCAGCAAGCCTCTCGACAATAAAAAATCTCCTACCAAAACAGCAATTTTATTTTTCCAGAGTGCATTCACAGAAAAAAATCCTCTGCGTTCATTTGAATCATCCACCACATCATCATGAACCAAAGTGGCTGTATGCAAAAGTTCTATCAATGATGCTGCACGGTAAGTTGATTCATTCATTTCACCAACCATTTTTGCCGACAAAAAAACAAACATCGGGCGCAACTGTTTTCCTTTGCGCTTTACAATATAATGCGTGATTTTGTCCAACAAGGGAACCGAACTTTTCATTGAAGCTTTAAACTTCAATTCAAATTCAGCCATCTCATTTTCAATCGGTGCTTTTATTTGATCTACTGTCATGCTTTGGCCTTCATTTTTCTTTTTTCAAATCCTTCTTTATTCTTATTTGCTAACTGCCCGCACGCTGCATCAATATCTTTCCCTCTGCTTCTTCTAACATTTACAATAATGTTTTTGCTCTCTAAATATTTGGCAAATGCATCCAGCCTTTCTGATGTTGTTTGCTGAAACTCTCCGTCATCAATCGGATTGTATTCAATAATATTTACTTTGCATGGAATGTGTTTACAGAATTTTGCTAAATCCTGAGCATCTTCTATTCCATCGTTAAAATCTTTAAAAGCAATATATTCATACGTTACACGCGTTCCTGTTTTTTCATAAAAATATTTCAAAGCTTCAGCCAATGCTTCTAATGAATTACTTTCATTAATTGGCATGATGTGATTTCTTTTTTCGTCATTGGCAGCATGTAAGGATAAAGCTAAATTAAATTTTACTCCATCATCACCCAACTTCTTAATCATTTTTGAAACTCCGGCAGTACTGATGGTGATTCGTTGTGGCGACATATTCAATCCTTCCGGAGAAGTTATTTTTTGAACTGAATCCAATACATTTTTATAATTCAACAGTGGTTCACCCATTCCCATGTAAACAATATTGGTAAGAGGTGTTTTGTATTTTTCTTCTGCCTGATTTTTTATTAAAACAACCTGATCATATATTTCATCGGCATTTAAATTCCGTAATCGTTCTAATTTTCCAGTAGCACAAAATTTACAAGTTAAACTACAACCAACCTGAGAAGAAATACAAGCAGTCATCCGGGTTGTACTAGGAATTAAAACTCCTTCTACAATATTACTATCATAAAGTTTAAATGCATTTTTTATAGTACGATCGCTGCTGATTTGCATATCATCCACCTTCACTGCGTTAATCACAAAATGTTTGTCGAGTAATTCACGGGTAGATTTTGAAAGGTTAGTCATTTCATCAAAAGTAATTGCCGACTTTTTCCAAAGCCATTCATACACTTGTTTAGCCCGAAAAGCCTGATCACCGTTTTCTACAAAAACAGCTTTTAGTTCTTCGAGTGAAAGTGCCCGTATATCTTTCTTTTGTTCCATTTGACTAAACACAAATTTACGAATAGATATTCATATAAAGAGCTTTATAATTTCGTAAATTCGTGCATTATAAAAGCTATTTATGCGTAAAATCTCTGCCGATTATATTTTCCCCATTGCCTCTGAACCAATTAAAAATGGTATTATTACGATTGATGATGATGGAGCCATTCTCTCAGTTGAAAGCATGTCTGGCATCGGTCATCCGACATCGGACATCCAACATTACGAAGGAATTATTTGTCCGGGATTCATAAACACACATTGTCATTTGGAGCTTTCTCATATGCATTCTCAGGTTTCAGAAAATGCTGGAATGACTGGTTTTATAAAAGAGTTATTGGGTAAACGTACTTCCTTTTCAGAAAATCAAATTCAGGACGCTATTGCACATGCAGATGCTGAAATGGTAAAAAATGGAATTGTTGCTGTTGGTGATATTTCTAATAACAATGATACTTTCAAACAAAAATCAAACAGCTCAATTTTCTATCATACATTTATTGAAGTTTTTGATTTTAATCCAGATAAAGCAGATGAAATTTTTGCAAATGCAATTAATCTTGGAAAACAATTAAAAGAACTTCCACATTCCATTGTTCCACATGCGCCTTATAGCGTTTCCGAAAAATTATTCAGATTAATTTCTGAAGAAGCTGTAAAGAAAAATGCACTCATAAGCATTCATAATCAGGAAAGTTTGGAGGAAAGTGAATTATTTATTTCTCATTCCGGAGCAATGTTTGAAGCCTTTTCAAGAATGGGAATCAACATGGAAATAATTCCAAAAACAGGCCTTAATTCATTGCGTACTATATTTCCAAAATTACCATTATCACAAAAAATACTATTTGTACACAATACATTTACAACAAAAGAAGATTTGCAATGGATTAAGTCTAATATCTCAAATCTAATATCTAATATCTATTTTTGTACTTGTCCAAATGCAAACTTGTATATAGAAAACAAATTACCTGATTACAACATCTTTATTAATGAAAATGCTTGTGTGACAATCGGAACAGATAGCCTTGCGTCTAATTGGAGTTTATCTATTTTGGATGAAATTAAAACCATTGCAAAACACTATCCTCAAATTCCTTTACAAACATTGCTCACCTGGGCAACAAAAAATGGTGCAAAATTTTTAGGATTAAATCAATTGGGGACAATTGAAAAAGGAAAAAAACCTGGATTGAATTTGTTGAAGAATCTGGATGGGATGATGATTACTGAGAAGACTGAAGTAGTGAAATTGGCTTAAAATAGGAACGCAGATTTTTATGATTATTATGATAAAAAATAATCTTTTATTTTATCTCACAAAAAAATCATATGTCTATAAAACAAAAAATCCAGGAAACACTTCAAAAAAATATGATTTAATTTAAAAATCTTAACAAATCATAACCATCATAAAAATCTGCGTTCCTATCACTTCATCAAAGCAACAGCAATAGCCAAATCCTGCTCCGTAGTAATCTTTATGTTTTCTCGATTGCCTTCAATCAAATTTATCTTTTCGCCAAAAGCTTCCAAAACAGTTGCATCATCTGTAAATTCGGGCTTGTATTCTTTCAAAAACGCTTTTTTAATTAAATCGGAATGAAAACATTGTGGCGTTTGAATAATGGAATAATGTGTTCGATCAACTGCACAACTTTCTTTTCCTTTTAAATATCTTATCGAATCATTTAATGGAATTGCAGGAGAAGCATTGCCTAACACCTCTGCAGTTTCATATGCGTTTTTGATTGTTTGTGAACTTACCAATGGCCTTGCTGCATCATGAATTCCAACTATACACGCATCGGGAACAAGTGATAAACCATTTTTTACTGAATGGTATCTTGTTTCTCCGCCATCTATTAATTGATGTTGAATTGTAAAATTATGTTTTGTGCAAAGATTTTTCCATTCATCGTTTAACTGTTTTGCCAAAACAACAATCACAGAAATATCAGAAAAAGTTTGAATAAATTTTTCAATCGTATGCATCAAAATAGGTTTCCCTTTCAGCTCAATAAACTGCTTAGGAACAGCATTGTTCATGCGATTCCCGGTTCCACCAGCTACTATGATTACATACTTTTTCATTTTGAAATTGTACAAATAACGAATAAAAAAACGAATTTACGAATCTTAGTACCAATTACCACTATTCGTAAATTCGTAATGATTAGTTATCTGTACTTACAAGATTAACATTGCATCTCCGTAAGTATAAAAGCGATACTTTTCTTTGATTGCTTCTTTGTAAGCTTTCATCATTAAATCGTATCCGCCAAAAGCGCAAACCATCATCAATAAAGTTGATTCAGGTGTATGAAAATTAGTGATCATACAATTTGCTACACTAAAATCGTAAGGAGGAAAAATAAATTTATTTGTCCAACCATCATAAGGTTTTACATAACCATCCGTACTAACAGAAGTTTCAATTGCACGCATAGTCGTTGTTCCAACAACACAAACTTTCTTTCTGGCTTCACGTGATTTATTTATAATCTTACAATCCTTTTCAGCAATATAAGCTTGCTCCGAATCCATTTTATGTTTTGTCAAATCTTCTACTTCCACTGTTCTGAAAGTTCCTAAACCGACATGTAAAGTAACATTTGCAAAATTCACCCCTTTTAATTCCAATCGTTTTAAAAGTTCACGACTAAAATGTAAACCTGCAGTAGGAGCAGCAACTGCTCCTTCATTTTTTGCATAAACAGTTTGATAACGTTCTTTATCATCTTCAGTCGGAGCACGCTTAATGTATTTAGGAAGTGGTGTTTCTCCCATATCGTACAAAGTTTTACGGAACTCTTCATAAGAACCATCAAACAAAAATCTCAATGTTCTTCCACGGGAAGTTGTGTTATCAATTACCTCAGCAACCAATGTATCATCATCACCAAAATAAAGTTTATTTCCAATTCGGATTTTACGGGCAGGATCAACAAGCACATCCCATAAACGGCTTTCAGCATTTAATTCGCGCAATAAAAACACTTCAATCTTTGCACCTGTCTTTTCTTTATTTCCGTACATACGTGCCGGAAATACCTTTGTATCATTCAAAATCATACAATCTCCATCTCCGAAATAACTCAAAACATCCTTAAAATGCTTGTGTTCAATTTTTCCTGTTTTACGGTTTACAACCATCAATCTTGCTTCGTCACGTGTTTTTGCAGGTGTTTCAGCAATTAATTCTTTTGGTAAATTAAATTTAAACTGTGATAATTTCATATGTTATTATTTGTTTTTTAGTTGTCATATGGAATACGCCATACGTTCTTTTGTGCTGATATGAAGTCTTAACTATGGCTAATATTTCATATAAGTTTAATTGTTTTGGAGTAAGATTGTTTGAAACAACAGGTGCAGAACGCTCTGTATATTGCATAAATCTTACGGGATTTATATATTCTCGATTAATAAGGGCGCAAAAGTAAGCTTTAGATGAGGCGAAGTCAATAAAAATCGTGTTTATTTTAAATATTAGCAGCTTATCCTATGTAAAAAACTATTACTCACAAGAATTGAACAACTGGAAATTTATGCTATTGCTTTAGTTTTCTGATAATTACAAACAACCCTATTTAGCACTTCGTGTTATTTATAAATTAAAAATGTAAAAAAGGCAATTCATCAATAAAATTTATTATATATTAGCCTCCCCTTACTATAAATAACTAAACTAAACTAAAACAATTATGAAAAATTTATTTTTATTTGTTGCTCTGGCAGTTACTGCGTCTGCAGTTGCACAAGACAAAAAAGCAGAGGTGAAATACAGAAGAAGCTCTCTACATTCTATAATCATTGACGATGCAAAACTTCCAAATGCAAAAGTCATTAAAGATGTTTTTACAAAACAACCTTTGCCTGACAAATACAACGACCATTCATTGGCGTCACGTTCTTTTGCTCCTGATAAATATGCATTGACAGCAGAAGAAAAAGCTGCATTAGGTGCAAAAACAGATGGAAAAGCTGCAGGAAAGATGAAAGGAATGGCTAAAGGAGCTGCTGCAGGTGCATCAGGTGGATTAGTAGATACTACTGATGCAAAATACCTTCCTCAAGTAGTTGAAAAATATTTGATTGCAAACAATGTTGCTAAAGACTTGGTTGCTAAATGGTTCAACAGAGATGCATCAGGAGCTTTCAATATGAATTTAATTGGTGAAAGAGGTTCTTATGATGCTAGTGCATTACAAGTTAGCACTGCTAAAGGTTCTGTAAGAGGAATGGCTTCTATTGCTGATGCGGGAGTTGAATTGATTGGAAATACTTTTGTTGTTGCAACTCGTTTCAACTACGTTAGTAAAAAAGAAATTTATGATGCCGCACAAGCTGCTTTAGCTGCTACAGCTGCTGTTGCCGGTGGTGCTGCAGGTGGAAAATTAAAAGGTAAAGTTCCAGGTGGAGGTGTTCCAAATGTTCCTATTACTCCAGAAATGCAAGCTGCTAAAGATGCTGCTTACAAAAAAGCTACTGAAGGATACATTGTTCAGTGTACTTCTTATTTATTCCAATTAGTTTGGAACGATTCAGTTGAAGCAGTTTTCTATAATGATTTATGGATGGATGCTTCTAGCATTGACGCAAAGAAAAAGAAAGCATTTGATGATTCTAAATTATTTACATTGAAATACATTGGTGATGGAAAAGCATTAGCTAATGTTCCATTGTCGTTGAAGAAAAAAAGAACAGAAGAAGAATTAATTGCTGCGGCAACTCAAAATGCTACAGATGCTTCTATCGCTAAATTGCAAAGAGATTATGAAGTTTTCAAAACTAAAATTCCTTTATATAGCGGAAACCCTATCACTGCTAAAATTGGTTTAAAAGAAGGTTTAGAAGCTGGTGATAAATTTGAAGTTCTTGAACAACAACTTGACGAGAAAACTGGAAAAACTAAATACGTTAGCAAAGGTAAAATTAAAGTAACTGACGCTATTTGGGATAACCGTTTCGCTTTAGATGGTGAAGCTCCTGAAGTAGAAGTAGCTTTGGATAAAGACGGAAAACCATTGCCTCCAAAACCAGTTTACACTGAAACTACTTTCAAAGGTGGTTCTAAATTCTACTCTGGTATGTTAATCAGACAAATTAAGTAAGAAAAATAATTCTCCTCAAGATGATAAAAAACACATCATTTTGAGGAGATTTTTTTTGGAACAATAATTGGAATTGGCACGTTGTAAATTTTTAAAAACCTAAAACTAAACAAATGAAAAAAACAACAAAACTATTAATGGTTGCTGTAACTATATTGTTCGCAACTGTTTATTCAACTTCCGCATTTGCACAAGCTGGAAAAAAAGCTGATAAAGACACTAAATTATGGCGCTACGAAGTTCAATGCGTTGGCGTTGGTAACGAAGGAACAAAATTAATTAAAGTGTTTTCTTACTCTAAAAAAGCAGATGTTGCTATTGAGCAAGCAAAAAAGAATGCAGTTCACGCTATGATTTTCCAAGGGTTCAACGGAAACAGTGGTTCTGGCTGCCCAACACAAAAACCATTAACTGATAATCCTGCTCTTGAGCAAGAAAAAGCAGACTTTTTTGATGCGTTTTTTGCTGATGGAGGAAAATACATGAAATTCGTTTCTGTATCAGGTGACGGACAAGTTGCTGCTGAAGACAGAATGAAAGTTGGTAAAGAATACAAAGTGGGTGTAGTTGTTTCTGTAATGTACGATCTTTTAAGAAAAGATTTGGAAGCTGCAGGATTAATCAAAGGTCTTACTTCAGGTTTTTAATTCATAAAACACATGAAAAATAAATATTTATTCGCAACCCTATTTTTATTTTGTACTGTTTGGGGCTTTGCTCAAAGACAACAAAAGAAAATAGCAGGAGCCTACGATACCTATAAAACTGAATGTATGGGTGTTGAAGGAGACGGATCTCAGACTGTGAAATGCTGGGGTACCGGGAAAAACAGATTTGATGCAGTTGAACAAGCAAAAAAAAATGCAATAAAGGATGTACTCTTTACTGGCATCTTGAATGGCAGAGACGAGTGCAACAAAAAACCTGTGATTTTTGAAGTGAATGCTCGAGAAAAATATGAGGATTACTTCAATGCATTTTTTGCTGATGGTGGTGCATACAAAAATTTCGTTTCAATGAAAGATGAATCACTTGGACCAAAAATCACAAAAGATAAAAAGAAAGCTGGTTCTGAAGTTACAGAAGGAGTGATCGTTCGTGTACTTAGAGCTGAGTTAAAGAAAAAAATGATAGAAGATAAAATAATACAACCTTAAAAAAACAGCTATGAAAAAAATAATACTAATTCTTTGCAGCCTCTTACTTATTGTGAATGTAGGCTTCTCTCAAGCAAAAAAACCAACCATTATGGTTTTACCTAGTGATGTTTGGTGCAATACAAATGGTTTTATGATGGAGTTTGATAATCAAGGAACCAAAGTGAAAATTCCTGATTACAAAAAAGCATTTCAAGAAAGTGCTGACTTATTAAACGTAATAAGTAAGATCAACGGATTGATGGCTGACAGAGGTTTCCCTTTGAAAAATGCTGAGTCTTCTTTAAAATCATTAGAAGGAGAAAGTGCTGAAAATGCCATGTTAACCAGCAAAGGCGGTGCAGGTGTTGCTGAAAGTCCGGTTGATAAATTGAAAAAAACTGCTAAAGCAGATATCATTATGCAATTGACTTGGACAGTAAATACAACTGGTCCTAAAAAATCAATCACATTTAACTTACAAGGTTTAGATGCTTATACTGATAAACAAGTTGCTACAGCAGTTGGAACAGGTGCCCCATCTTTTTCTGCCGAATTAGCAGTTTTATTAGAAGAAGCAGTTCTTGCTCATTTAGATGGTTTCAATTCTTCATTGCAAAAACATTTTGAAGACATGTTCGCAAACGGACGCGAAATAATTATCCGTATCAAAAAATTTGATTCTTGGGACGGAGATCTTGAAAAAGATTTCGGTGGAAAAGAATTGGGTGATGTGATTGAAGGATGGATGACAGCAAACACTGTTAAAGGTCGTTTCAGCACAACTGATGCAACTGAAAACATGATGTTGTTCGAACAAGTTCGTATTCCATTGTACGATGCTAGCGGTAAAGCTACTGACGCACGTGGATTCTGCAAAGAATTACAAAAGTTCTTACAAGCTCCTCCTTACTCTATCACAAATAAATTGATGATGAAAGGTTTAGGACAAGCAACCATAGTTTTAGGAGATAAATAATAATTTAAAACTAAAAGAAATGAAAACAACTAAAAATATTTTTCTTGCTATGTGTGCAGCAGTAGCTCTGAATTTCGGAACAAACGCTCAAAACACAGCTGGAAAATTGGAAGATGTAGGTCGCCTTACATTGGCTGCATACGTTCCACCACAAATTGATCAAATGCCAGATGCGGCACGCAGCTCTCTGTCAAATAAGATTAGTCAAATTGTTACACAAAACGGAATGGGTGGAAGTGCGCGCAACGAGCGTTTCATCCTTACTGCAAACATTGTGATTAACACAAAAGACATCCTGCCAGGACCTCCTCCAATGCATGCTTATACCTTGGACATCACTTTCTTTATTGGTGATGGTATCGAAGGAACTAAGTTTGCTAGCAAAACTGTTACAGTTAAAGGTGTTGGAACCAACGAAACAAAAGCTTACATGGAAGCAATCAAAATGGTGAAGCCAACTGATCCTGCTTTGCAATCTTTTGTTGAAGAAGGTAAAAAGAAAATCATGGCTTACTACAATAGTAAATGTGATTTCATCATCAAAGATGCACAAACAATGGCATCTCAAAACGACTTTGATGGAGCAATCTACAAATTGGTTTCTGTACCTGATGTTTGTAAAGAGTGTTACGACAAATGTATGACAGCTGTTGCTCCAATGTATCAAAAGAAGATTGATAGAGAATGTAAGATGAAATTGGCTGAAGCAACTGGAATATGGAATGCAAGTCAAGATATGGCTGCTGCTGATAATGCAGGAGCACTCCTTGCTACTATCGAACCTTCATCATCTTGTTATGGGGAAGCAAAAGCATTGCATGCAAAAATTGCTAAAAAAGTAAACGAGATCGACAAACGTGAGTGGGCTTTTAAAGTGAAAGAACAAGCTCAAACTAGTGAGATGATTAAAGCTTACAGAGATGTAGGTGTTGCTTATGGTAACGGTCAACCACAAAATGTTTCTTACACAACTGTAGGTTGGTGGTAATCTAAAATTAGAATTTTAAAAAGAGTCTCGAATTTTTTCGGGGCTCTTTTTTTTATTTGTAGTATTGTAATATGAAATCGCTTCGAATCACATTATTATTTATTGTATTGTCATCTTCTGCAATTGCAAAAGATAGTACTACTGTGGAATTTAAAAGATTTGCCTTGGGAATTCATGGATCTCCTGATTATTGTTTTAGGAGTTTATCAAGCATTGTATATAGCACATTATGGAGAGATGCCTTTGAAAAACCAATGCTGGGCTACACTGGTGGTATAGACTTGTCGTACTTCATAAAAAAACAATTTGCTGTTTCACTCGGAGTAAATTATTCTCAAAAAGGGTACGGAAGTCATGAAATAAATATTGCCTATGCTTATTCGCCTGAAACTATAATCGGGACAGGAAAATATAGATACAATTACAATTATATTGAAATTCCGGTGAAGGCAAATTTTGTTTTTGGGAAAAATAAAATTCGTTTCATAACAAGCCTTGGAGCAAGTCCTGCATTTATGCTTTATCAACGAACAAATTTAAAAATCAAATATATTGATGATACCAGAGAAAATAAAAAAGGGAAACCAAATTATATATACAATCCTTTCAATTTATTTTTGAACGGCAGTATTGGTATTGACTGTAAACTTGGAAAAAAAATGGGATTGCGAATTGAACCTACTTATAGTTATGGATTATTTGAAACAATTAATGCATCGTACTCCGAACACTTGTGGAACGCAGGTTTAAACATCGGATGCTACATCAAGCTTTAAACTTTTTTCAAAGTCTTCAATACTCATCGCATCTTCTAATTTGTATTCTCCTATTCTAGTTCTGCACAAAGCAATTAAATGTGCACCTGAATTTAGTGCCAATCCAAAATCACGGGCGAGTGAACGAATATAAGTTCCTTTGCTACACACCACCCTGAAATCGACTTCCGGTAAAGCTATCCGTATTATCTCAAAAATAGTAATGGTAATTTCTTTGGACTTTATTTCTGCAGTTTTTCCTGCTCTTGCAATATCATAAGCACGCTTTCCATCAATTTTTATTGCAGAAAAAAGCGGAGGTGTTTGCTGAATTGTTCCTATGAATTGTTTTGTTGCTTCTTTTATTAATTCATCCGTAATGTGTCCAGTTGGAAAATGTGCATCAATTTCTTTTTCCAAATCAAAACAAGCTGTTGTTGCACCAATAAAAAATGTTCCTGTATATTCTTTTTCTTGCGCTTGATAGTTTTCAATATTTTTTGTCTGCTTTCCAGTACAAACAATCAACAAACCCGTTGCAAGTGGATCAAGAGTTCCTGCATGCCCTATTTTTGGTTGCACTTTTTTTCCATCTAAAATTAAGGAAGGATGATTTTTGATTAACCATTTCATTTTATTCACCACTTGAAAGGATGTCCACTTAAGCGGCTTATGAATGAGAAGAACTTCTCCTGTTCTGAAATCGGTCATGAAATATTATGGAGTAAGTTGTAATCCTGTACTAAGTGCGTAAGCTAAAAACAAAGCACCTAAAATAATTCGGTAGTATCCAAAATGTTTGAATCCATATTTATTTAAGAAAGCAATAAATCCTTTTATGGCAAGTAGCGCAACAATAAAAGCAACAAATCCACCTACTAATAAAATGGTAATGTCTTCGCTATGAATATTATCTTTCTCTTTCAACAAATCATATCCTGATGCTGCAAACATGGTTGGTATCGCCAATAAAAAAGAAAATTCCGCTGCTTGTTTGCGATCAAATCCTGCAAATACTCCTCCGAAGATTGTTGCGGCAGCACGAGAAACACCTGGCACCATTGATACACACTGTATCAATCCAATTTTAATTGCACCACCAAAACTAATGTCTTCTACTTGTTTGTATTCCGATCTTTTTTTCTCTGTCCACTTATCCAACAAAATCAAAACCACTCCACCCACAATTAAAGAAATACTTACAGTAAAAGGATTGAATAAATAAAGTTTAATGGTTTTGTAAGCAAAAAATCCGATAACTCCGGTTGGAAGAAAAGCAACAGCTAATTTTAAATAAATATCTATACCGACAAAAAAACGTTTGAAGTACATAAACACAACAGCCATGATAGCACCCAGCTGAATTACAATCTCAAATGTTTTTGCAAATTCTTTGTCTTGAATATTCATTAAAGAATCAGCCAAAATCATATGACCCGTTGAAGAAACCGGCAGAAACTCCGTAATTCCTTCAATGATGGCAATAATAATAGCTTGGATGTAACTCATGTAATTGGGATTTCGGAAGTTTTAATTCCACTTCCGAAATTGAACTTCCGACTTTCGATTTGATATTATTGTTTCGATTTTTTCATAATAGCATAAAGCACTACTACAAAACCTAATAAAATAACAATTGGAGAAAGAGTAATTCGTCTGAAACTAAAAATTTCATCAGCATTAAAGTCATTCGGGTTTGCAGCGCCACCGCCAACCATTAACATATAACCAATAGCAACAATAACAACTCCGATAATTAAAATGCGGTAGTTTTCTTTTGTAAAAGCAAAACCCGGTTGTTTTTTAGATTCTTTACTCATTTTGATGATTTTTTTAGCAAAGCAAATGTAACAAAATTTAAGGGAAAAAGGTGTTAAAAAAGGTGAACTTCTCGACTTCGCTCGAAGTGACAATAGAGTGATTTCGTTCGAATAGATCCCTCCTGTGCTGTCAGTTCGAGCGGAGTCGAGAACCAAGCGCTAGATTTAATAGTATAACTCATCCGATTTTAAGCGCAAATACTTGCGAACCGCCAATGAAGTGCTTATCCAAGAAATAATGACTCCCAATAGAATTACGATTCCAAACAAAGAAGCCAGCATATTAGGGTCTTGCAATTCGGCCAATTCGGGTAATTGTTTTTGAAGAAAATATAAAAATCCTATCAACATCCCAATGGCAACCCCTGCTCCGTAGATACCATGACGAATACCTTTTAACACAAATGGCAAACGAATAAACCCTTGTGTTGCACCAACCAATTGCATGGTTTTTATGATAAAACGTTTACTATAAATAGATAATCGGATAGTATTATTGATTAAGGCCAAGGCGATAAACATCAATACGCTGCTAATAATCAGAACCCACAAACTTAGTGTATTCACATTTTCGTTGATACTGTTGATCATTGATTTTTGATAGATCACTTCCTTCACCAAATTGGTTTCCAACAAATCTTTTTCTATCCAAGCTAAACTATCGGAGTTGGCATATTCTGCTTTTAAACGGACTGTAACGGAAGCCGACAAAGGATTAAATCCTAAGAAGTCGATGAAATCTTCTCCAATATCTTCTTGTAATTTTTTTGCTGCTTCTTCTTTGGAAATGGATTGAGTAGACTTAACAAAATCAGATGCATCCAAGGTTTTTATCAAATGCTGAACATCTACTTCTTTCGCATTATCATTGATAACAACCTGAATACCTATGTTTTCTTTGAAATTATCGGAAAGTTTACGGGTATTTAAAATGATAATGCCCAATAAACCAAGCATGAACAACACTAGCGAAAGACTCACTACTGTTGTGATAGAAGAACCCGTTAGTCTGCGTTTTGAATATTTATCCGACACCTTTATTATTCGTTTTTGTAAAAATAGACATTTAACAGCCCTTGCTTTTAAACCATAGGAAATTGAAATAAACAATCTGACGTTAATAACCCTAGAATAGGAACGCGGATCTATTAAGATTTTTATGATTTACGCTGATAAATATTTAAATATGGTATTTTATGTTTTTTGCTTTATCACTGCATAATCCTTAATCATAGCAAACCTGGCTATCATTTTTTATCATAAAAATCATAACAAATCTGCGTTCCCATCCAACACAGATTTCGTATATTCGCAACACTAAAAAAAGAATAAAATTTACAATGGAATACAATTTCAGAGAAGCAGAAAAGAAGTGGCAGGCATACTGGGCGAAAAACAAAACTTTTAAGCCGGAAGAAAAATCAACAAAGCCTAAATATTATGTTTTGGATATGTTCCCCTATCCAAGCGGAGCAGGTTTACATGTTGGTCATCCATTAGGTTATATAGCATCTGATATTTTTGCAAGATATAAGCGTTTGAAAGGATTTAACGTATTGCATCCCATGGGTTACGATTCATTTGGTTTGCCTGCTGAACAATATGCTATTCAAACCGGACAACATCCTGAAATTACCACAAAAACAAACATCGCACGTTACCGCGAACAATTAGATAAAATAGGATTTTCGTTTGACTGGGACAGAGAAGTGAGAACTTCAAATCCTGATTATTACAAATGGACACAATGGATTTTTATTCAACTTTTCAATTCATGGTACAATCCTGAAACAAATAAAGCAGAAAACATTTCTACGCTTATTCCAAAGTTGAAAGGATTTGATAAGCTTTCAGAAAAAGAGCAATCAGATTTATTACTAGAACATCGTTTAGCATACTTAAGTGATACAATGGTAAACTGGTGTCCGCAATTAGGAACCGTTTTGGCGAATGAAGAAGTGAAAGACGGAGTTTCGGAGCGTGGCGGATATCCTGTTGAACGCAAGTTGATGAAACAATGGAGTTTGAGAATCACCGCTTATGCAGATAGATTGTTGAATGATTTGGATGGCATTGATTGGACAGAATCTATCAAAGAAGCACAACGTAATTGGATTGGAAAATCGGAAGGAACAAGTTTAAAATTTAAAATAGAAAATTCAACTTCTGAGATTGAAGTTTTTACAACAAGACCTGATACAGTGTTTGGAGTTTCATTTGTGACGCTTGCTCCGGAGCATGAATTGGTTTCTCAAATTACAACAGCGACACAAAAAACTGCTGTAGAAGAATACATCACATTTGCCAAAAACAGAAGTGAACGTGAACGCATGGCAGATGTAAAAAAGATAACTGGAGTTTTTACTGGAGCGTTTGTAATTCATCCATTCACTGGAAAACAAATTCCAATTTGGTTGGGTGATTACGTTTTAGCTGGTTATGGAACAGGCGCTGTAATGGCTGTTCCTGGGCACGATTCACGCGATTATGCTTTTGCAAAACATTTTGATTTGCCAATTATTGAAGTGGTTGCTGGTGGCGATTTATCAAAAGAATCCTACGATGCGAAAGAAGGAAAATTAATTAATTCTGATTTCTTAAATGGATTAGAAGTTAAAGATGCCGTTAAAAAAGCAATTGCAAAAATTGAAGAACAAGGATTAGGAAAAGGAAAAACAAATTTTCGTTTGCGTGATGCCATTTTCGGTCGCCAACGTTATTGGGGTGAACCAATTCCTGTGTATTATGAAAACGGAATTCCAAAAGTATTGGATGAAAAAGAAATACCATTACTACTTCCTGAAGTAGATAAATATTTACCAACAGAAACTGGTGAACCGCCATTGGCAAGAGCTTCATCATCGTGGAGAAAAGATGGCAAACACGAATACGAATATTCAACCATGCCTGGATGGGCTGGTTCGTCCTGGTATTTCCTGCGTTACATGGATGCTCAAAACGAAAAAGAATTCGTTTCAAAAGATGCGGTTAACTATTGGCAGAACGTAGACTTGTACATTGGCGGTGCTGAACATGCAACCGGACATTTATTGTATGTTCGTTTCTGGACAAAATTTCTGAACGACTTGGGATTGATTCCTGTAACTGAACCAGCAAAGAAATTGATTAATCAAGGGATGATTCAAGGGGTGAGTAAGTATGTTTCTATTGCATCCTTTTTATTGGAAATACATACTGATGAGAATGGAGATACTCATCCTCTTTTCCAGAACTTTCTTGTAAATCCTGATTATCCATCGGAGCTGTGTGTGCATAAATATTCTGTTCCAATTCCAATCGACCTTGTGAAAGAGGAAAATGGAAAATTTTATTTTTATTCAGATGCAATAGAGGAATACACAAAGGTTGATGTTTTATCTAACTGGTCAATTTTAACGAAAGATATATTCCTTGAAGAAAACAAAGAGAACTTTAAAGTAAATAAAGGTAATATTGAATATAGTAATTTCTTTGAAAATAAAGTAGAGGTGCTACCTGTTGTAGAAAAAATGTCAAAATCAAAACGGAACGTAGTTACTCCTGACACAATTGTAGAACAACAAGGCGCTGATTGTCTTCGCTTATATGAAATGTTCCTTGGTCCTTTGGAACAAAGCAAACCTTGGAATACCAGCGGAATTTCAGGTGTTAGCAATTTCATCCGTAAACTTTGGAGATTATATCATAACGGTGAAACATTAAATATTTCAAACGATGCTGCTACAAAACCAGAATTAAAAGCATTGCATAAAACAATCAAAAAAATCTCTTACGATATTGAGAATTTTTCTTTCAATACTTCCGTAAGTAATTTTATGATTTGTGTAAATGAATTGACAGATTTGAAATGTAACAAACGTGAAATATTAGAACCACTTGCAATCATCATTGCTCCGTATGCGCCACACATTGCAGAAGAACTTTGGGAAAAACTTGGACATACCACAAGTATTTCTTACGCAACATTTCCTGAACTTAACGAATCGTATTTGGTGGAAAGTGCATTTAGTTATCCTGTTTCTTTTAATGGAAAAACACGTTTCTTTCAAGAGTATGATTTGTCTTTAACGAAAGAACAAATTGAAAAAGAGGTCTTAACACTTGAACAAACCCAAAAATACCTCGAAGGAAAGACCCCAAAGAAGATAATTGTGGTACACAACAAGATTGTGAATATTGTAATTTAGGGTCATTTTTATCGATTTTTGATTAAAAAAAGAGCTTTTTGCTCCTTTTTTTGTTGTTTTTGATGAAAAATGGACAAAATTGCCATTTTCTGAATTATTGAAAATTCCCACAACAATCCTAAACAAATCACGTATATGTATTAAGTGCTTTGGCATAGCATTTGAAATAGACTAATTGTCTAAAACTAAGAATATGAAAAAGTTTGTTTTAATAGGAACAGTGGTAATGATAGCAGGTATTGCTTGTATATCATTTCAGAAAGAAAAAGAATTGCCATCATTCGAAAATAATGGCCCAGTGAAAGAGCTTCCTGTAATTAATAATGAAGCTTTTAAACGTGGAGAAATGTTGACCTTCCGTATGCATTACGGAATTATTGAAGCAGGAGTTGCCACACTTGGTATTACCGAAGAAGAAAAAGAAATAGCAGGAAGAAAAACATATCACGTTATTGGCTTAGGTCAGTCCAGAGGTGCGTTCGATCTTTTCTTTAAAGTGCGCGACCGTTACGAAACTTATATTGACGATAAATCAATTGTGCCTTGGATATTTTTAAGACATGTAAACGAAGGCGGATATAAGATTGATCAGAGTTACGTGTTCAACCATTACAGCGAAAAAGTAAATGTTGGTGATAACGAAATGTATGACATCGAACCAAATATGCAAGATATGTTATCCGCATTTTATGCTGCAAGAAATTTAGATTTAGGTGCTGCAAAACCTGGAGAAATGTTTTCTATTAACTGTTTCATGGATAAAGAAGTTTGGCCTTTAAAAGTAAAATTCATCGGCCGCGAAACAATCACTACTGATTTAGGAACTTTCAAATGCTTAAAGTATCGCCCGATTGTCCAAAAAGGACGAGTATTTAAACACGAAGAAGATTTGAATATTTGGATTACTGACGATAAAAACCACATTCCAATTTTAGGTCAAGCCGATGTATTGGTTGGTTCTATCAAAGCAGAATTAAAAGCCTACAAGGGTTTAGCTCATCCTGTTGCCAAGGTTAATTAAGCAACATCCCCATATGCGAAAAACGTCATTCTGAAAAGAGTGGCGTTTTTTATTACCGATATTAAGTCCCCTACGGGACTTTGTTTATTTAGGAAGGAAAGAGGTGTTACCAATATTTTATCCCTATGGGATAATTGTTTCGTCCCAACTCTGTTCTCAATGTCTTGTAGGGATAATGTTTAGTAGAAACGAATTTTATTTATTTGTCCCGTAGGGACAAGATATCGGTAGAAAAAACATTATCCCCCAGAATAAAAATCCCGTAGGGATGACATATTGAAGCACCGAAAGCGCGACACCATACATCTGATAACAATCATTTTTTATAATTATAGGTTTTAACTAACTTGCACCTGAATTCAAAAAGTTTGATTATGGAATTAAAACCTGAAATAGTAGAACGTATTAAATTGTTGGATGAAAAATTCCAGGCAATGGGACAAGATCTTTCATCTTATCTTGATGGTTTGCTTTACGCTGATTATTTGACCTATTGGGATTATATTCATTTAGATACTTTACTAAGCTTACAAAATCCTAAAACAAAAATACCAGATGAAGAAATTTTTATCATGTATCATCAGATAACTGAATTGTATTTCAAACTTTGTTTGCATGAGTACAATCAGATTGCTGAGAAAAAAGACATTGATGTAAAATTTTTCACCGACCGAATATTGCGTATTAACCGCTATTTCGAAGGATTAATTTCTTCATTTGACATTATGGTGGATGGAATGGATCCTAAACAATTTCTGAAATTCAGAATGAGTTTACTTCCTGCAAGTGGGTTTCAATCGGGGCAATATCGTATGATAGAAATTTGTTCTACCACTTTTAAAAATTTAGTAGCTAAAGATGTTCGTGAAACTTTTTCCAATGATATTAACGATTCGCAAATTGAAGCGATGTACGAACACATCTATTGGAAAGCAGGAGCAACAGAACTTGCAAGCGGTAAAAAAACTTTGACACTTGTTCAGTTCGAAGAAAAGTATCAGCAAATTTTTATTGATCTTGCGAAAAAATTTAAGCACACTAACTTATTAGCATTATACAAATCATTATCCGCAGAAGATCAGAAAAACGAAAAATTAGTTTTGGCATTGCGTCAAATGGATGTGAATGTAAATATCAACTGGCCACTATCTCATTATAAATCTGCAGTCCGTTATTTACAAAAAGACCCTGAAGATATTGCTGCTACAGGTGGAACTAACTGGCAGAAATATTTACCACCACGTTTTCAAAAACGTATTTTTTATCCTGAATTGTGGAACGATCAAGAAATAGATGAATGGGGAAAAGGTTGGGTAAAGAGTGTTGCCTTCGGACATAAATAAATTTTCATCATCTATTCAAAAAAAACGCCCAGACATTTCTGTCTGGGCGTTTATATTTGATTACAATTTCTATTTCACAATAGTCACAGTACCCACATATTGTTTTGTGTTTCCTTGGTAATCGTTTGTATTGATTTTCCAAACATACACATCAATTTGTGCAACCTTATCTCCACCTTTTACTTTACCATCCCAACCTTTAGTGATATCAGTTGTTTTGTAAATCATATTACCCCAACGATCGAAGATCATCATCTCAAAATTATCAGGATCAAAACCAACTCCCTGAGGGAAGAAGGTATCATTTTTTCCATCATGATTTAATGGACTGAATGCATTCGGAACATACATCGCGTATTCCGGAGCAACTTCTAAATCGTTGTAAGCAGTATCTGTACAACCAAAATTATTTGTTACAGCTAGCATCACCGTGTAAGTTCCCGGTGCATTGTAGAAGTAAGATGGGTTCTGCAACGTATCAGTATAAATGCTGGTTGGATAAATAAAATCCCAATCCCAAGCAGTTGCACCGGTTGAAAGATCTGTGAAGTCTACCAAAGGAGCTGTTTCTGTAATAGTAGTTGGCGCATAACTAAACGCTGCAGTTGGTCCCGGCCACACATCAATATAATTGTTATAAGTTATTGATGATACACAACCCAATGCAGTAGTCACCGTTAACGTTACGTTATAGCTACCAGGATTTGGATAAGTATGTGTTACAGGTTCTCCACTAACATTTGCAGAACCATCACCAAAGTCCCAAGAATAACTTGTACCAATATCACTCATTCCGTTTAAAATTACAGTGAAGTCTTCACAACCTGCTGTATCATTTGCAATCATAGAAGATACTGCTAACGGGTTAACAGTAACGGTAGCTGTATCAGTAGCTAATAAAGAACAACCATCATCTACCATTACAATGTAATCAAATGGTGAAGATGCTATTGGAGGCGACACACTCTGAGAAGCTCCTACAAATGAATTACTCCAAGTGTAAGTATATGGTCCGCCATTACCACCTGCAGCAACTGCAGAGATAGTTACAAAACTTCCGTCACATACACTCACGTCAGTTGCAGTTACTACAACCGGTGGATGAACAAATAAAGTAATTGTTCCTGTTGGAGAAACGCATCCATTAAAATCAGTTAAGTATACATCGTAAGTGGTAGTAACAGTAGGATTTACCACATGTGGTCCTGCACCACTAAATGTAGCCGGAGTCCAGAAGTACGTATATGGAGCTGTTCCACCATAACCAACACCATAAATTTGGAAGTTCTCACCAAGACAAATTGTATCATTTGGAGTAACAATAATATCTGTTGGTGCAGGCTCCGTAACTATTACCGATCCTGTAACACTACAACCATTATTATCAGTTACAGTTACTGTGTATGTTCCGGCAATTAATGCAACTGCAGTTTGTGTTGTTTGTGCTCCAACTCCACTCCATAAATAAGTGAATGCCGGTGTTCCGCCAACAGGCATAGCTGTAGCAGTTCCCATTGGTGTTCCATTACATAATGGTTCAGAATAAATAAACGGATCAAGTGTTGGACCAGCAATGTCACTTAAAATAACAGACACGTTTGCTGTACAACCATTATTATCTGTAACAACAACATCATACACACCAGCAGACAATGCATTTGCTATGGCTGTTGTTTGTGGAGGTAATGTATTCCACAAATAAGTATAACCAGGAGTACCTCCTGCCGGTGTTACCGATACAGATCCGTTAGAGTTTCCACAAGTACTAGGATTAGTAATTGTAGAAAGTGTTATAGCGGTTGGTTCAGTAATAATGATGTTCATATTAGCAGTACATCCGTTTTGATCTGAAACTGCAACGTTATATGTTCCTGCTACTAATCCCGTTACCATTGGTCCTGAACCTACGTTTGGTGTCCAAGAGTAAACATAACCAGGAGAACCTCCTGCCACACTAATATCGATTGCACCGTTGCTTCCACCATTACAAGAAACGTTTGTAGTAGATACAACTGTGATAGTTACAGCAGTTGGAGAAGTAATTGTTACAGAACTTGTAGAAGTACATCCGTTTGCATCAGTAGTTGTTACTGTGTATCCCGCAGCACACAAGCCTGTTGCGTTAGCTGTGGTTTGACTTGGAATAGAGTTCCATAAATAAGTATACGGAGCAGTTCCGCCACCAGCACCTACTAAGGCTGTTCCATCACAAGCTAAGAAACAGCTTACGTTAGAAGAAGCTAAGATTCCTGAAACAAGCGGAGCAGGCTCGTTGATAGTCACAGAAGCTGTTCCCACACATCCGATTGAATCGGTAACAGTTACCGAATAAATTCCTCCGGATAAACTATTAATGAATGCTGTTGTTTGACCCGATGTCCATAAAATATTGTATGGAATAATTCCACCTACCACGTTTGCCTGAGCACTACCATTGGCAGCACCTGCACAGGTTACGTTTGCAGAAGTAGGGATAGTTACTACCGGAGCAGTATTATCATTTACGGTAGCAACGCCTGTCACATTACATCCGTTATTATCTGTTACAGAAATTGTATAAACTCCTGCATTGATGTTGGATGCACAAATAGTAGTTTGAGTTCCGGGGTCATTCCAAGAATAAGTAAATGGAGGCACACCACCTGTTATCGCTGCACAAGCAGAACCATCGGCATTTCCACAACTTGAATTTGTTGTGGTTGTGCTTACCGCAAGTACTGTAGGCTGAGTAATTATTACAGAAGCAAATGCAGTACAACCGTTTCCATCGGTTACTGTTAAATCATGAACCCCGTCACAGATGTTTGTAATGTTTGGAGTAGTTGCAAATGTAGGTGTCCACATAAACGTATAAGGTCCTGTACCACCAGTGTACACAGCGTTTGCTGTTGCATCACAAGCACCATAACAAGAAACGTTAGTACTTGTAATTGTTGCAACAAGTGGGAAAGGTTCAGTAATATTAGCTGTTGTTGAAGCTGTACATCCGTTTGCATCGGTTACAGTTACCGTGTAATTAGCAGCACACATATTGTTTACCGAAGCACCTGCAGTGAAAGTTGGATCCCATAAATATGCATAAGGTGCAGAACCACCGGCAACAGTTGCAGTTGCATAACCATCACAAGCTCCGGCACAAGTTACGTTTCCGATAGATGTAATGGAAGCAATCATAGAAGCCGGTGTAGTTACCGTAGCAACTGCAGTTCCTGTACAACCTGCAGCATCAGTCACAGTAACGGTATAAGTTCCTGCACAAAGTCCTGTTGCTACTTGTGTTGTCTGAGCATTGATATCACTCCACAAATAAGTGAACGGACCGGTTCCTGTTAAGGCATTGGCTGTTGCTGTTGCATCACATAATCCGCTGCAGCTGACATTTGTATTAGTTGTTGAAGCTGTTACAGGAGCAGGATCTGATAATGCTGTTGCTTGGAATGTAGTGCAACCATTAACATCTGTTACTTGTAAAGTATAAGTACCCGCACACATTCCTGAGTTAAACGGAGTAGTTGCTCCACCCGGATTCCATAAGTAAGTATAAGGTGCTGTTCCACCTGTAGTAGTTGAAGTTGCTGTTCCATCACAAGCTCCGTCACATGTTGGATTTGTTCTGAATACAGAAAGAGTCAACACTGTAGGCTCTGTGATTACTGCCGAAACTGAAGCAACACATCCGCTGGCATCTGTTGCAGTTAAAGTATAAGTTCCTGCGACTAAGTTGGTAGCTGTTGGAAGTGTCTGACCATTGCTCCAAGCAAAAGTAAACGGAATAGTTCCACCACTCACTGTTACTGTTGCACTACCATCGTTGTTTCCAAAACAAGATACGTTATTGCTTGAGAATAATGTAGCAACCGGACCAGCGTTATTATTTATTGTAACAGGGAGTGTCTGCGTACAAGAGTTAGCATCGGTCACAGTCACAACATAAGTATTAGATGGTAAACCTGTTGCAGTAGCTGTTGTTTGGATAGGTGTTGTACTCCATGAATAAGTATATGGTCCTGTTCCACCACCGGCAGAAACTGTTGCGCTTCCGTTTGCCATATTACAAGTTGCATCTATTTGAGTAGAGGTAAGTGTCATACCTGCCGGCTCGGTAATGGTTACTGAACCTGTTTTCTGACAACCGTTTGCATCGGTATATACACAAACATATGTTCCAGCAGGTAATCCTGTAATTGTTGCAGTAGTATAACTTCCAGGCGTCCATAGATAAGTATAACCTGGAGTTCCACCTGAAGCGTTAATAGTTATTACACCATCGCTACCACCAAAACAAGATACATTGGTTGTCGTAAAAGTTTGAGTTAATACTGTTGGTTCTGTAATAACTACCGAGGCAGTTGAAACACAACCGTTACCATCAACAACACTAACAGTATAACTCGCAGGCCCTAAATTTACAGCAGTTACGGTTGTTTGAGAACCTGGTGTCCAAGTATACGTAAATGGTGGTGTTGAACCGGCACCCATTGAAACCGTTGCTGTTCCATCGTTTGCTGCTGCACAAGTCACATTGGTGCTGGACGAAATAACAGCTGTTCCACCAGGTGTCACGCCAACTAAAGCAGTTGCACTTTGTGTACAACCATTGGCATCGGTAACAGTAACAGTGTAGTTACCCGCTGTAATAGCACTGTTGGTTAAAGTTGTAGACCCTGTTCCTGCAGGCGTCCAAAGGTAAGAGTAAGCAGGAGTTGCTCCTGATGCAGTTACTGTTGCAGTACCATTGGCTGCAGTACAAGTTGCATTTGTTGTTGAAGTTACAAGTGTTAATACTGTTGGTTGAGTAATTGTAAACGGTACAGCTACTGTACATCCATTTGCATCAGTCACTGTTATTGTGTGTGCACCCAGAGTTAATCCTGAGAATGTAGAAGTAGTGAGTGCAGCTCCTCCATCTAAAGAGTAAGTATAGCTTGCTGTTCCACCTGCTGCTAAAATAGTCACACTACCATTGCTGAGTCCAAAACAAGTGATATTTGTTTGAGCAGATACGTTACCCGTTAATACAGTTGGTTGAGTGATATTCACCGGAACTGAAATAGTACATCCGTTAGCATCCTGTGCTACTACTGTATAAGAACCTTGCGCAAGAGTAGTAAATGTTCCACTGCCACCCAGTGCTCCACCATTGATCGAATATAAATAAGGACCTGTAGAGCCTGATGCCAATACTGTTACGCTACCATTGTTGCCGCCATTACAAGAAACGTTTGTCTGAGCGGTGATAGATGCAGTAAGACCTGATAAATCCACTACTGCAATTGTAGTAGTGCCTGTACAACTGTTAGCATCACTT
>SXIH01000023.1 GCA_005772895.1 Bacteroidota bacterium | reverse complement strand
CGCTATTATTGGAATGACTGATATATTACTAGAAAACGAGCTTTCTCCAGACAAAAAGGAATGTGCTGACGCCATTAAACTATCTGCACATAATTTATTATCTATTATTAATGATATACTCGATTTTTCAAAAATAGAATCTGGCAAAATATTATTTGAAAACCGACCATTTAACCTTGAAGAATTGGTTGAAGGTGTTTTACAAACACTTCATTTCACAGCCATTAGTAAAAGCATAGGCTTAGATTATTTTATATCTTATAATATTCCAAAAATAATTATTGGAGACACAGTACGACTAAGGCAAATACTCTTGAATCTTGTAGGCAATTCAATTAAATTTACCGAAAAAGGTAATGTAAAAATTGATATACAACTGAAGGAAAAAAAAGAAGACAATTATACACTAATTTTTCGAGTGCTTGATACCGGAGTAGGTATAACAAAACATAATCTTTCAAAAATTTTTGATAGCTTCACTCAAGCAAGCAATGAAACTACGCGAAAGCATGGAGGCACTGGCCTTGGTTTAACGATTGCAAAACAGTTGGTAGAGTTACAAGGAGGGAACATTTCGGCAAAAAGTGAGTTAGGTAAGGGCTCTTGTTTTAAATTTTTATTGACATTCAAAAAGGGAAACGATAAAAATATTCCTGAATTTTTAGAAGAACAAAATACTTCTTATTCTGAGCTACAAGGTTTACATATATTATTAGCAGAAGACAATAAAATGAACCAATTACTGGCAAAAAGAATATTCGAAAAATGGAATTGCAGATTAGAAATTGCTGATAACGGAAAAATTGCTACAGAAATGCTAAAAGGGAAAAATTATGATATTGTATTGATGGATATTCAAATGCCAGAAATGGATGGATATGAAACTACCAAATATATTCGCAATAAAATGTCCATTCCAAAATCGCAAACCCCCATAATTGCAATGACAGCCCATGCTCTTATTGGAGAAGCTGAAAAGTGTATCTCAGTTGGCATGAATGATTATATATCAAAACCTTTTATAAAAAAAACGTTGTATGAAAAAATAAGACAATTAACTAGAAAAAATATTAGCAAAAGTCAAACAACAGATTTACAAATACCGGAAATTGAAAAAGAGAATATTGCAAATGAAAATGGCCAACACATCGATTTAACATACTTGATCAATGTTTCGGAAGGAAGTAATGAGTTTGTGGAAGAAATGATAGATTGCTTTCTCACACAAACCCCAGAAATGCTTGAAGATTTAAAAAAGTACTTGAACGAGAAAAAGTGGGTCGAATTAGGAGGTGTTGCACACAAAATGAAACCAACCATTAATTTTATTGGCCTGCATAGCATCAAGGATATCGTTAAGACTGTAGAGCATGATGCAAGTGAACAAATTAATCTTGATTCACTTCCTTATTTGGTAGAAAAATTAATTCGGGTTTGTTCAGTGGCTATTAAAGAATTACAAGATGAAAAAAGAAAATTCAAAAAACATGATTAACTGTATTGTTTTAGATGATGATTTAATATCAAGAAAATTAATAGAAGCCTATAGTAAAAAGGCAAGTTTTCTAAATTTGCTCCATTCTTTTCAAGAACCTATTTCGGCCTTGTCTTTTCTATCAGAAAACAGTGTTGATTTGATTTTTCTCGATATTGAAATGCCCGAAATGAATGGCATGAAATTCATTCAAACCATCCAGCAAAAAATGCCCCAAGTAATTATAGTCACAACTCACACAGAGCTTGCACATAAAGCTTTCGAATATGAGGTTACCGATTTTCTGGTTAAACCATTTGATTATTCTCGATTTTATAAAGCAGTTCTGAGAGCTAAGAATATAGCTGAAAAAGATGCTTTGCATTATATTGATGATGATAACGTATTTATAAAAAAAGGATCCAGCATGGTCAGGATTAAGAAGTCAGATATTATTTGGGTTCAGGCTTTAGGCGATTATATTACACTTAATACTGAAAAGGAAAAAATTATCATTCATTCCAGCATGAACGCAATGGAAGCTAAGTTATCGCAAAAACATTATATACGGGTTCATCGTTCCTACATTATACGAATCGATAAAATTGAAAGTATAGAAGACGATATCATTTCATATAACGAAAAAATTTTTCCTATTGGAAAAACCTACCGTAATTATGTGTATCAAAGATTAAAAATGATTTAAAGAGAAATATCAAGCATAAACTCACCTTCCTGGTATCTTACTTAATAGATCCTTTGAACTGCAGAAAATTCTCCATTCACAGAATAAACCATTCCGTTAATCGAAAAAAAATTAAATACCATTGCAGCTTTCGTATAAGAAGTCAAAATGTCTATAGATATATTTCTATGGGTGAGTGGACCATACAGGCAAAACCTGGACAATTAGTCTATAAGTAATTTTCCGAAAACAATGTTAAGTTTTCCGAAAACACAGCAACAAATTGAATATGAACAGAGGAATAAAAAACCAACATCATGGATGCAAAAAATAAAATGAAAATTTTTTTGGTAGATGATGACAAATTATTTGTTAGCGCGTTAAAATATAAACTATCAAAAGACAATGCATACCTAGAGATAAAGACATTTCCAACAGGAGAAGAATGTGTACAAAATTTGCACCAGAATCCTTCGCTGATTATCCTGGATTATCGTTTAAACGGTAATTATCCTGAAGCAATAGATGGTATTGAAGTCTTGAAAAAAATAAAAAGAAGGGCACCTGATACAGCAGTTATTATGTTATCCTCCCAAGATAATATAGAGGTTGCAATAAATAGCTTGAAAGGTGGAGCTTTCGACTATCTCACAAAAAGTGAAAACAGCTTTATCAAACTAAAAAAAATTATCGGACACCTTTCGTATGAAATCGCTTATTCTGAGAATGCAGATAAAGAAGAGAGAAGAATGAGCTTACTGAGTTTGTCGGTTGCACTTCTTATTATAACCTTGTTTTTAATAAACAGAATATTGTCATAGAAAGGAATATTTGCCATGAAAATATTAGTTGCAGATGATGATAATTTAATGCTATTAGCTATTTCAAAAAAGCTTAAATTAAAGGGATATAGTGATGTTATTTCTGTGAACAATGGCATGAGTGCTCTCAACTTCATACAGGAAAACAAAACGGATCTGCTTATTTGTGATGTAATGATGCCAGGTCTCTCAGGATTAGCATTGTTAAGTGTGTTAAAGGAATTTCATTTTCACCGAATACCAGTAATTCTTATTTCATCATTGGACCATAATACATTAATATCAAAATCCATCGGTATCGGAGCATTTGATTTTATTGTAAAACCAATAGATTTTAAGCAGCTATTTTTGAAAATAGAAACACTACATACGGCTACGGTGATAACTGAAAAAAAGTTACCTTCAAAACTTGGAGATACTTTTCAAAAAAGCACCTGATTTGTATAAAAAATCAGCGTCAATATCTTAAAAATTCACACTGTTTACTCTCAGAAATGAATCGAACCCTTAATTTTTTGCCTCCACATTCCATTTAATAAGTGTACCTTTGAAATGTATATAAACTATTCCGCGTGGAATTCGACCAACTCAATCTCGACAAACCTTTACTAAATGCCCTGAACGACTTAGGCTATGTTCAGCCTACACCTATTCAGGAAAAAGCATTTTCTTTGATTATGTCAGGAAAGGATATCGTTGGAATAGCTCAAACAGGAACCGGTAAAACATTTGCTTACCTCCTACCGATTCTTCGTCAACTAAAATATTCCGACCAGAAACATCCTCGTGTATTAATTATTGTCCCTACGCGCGAATTGGTATTGCAAATTGTAAAGGAAATAGAAAAACTTTGTACATATAAAAGCATTCGCTTTTTAGCTGTTTATGGTGGAACAAACATCAATACACAGAAACAACTTGTTTATAATGGCTCAGATATTATAGTTGCTACTCCAGGCAGATTAGTCGATTTAGCTTTGACAGGAATATTACGATTAAAGGACATCAAGCAGTTGGTGATTGATGAAGTTGATCAAATGTTGAGTTTGGGTTTTCGTCAACCGCTGTTGAGTTTTTTGGAAACATTACCAACAAAACGACAAAATTTGATGTTTTCTGCTACTATGAACGAAGAAATTGAACAAGTAATTGGAAAATATTTTTTCGAACCACATAAAATAGAAGTTGCACCTCACGGAACTCCATTAAAACAAATTATTCAGGTTTGCTATCATGTTCCTAACTTTAATACAAAAGTAAATTTGCTTGACTACCTATTAAGAACTGATGGAGAATTAAGCAAAGTGCTTGTGTTTGTTTCTACAAAAAAACTAGCCGACAATTTATTCGATCAATTAAAAAATAAATTTACTGATGATGTAACTGTTATTCATTCCAATTTAGCACAAACAGTGCGTATAAATTCTTTGCGTCAATTTCATGAAGGTACAAAACGATTATTAATTGCAACTGATATTCTTGCCCGAGGGTTAGACATTTCAGATGTTACACACGTTATCAATTTTGATACACCTGAAACTCCTGAAGATTACATTCATAGAATCGGAAGAACCGGTCGTGCAAACAAAGCAGGAACTGCTATTACTTTTATCAATGAAGTTGAACAGGAATTTCAGGTAGAAATTGAACGTGTAATGAACAAAGCTATTCCTTATGAATCTATTCCTTCTGATGTTGTGATTTCAAAAATGCTTACGGATGATGAAACTCCAAAGATGATTGATAAAATAAAACAGAAAAAAGGGAAAGACAAACATGTTCCTGGAGCTGCTTTCCATGAGAAGAAAGAAAAAAATAAAAAAGTGAATCTAGGCGGACCAGGTAGAAAAGAAAAATTGAAAGGGAAAGACGCTAAAATCAGAACTTATAGAAGAAATTAATTTTTTGCATGCAATCTCAACAGCAAAATAATCCGCTGCATGGAAAAACCCTTGAAATGATTCTCAATCATTTAGTCAACTATTACGGCTGGGAAAATTTAGCCTATCATATCGACATAAATTGCTTTAAAAAAGACCCAAGTGTTAAATCAAGTCTGAAATTCTTAAGAACTACACCATGGGCTCGTAAAAAAGTGGAAGATTTGTATATTTCAATACTAGAAGGCTAATCGGCCCCATTCATAATCCATAATTCATCATTTATAATTCTTTTAAATTTCCCTTTATGGAAATTTTAAAGCCCCTGCATCTTATTGGCGAAAAGAAATCAAAACCTATAGCCATGAGAAATATAAAATTGAACAGAATAGTGCCAATCGCAGGTGTAAGCCTTGCAATGTTGGCAATGGTAGCTTGGATCACTCCTAGCAATTACTACCAATTAGCAATGGATAATGAATTTATCCGCTCCATAAAAAGTAAACTAAGTGCTTATCAACAAAAACTTCCGGAAGACCGGATATATGTTCAGTTCGATAAGCCTTTTTATGAACCGGGAGATAATATCTGGTTCACTACTTATGTTCGTGACGGACAAACTATGAAAGCTTCCAACAAAAGTGACATTGTTCACGTTGAATTTTTAAATCCAAAAGGAACAATTGAAAAAAGCATCAATATCATAGCTAAAAATGGTGTTGCTGCCGGTGATTTTGTTTTAGATGCGGAAGCACTTGGTGGAATGTATAAAGTAAGAGCTTATACCAACTGGATGAAAAATGAAGGTGCTGATAATGTTTTCGAAAAAGAATTACAAGTACAAGATGTAGTTCTTCCAAATTTAAAAATGAAATTGGATTTCGAGAAAAAAGCTTTCGGTGCAGGAGATGAAGTTGTTGCAAAACTCGAATTAAACACCAACGAAAATAAACCTCTAAGTAATTATAAAATAAAGTTTGTTGCAAATTTAAACGGACAACAAATTATCGCTAAGGGAGAAGAGACAGATGAAAACGGAATGCGATATATCAAATTCAATCTACCAAAAGAATTAAAAACAAATGATGGATTGTTAAACGTAATGATCGATTACAATGGTTTAACAGAAAGTATTTCCCGCTCTATTCCAATCTTATTAAATAAAATTCAATTTACAGCATTTCCAGAAGGTGGCGATTTAGTTACCGGATTGGAAAGCAATGTTGCATTTCGTGCGTTGAATGAATTTGACAAACCAGCAGATATTGAAGGAATAGTTGTAAACGAAAATGGTTCTCAGATAACTTCTTTCAGTAGTTTTCACATGGGAATGGGCTCATTCACATTTATTCCTAAACCAAATGAAAAATATTCTGTAAAAATTACAAAACCAGAAGGCATTTCAGAAACATTTGAATTACCGAAACCAATGTCGCGCGGTTATGTAATGAATGTAGATAATTCAAAAAATGGTGAACTTACAGTAAATGTAAATACTACAGAAACAGAAGAGTTGTCATTAATTGCTCAAGTAAGAGGTAAAATTTATTATTCAACAGAATTTTCTGCAAAAAAAGGAAGCAATAAAATTGTTTTCCCAACAAGCAACTTTCCAATTGGAGTTTCTCAAATTACTTTATTCGATTCTAAAGATGTTCCTCGTTCTGAGCGCTTAGCCTTTGTAAATAAGGATAAACAATTAAGCATTTCTGTGGAAACCGATAAAGACAAATACCTTCCAAGAGAAAAAGTAAAAATGACTGTTACAGTTAAAGATGAGCGAGGAATTCCAATGCCGGCAAATCTTTCCTTGTCGGTAGTAAATGATCAATTAATTTCATTTGCAGATGATAAGTCAGGAAATATTTTGTCACAACTTTTATTACAACAAGACATCAAAGAAAAAGTAGAAGAACCTGCATTCTATTTTAATGAAAAAGAACCGAAAGCAGATAAAGCTTTAGATTATCTATTATTAACTGCAGGTTGGAGAAGATTCACGTGGGAAAAGCTGATGAGTGACAACATTCCTGCTGTAGCTTATTTAGGAGAAAGAGCAATTGTAGCTGGAACTGTATTGGATGCATCAACAGGAAAAGTATTAAGCAATGCAAAAATTAAAATTAACAATGGCGGAGAATATGAAACAGATGAAAACGGAAAATTTATTTTTAACAAACTGGATTTAACTACACCTGTCACCTTATCTTATTCAGCTTCAGGCTATGGCCCGCAATCACAATATATACAAAACTACAACCAAGGACTTGTTATGTATTTATATGATAACAATTATTATAACCGTTATTATGGAAATGCTATTCCTAGTTCGTCTGCATCTAGAGCAGATTTTGATGAAATGCCAATGGTTGAAATGGCAGAAGACATGGGTGGTGCTGGAGAAGGGAAAGCTGAAAAAGTAAGACAAGAAAATCGTCCAATGAAAAAGGCAATTGTAAAAGAAAAAAGTGAAGCAAAAAAAGGAAAGAATGTAGAAGTTTTTGCAGCGCAAATGGAAGTATTGGATAATTTAAAAGGCCCGAAAGATGATGCGAATGATGCTAAAGTTGATAAGAAACAAAACAGAAACAATGTTGTGAACAATGCAATTGTAGTTTCTAAATCAGCTGACATAAGATCAGGATTCTTTAAAATGGAAGAAGAACAAAAAAATGTGAATCAACAAAACATCATGACGTATTATCGTGCTCGTCAGTTTGCTGCTCCTGCATACGATAAAAATGAAACTGTTGAAACAAGAACAGACTTTAGAAATACCATTTACTGGAATCCAAATGTTGAAGTTGACAAATCAGGAAGCAAAACACTAGAGTTTTATGCTTCAGATGACATTACTTCTTTCCGTACAACTGTAGAGGGAATTGCATCA
This sequence comes from Bacteroidota bacterium, assembly GCA_005772895.1. Taxonomy (GTDB): domain Bacteria; phylum Bacteroidota; class Bacteroidia; order 2-12-FULL-35-15; family 2-12-FULL-35-15; genus 2-12-FULL-35-15. The sequence continues at coordinate 90,260 of SXIH01000023.1, read as the reverse complement.
GATGGAACTGTAGGAAGAACTGAGAAAAATTTCTTTACACAATTACCTTTTGCAATGACAACTAAAATTCCAGTTGAAGTAGCAACAGAAGATATTGTTTCTATTCCACTTACATTAAAAAACAATACTGATAAACCTTTGGGTGGAGCATTAACAATTCTTTCTCCAGATGGATTAAAAGCAATTGTTGAAATTCCAACAGCACAAATCATTATGCCAGGAAAAGCAAAAACCATTTATTTGGACTATAAAGTGTTAGATAAAATTGGTTATGGAGAATTTACTATCTCATTCCGTGCATGTGGTTTAGGAGATGCATTCACTCAAAAAATTAAAATTGCACCAAAAGGATTTCCTGTTGTAGCATCATTTTCAGGGCAAGACATGGAAAAGAATTTTTCATTCGAAATGAATAAAGTGGTGAATGGTTCATTTAAAATGAGTCTCACAGCTTATCCTAATGTAGTGAACGATTTAATGAAAGGTATAGAAGGAATTTTATCTGAGCCTTACGGATGTTTTGAACAAACTTCTTGCACTGCTTATCCAAATGCAATGGTGTTGGATTATTTAAAATCAACAGACAGCAAAGATTCAAAAACAATTTCACGTGCTACAGATTTATTAGACAGAGGGTACAAACGTTTAACAACATTCGAAGCAAAAGATAAAGGTTACGAATGGTTTGGAGCATCTCCAGCACATGAAGGACTAACTGCATATGGAATCATGGAATTTGTAGACATGAAAAAGGCAGGAGCTGATGTGGATCAAAAAATGCTGAATCGTACTGCTGAATGGTTAATGAGTCACAAAGACGGTAAAGGTGGATTCCAAAGAGAAGGACATGCATACCATGATTTCGGAAGAATCAGCAATGATATCTTGAATGCTTATACTGTTTATGCATTGGCTGAAGCAGATTATACAGATATCAAAAAAGAGTACGAAACATCTTACAAAAAAGCAATGGAGTTAAAAGATCCATATATGCTTGCAATGATGGCAAATGCTTCTTACAAATTGAATGAGACATCTAAAGGAAACGAAGCAATGGATGCATTGATTGAAAAGCAAGCAAAAGATGGAAGCTGGACTGGTTCTACACACTCTATCACTTACTCACAAGGACAATCATTAACAATTGAAACAACATCTCTAAGTATTCTTGCCTTGTTAAAAACACAAGGTAAAAATGCAAGTGCAATGCAAAATGCTGTTAAGTATTTAATAGGTTCTAGAAATGGTTCTGGAACATTCAGCAGCACACAAGGAACAATCTTAGCCTTGAAAGCATTGACTGAGTATGCTAAAGCAAGTAAAAAAACCAATGAAGACGGAACAGTAGAAGTTTATGTAGATGGTAAAAAAGTAGCTGAAAAATCATACAAAGCAGGAGAAAAAGGTTCAATTGTAATTGAGGGAATGGAAGAATTTGTAAAAGGTGAAGGTAAACATGATGTGAAAGTGAAATATGTGGGAGTGAAAACACCATTACCTTATTCGGTTTCTGCAACATGGAACACTACATTACCGGTTAGTGATGCAGTTTGTGCAATTGATTTAAAAACAACACTTGCTAAAAAAACAGCAAATGTTGGAGAAACAGTTCGCATGACTGCAACCATTACAAATAAAAAGAACGAAGAAGTTCCAAGCACAATGGCAATTATTGGAATTCCTGCAGGATTCACCGTTCAACCTTGGCAGTTAAAAGAGTTGCAAGACAAAAAAGTGTTTGATTATTATGAAATTGTTGGCAACAATATTGCTGTATACTACCGCGGTATGGATTCAAAAGCTGTAAAAACAATTAATTTGGATTTGAAAGCAGAAATGCCAGGAGAATACGATGCACCAGCTTCATCCGCTTATTTGTACTATACTAATGAATTCAAAACATGGAGTGGAATGGATAAAGTAACCATTAAAAAAGCTGTTATATAATTTTAACATATTGAAAAATAATAAAATATAATATAAATCGTTTAATACAAAAGACAAATGAATAATCGCAGAGAGTTTAGAGAGATAATAAAGATGAGTAGAGAAGGTAGCGCTCAAAAGTCCTTATTACCGAAATTTTTCGGGGCTCTGCGTTTATTCATTTTACTTTTGTTATTCAGTAGTCCTGCCTTTTCACAAAACACTGGCAATCAAGAATACGACATCAACGATCCTAGAAATCCAAACTGCCCTTGTCATAAATTACAACAACTGGCAGATGACGAATACAATAGGATTCAGAATGATGATAACAGACAAAACAATAAAGTAAATGAGCAAAACCAGCTGTTTGCATCAAATAATTTTAACAACATAAATCAGTTTGATAATAATGATAATCAACAAATACAGCAAGTATTAAATGTCAATAATTTTAATCCAATTGATAATAACGGAAACGACAATTCATCCAATCAGGTTAAAAGAGACTTCAATTTCAAAAGTCGGGAATTATCAATAGGTTCGGGAAGCTCCGGATCGAGAGCAAAAAAGAAAAAATCGGGGACAGCATTTTATAAAAAACTCAATAGAGCTAAATTAAAACACTCTAAAATAAAAAAAGTAAGACCAAATTATGCGGTTTGCTATAAATGGTAATTACAGAAGTCTGAATTGTTTCGAATGATGCACCGCATGTTTATGCAATAAATGCACCCACTCTTCAAAATTTAAATCACCAAAAAATGGATTCGTAATTGTAGCTCCTTTATTGCTTTCAAAATAATTAATAAAAGCTGCAATTTGTTTTTCGAGTTCTTGAACAGCTTCTTCCATTGTAGGTTTTATTACCGGACTTGGAACTGCAGGCATTAATGAATTAGGAGTGTTGGGCTTAAATTCTTTATCACTCATTGCAAATGACTTATACTTATCTAAATGCTCAACAGGAGATTGTAACTTCTGAGTATTTTTTCCTGTGGCATAGCTAATAGAGTCAGCCATGTGTTCAACCATTTGTTGTCCGTTTAATACTCCCCACTCACCTTTGGCTTCAGGATTTAACGTTCTTACTAATTTTGGAAATTCTGTTTTTAAAAATGCTAATTTGTCCATTAGTTTTTCTTTATTTTAAGTTCTTTGGGGAAATCTGTTTTTACAATATACACTCCGTTCATTGGATTTTCCATTGGAGTTGCATCTCTTAAATAGAAATACAAATGCGTATCGTTTGTTTTTTCATCTACTACCTTCTCCGTTTTCTTTAATAGTTTTTTTGATACAGCAAACTGCATCGCTTTTCCGCTTTCTGTTTTACAGTCTACAATTGTCATATCCCAGACTTCAAAACTAAAAGGTTTATCATCAGGGAAAAATCCAGCCAACTTATAAATAGCGTTGTTAGAAATTTTAAACTCTTTTACTGGTTCCGAAACCTGGAACTCATCTTCCCACAAATGTTTGATATTATCTTCCGACTCTTCGCCATTGTATAAATCATCCGCCAAACCTTTATTGAATTCGGAGTTCACTAGTATAAAATGCAAATATAGATTCATAGTTTTATTTTAAACTTACTCCTTTTGCAGAATAAAATGGATGTACTTCCACTTTTAATCTTCCGGCTTTCACCATTGGGTCTTCGTTTGCTAATTTTTCCGCTTCTTCTTTTGTTGCAACATTATAAATACAGATTCCGCGGATATCTCCATCTTCCAACAATGGACCACAAATATCCATCTTGCCTGTTTCTTCCATTTTTGTTAAATGAGCCATGTGTTGCTCCTGCAATTTGCTTACAGTAACCGAGTCCTGCGTTCTGTTTTCACCTTTTTTCAGAAAGATAAGATAATACGTTTTCATCTCGTATTTTTTCTCAATAGATTTTTTTTCTTGAGCAATCATAACAAATGGCATCAAAAGAAAAAATACAGAAAGTAGTAGTGATACTTTTTTCATTTTATTTACTTTTCGTTTCTTTCCAGGTCTTATAAATATCCTGTTGTTTAGGCCTATCTTTTTCAACTTCTCTCAATGGCTCACACTCTTTTAATGTTGCTTTACAATCAGCAGGCAATTGCTGATACAACTTTGTGCCTTGCGTTTTCCATTCTATCATTTCATCACTCACATCTTTCACAATTTTTGCTGGATTTCCAACTACAACTTTTCTTTCTGGAATTACAGTATTCGCAGGAACAAAACACAAAGCACCAACAATGCAATTATCACCAATCACCACATCATCCATCACCACTGCATTCATTCCAACCAAAACATTTTTCCCAATAGTGCCACCGTGAATAATTGCTCCGTGACCAATATGTGAAGCTTCTTTTAATAAAACAGTTGTTCCCGGAAACATATGAATTGTACAATTCTCTTGCACATTACAACCGTCTTCAATAATAATTTGTCCCCAATCGCCACGGATTGCAGCACCAGGACCAACATAAACATTTTTTCCGATGATTACATTTCCTGTAACAGTTGCATTCGGATGAATGAATGCACTTTCGTGAATGACTGGTTTATATCCGTTGAATTCGTAGACCATTTAGGCTTTCTCTATAATTACTGCATAACCTTGTCCAACTCCGATACACATTGTAACTAAAGCGTAACGTTTGTTTTGTTCTTGCAACTCAATAGCTGCAGAATTTAAAATTCTTGCTCCGCTCATACCTAATGGATGACCTAAAGCAATTGCTCCACCATTTGGATTTATTCTTGAATCGTTATCTGCAATTCCCAATGCACGTGTGCATGCTAACGCCTGTGCTGCAAATGCTTCATTCAATTCTATTAAGTCAATATCTTTCATTGTCAATCCTGCACGCTTCAACGCCATGTTGGTTGCTTCAACCGGACCGATTCCCATAATTCTAGGTTCAACACCTGCTACTCCACTTGAAACGATTCTTGCTTTTGGAATAAGGTTGAATTTTTTTATTGCATCTTCAGAAGCCAATAAAATTGCAGCTGCTCCATCGTTTAATCCAGATGCATTTCCAGCAGTAACAGTTCCGCCTTCTTTTTTAAATGCACCTTTTAATTTTGATAGACCTTCCATGGTTGTATCTGCACGCATAAATTCATCCTTATCAAATAATTTCGGATCGCCTTTCTTTTGCGGAATAGAAACGCCAATGATTTCTTTTGCAAATCTTCCTTTCGCTTGAGCAGCAGCAGCTTTTTGTTGCGACCACAATGCAAATTTATCTTGATCTTCTCTAGAAATTTTATCTCTGTCAGCTAAATTCTCTGCTGTTTCACCCATTGCGTCCACTCCGTAAAGCTCTTTCATCTTTGGATTGATGAATCTCCAACCAAAAGACGAATCAAACATTTGTTGATCACGACCAAATGCAGAAGATGCTTTCGACATCACCCATGGTCCACGCGTCATATTTTCCACTCCACCTGCAATCATCAAATCTGCTTCACCAATCATAATAGTTCTGGCAGCCGACATAGAAGCAGATAATCCGGATGCACATAAACGATTTACGGTTTCACCTGGAACTTGATATGGCAAACCAGCCAGTAACAAAGCCATACGAGCAACGTTACGGTTGTCTTCACCCGATTGATTTGCACAACCTAACAACACATCACCAATTTGTTTTGCATCAATACTCGGATTGCGCTTGATTAATTCTTTCAAAACAATTGCAGCCAAATCATCGGTACGAACTGTTGATAATGTTCCACCGAAATTTCCGATTGGAGTACGAACTCCGTCAATAATAAATGCTTGCTTCATATAGTTCTATTTAACATCCCATTCTTTTGAAGTACGATATACTGTACCTTTAAAGAAAGCGACCTTTTCATTTTTCTGATTTGATATTTCGATGTGATAGGTTCCTGTTTTGTTTGTTAGACTTAATTCTTTTGCTTCACACGTTAATTCGTCATCGATGTGGACAGCAACAGCAAATGAAATAGAACATTCCAAAGCAACACTTAATCTTCCATACGCGTTGGATGCAAAAGCAAGTGCACTATCGGCAAAAGAAAATGCAATTCCGCCATGTGCAATTCCGAATCCGTTTACCATTTCGGAGCGGATTTTCATTTTAAGAATACAATGGCCTTTTTCAACTAAAACTTTTTGAATTCCGAGCCATTCGCTGAATTTATCTTCAGCTAGCATCTTATCAACAATTTTGACAGCTTGATTGTTTTCCATGTAACAAAGTTATCAAAATATTAGAGAATTACAGCCTCTTTTTCGAGGGCTTTTTGAAGCAAAATTTCTATCTCAGATAGTGAATTATAAAGCTGTTCAAAGGATTCAACCACAAAATACCTTTCCTGGATGATATCCGTTCTGAAATCGGTATTAAAAATGGTTTTGACATCAAAATCCAAACGAATTGCTTCATCACTCAAACAATGTTTCGTTTCTCCCATAGATGATATAATTCCAGCTCCGTAAATTTTTAATTCTTCGTTCTCTTTTATCAAACCAAATTCGATGGTGAACCAGTAAATTTTCCCTAATAACTCAATTGCTTTGGGATTATCAATGTACTTTAATGCAATGTCGCTAATTCCTTTGAAAAAATTTACATAATTGTGATTACTCAGCAAAGGAACATGTGCAAACACATCGTGAAACATATCCGGTTCTTCTAAATAATCTAATTGCTCCATTGTCCGCAACCAACAAGTTGAAGTAAACTTCTTTTGAGAAAGAAATTCAAAAAATTCTTTTTGCGGACTAATATTCGGAACAACCTGAATACTCCATCCAGTAATAGGTTTTAGCAACTCTCCTATTTCTTCAAAATTTGGAATTTTGTCCGATGAAAATTTTACTATATCCAAGGCTTCTAAATATTCAGAAGAAACAATGGGTTTCAAAATATTCATTTGTCGGTTAAACAATGTTTCCCATACAAGGAAATCGTGTTTTGTGTAATTACTGTAAATCTGTGTTGTTGGTCTCATAGTTTTTAAATTGTTGGGTTAAGTTGTTGATTAGAGATCCCGCATTTCTGCGGGATAAGTCCTGCTAAGCTTTGCAAGCAGGACTAAAAAAAGCCCGCTTCTTTCGAAACGGGCTTATATAGTATTGTTTAGGACTTTCTTAGACTATGAACAATATATTACCATTCCGAACGGAGCGCTCAGATAATAGTAATAATAAGTGTTGTTCATTTTTTGCATGAGGCAAATGTAGTAAAAAATAATTACCAGTAAAATTTCTTTTCGTCACGCACCATCATCTTCAAAAGAATAGATGGACGATAGCGATCTTCGTTGTACAATTCATACAACACGTCAAGGGAAGTATAAACATTCTTCAAACCTATTTCATCAGCCCATTTTAACAAACCTTTCGGATAATTTACTCCTTTGGTCATAGCCAAATCCAAATCTTCTTTGGTTGCCAATTGTAAATACAAAGAATCAATTGCTTCATTAATTAGCATAGTGATTACTCTATTGAAAATATAATTTCCTAATTCTTCATCTTTTTTTGGCTGCGGCATTGCAACACCTTCTGCATAATTATAATAACCCCTACCCGATTTTCTACCGAATAGTTTTGCTTCGTATAAACGTTTTTGAGTCAAGGATGGCTTAAAGCGAGGCTCAAAGAAAAACTGTGTCCATACACTTTCTGTTACTTTGTAATTGATATCGTTGCCAATAAAATCCATTAACTCAAACGGACCCATTTTAAATCCACCGTATGTTTTTAATGCCCAATCGATGGTTGCGAAATCCGCCATTCCTTCTTCATAAATACGGATAGATTCTCCATAAAATGAACGAGCTACTCTATTTACAATAAATCCAGGAGTATCTTTTGTAAGCACAGTTACTTTTCCCCAGCTGTCGATTATTTTTTTAGAATTTTCAGTTATTGTGTTGTCCGTAAGAATACCTGGAATAATTTCCACCAATGGCATTAACGGAGCGGGGTTGAAAAAATGAATTCCAATTACTCGTTCTGCTTTTTCACAAGCTGATGCAATAGATGCGATAGATAACGAAGATGTGTTGGTTGCTAAAATACAATCAGCAGAAACAATTGCTTCTAAATTAGAAAATAGTTTTTGTTTAACATCAATGTTTTCGATAATTGCTTCAATAATTAATCCGCAACTTTTAAATTGGTTTAGATCGTTTGCGAATTGAGTATTCGCTAAAATAGATTTTGCTTTCTCGTCAGTCAATTTTTGTTTCTCTACTAATTTTTTCAAAGTAGAATCTAAATTTGCTTTCGCTTTATCAAGTGCTGCCTGATTGTTATCATAAACAATTACATTGTGACCAGCAGTGGCTGCCACTTGTGCAATCCCTGCGCCCATTGCTCCTGACCCGATTACTCCAATTTGTATCATATAATTATTCCCCTTTGAATATTGGTTTTCTTTTTTCTAAAAATGCATTCACGCCTTCAGTATAATCGTATGTTAAAGTAGCTTGCACTTGAACATCTGCTTCGTATGATAATTGTTTATCAATTGTATTTTCTAATGATTCATTTAATAATCGTTTTGTCAAGCCCATTGCTTTGGTTGGCATATCACCCAATGTTTTAGCAATTACCATAGCATCTGCTTGCAAATTCGCATCTTCAGCTACTTTATAAATCATTCCAATTCTTTCAGCATCGATAGCAGAAACTTTATCGCCTAACATCATCAATGCAGATGCTTTTCCAAAACCAATTAATCGTGGAAGAAAAAATGTTCCGCCACTATCCGGAATAAGTCCGATTTTACTAAATGCCTGGATAAATGAAACTGAAGTTCCTGCAATTACCACATCACAAGCCAAAGCAATGTTTGCTCCCGCTCCGGCTGCAACACCATTCACAGCACAAACTACTGGCTTTTCAAGTTTTCTAATCTTCAAAATAATTGGATTATAATGTTCGCGTACGATGCGTTCAATGCCTGGACCATTTGCATCCATGGCTTCCGACAAATCTTGTCCGGCACAAAATGCTTTTCCTTCTCCTGTTAATAAAACTGCACGTATAGAATTATCTGCTGCAGCTTTATCCAAAGCATTCTGCAAAGCCAAAGCCATTTCTCTATTGAAACTGTTGAATTTATCCGGACGATTGAGTGTTATTTTTAAAACACTTCCTTCTGTTTCTGATTTAATAAATGTCATAATTCAAATTTAATTACCAAATATAATCTTTTGAAAGGAAAACATCAAAGACATTTAAAATAATCGAAGGGTTCTTTGCAATCTAGGCAACGATATAAAGCTTTGCAGGCTGTTGAGCCAAACTGAGAAATCATTTCTGTATTTTTTGAACCACAAAGCGGGCATTTCAAATCACGGGCTTTGCCTAATAGTACTTTTTTATCTACACTCGTATGATCAGGAGGAGCAATTCCGTATGCTCTTAATTTCTCTTTTGCTGTATCAGAAATCCAATCAGTCGTCCAAGCTGGACTTAAAACCAATTCCACTTTTACTTTATCAATTCCGATTTCTTTTAGTTTGATTTTAATGTCGTCCTCAATTACTTTCATAGCTGGACAACCGGTATAAGTTGGAGTAATGACAACTACGCACACCTCATCTACAAATTTCACTTCACGTAAAATTCCAAGTTCAATAATATTAATTACAGGAATCTCGGGATCAGGAATTTCTGAAAGGAGTTTGAAAATTTGTTCGGAAGAATATTCTTTAGTGTTCACGATGTTGTTTCATTTTTCACCACAGATCACACAGATTTACACAGATTCGTAATTCGTTAAAATTCGTAACCTGCCTACCGCAGGCAGGTTCGTAGATGCTACCATTTAGCTCCTGGATAAGCTCTATGCACATATTGCATTTCAGCTAACAAAAATCCTAAGTGTTCAGTATGTTTACCTTCTTTACTTCCTTTTTGTTTGAAAGTGGTTGTAGGAATTTGCAAAGTTGCTTCTGCTAAAACTTCATGAACGCGTTTTTCCCAGCTTGCTTTTATTTTATTTAAATCAGGAACAATTCCATCTTTAATTAATACTGCATCCACCTCATCCATATCAAACATTTCGGAAGTAAACATCCACAAATCGTTTAATCCGTTTTGCAAACGTTCGTGACTTTCAACTGTTCCATCGCCTAAACGCAACATCCATTCAGATGTATGACGCAAGTGATAAGTAATTTCTTTATGCGATTTTACTGCAATTGCTGCAATTGTTTCGTCTTTACTGCTTTTTAATTCTTCGTACAGGTAAAACATATACGTATCAAATAAAAACTGGCGGGCAATGGTATTTGCATAGTCTCCGTTTGGTTGTTCGGTTATTAATAAATTACGGAATTCTCTTTCGCCACGCATAAAAGCTAAATCATCTTCATTACGGCCTTTACCTTCAACTTGTCCTGCATACGCTAAAATAGAAGTTGCATTTCCTACAAAATCCAAAGCGATATTTATTAATGCAATGTCTTCTTCTAAGATTGGTCCATGTCCGCACCACTCCGACAAACGATGACCGATAATCAAACTACTATCGCCTAAACGAAGTAAATACTCAAATTTTGCTTCTTGTAATGTCATTTTTTATGAGATACGAGATTTGAGATTTGAGAAGTGAGAAAAAAATCTAATATCTCACGTCTGGCATCTCACATCTATTTATAAATATTTTACTCCCTCAGGAATTTTATAAAACGTTGGATGACGATAAGGTTTATCGTTTGAAGGTTCAAAAAATGCTCCTTGATCTTCCGGGCTGGAAGCCGAAATTGCATTTGCAGGAACCACCCAAATACTTATCCCTTCACTTCTACGCGTATATACATCGCGTGCATTTTGGATTGCCATTTCAGCATCTGCTGCATGCACATTCCCAACATGCTTATGTGATATTCCTGGATTTGCTTGTACAAATACTTCCCATACCGGCCATTGTGAATCTGTCATAGAAATTATAAATTATAAATGTTGAATTATAAATTTTAAGCTACTTGTTTTTCTTTTGCTTGTTTAGCTGCATAAGCCGTAGCTGCTTCACGCACCCATGCTCCTTTTTTATCTGCGTCCACTCTTGCTTTCAAACGTTTTGCATTGCATGGTCCGTTTCCTTTGATAATTTCAAAAAACTCATCCCAGTTAATTGGTCCGTGTGAATAGTGCCCGGTTTTCTCATCAAACTTCATATCTTTATCAGGAATTGTTAATCCGATAAAATCTGCCTGAGGAACTGTTCTATCAATAAAACGTTGACGAATAGCATCATTACTTTCCATCTTCACTTTCCAACGCATCAATTGATCACTGTTTGGAGATTGATCGTCACTTGGACCAAGCATCATAATAGATGGCCACCACCAGCGGTTCAATGCATCTTGAGCTAATGCTTTTTGCTCTGGAGTTCCTTGAGCTAAGTGCATCATAATTTCGTATCCTTGACGGTTGTGAAAACTTTCTTCTTTACAAATACGAACCATTGCGCGACAATATGGTCCGTACGAACCACGAGCCAAAGCCGTTTGATTCATAATAGCAGCGCCATCCACTAACCAACCAATCGCTCCAATATCAGCCCAAGTTAAAGTTGGATAATTGAAGATGCTCGAATATTTTGCTTTTCCAGTATGTAGTTGAGATAATAATTCTGTGCGATCAACTCCTAGTGTTTCAGTTGCGCTGTATAAGTACAAACCATGTCCGGCTTCATCTTGAACTTTAGCCAATAAAATTGCTTTTCTGCGTAAGTTGGGAGCGCGGGTAATCCAATTCCCCTCAGGCAACATCCCTACAATTTCGGAATGTGCATGCTGACTCATCATACGAATTAATTGTTTGCGGTAGGCTTCCGGCATCCAATCCTTCGGTTCTATTTTTGCTCCTGAGGCTATTTTTGCTTCAAATGCTTCTAATTGTTTTGCGTCATCCATCGTGTTGGGTCTTTCTTTATGCTATAAAAATACGGATTAAATCAGTTTTTACAAAATTGGGGATAATATTCCAATAAATTCAACTGATTTAGGGGTGGTGTGAGTAAGGAAATAAGGTAATTTAACCGCAGAAGAAGCAAAGAAGGCTCAGAGGTCGCGGAGGAAAATGAAGTTTAGATGTGTATAATAATATTGCTTTCAATTCAAATAATTGCATATAAATAAAGAGTTACAAGGAGTTTTATCCAAAAAAACAGCTTTTAGACATGTATAATATTACTATATGTTATTTCATACTGCCTATTTTTATGATTTAACTTTGAATAAAATTAAAGTCATGAAAAAATTTCTTCTCATACTAACTTTTGTTTTCAGTATTGGTTTTATTGATGGGCAAACTACTTTTTTTAAAACGATAGGTGGTTATAATGAATTTAGCAATTGCGTTGAACAGACTAGTGATGGTGGATATATGTTAGTAGGAAGTAGCGAAAGCCCTACTTCTCTTAATGGATATCTAATAAAAACTAATTCTTCTGGAGACACATTATGGACTAAACTTTATGGAAATGAGGCACAGCTAGTAATGGGCAAACAAACAAGTGATGGAGGTTATATTCTTACAGGTGAAATAAAAAACACTTCAACATTAGACTTAGATATTTATGTTGTAAAAACTGATAGCATTGGAAATAGTAGTTGGCAAAAAATAATTGCAACAATAAATGATGACGAAAGCTATGATGTTAAACAAACTTCCGATGGAGGTTATATTATTTTAGGTTATGGCACACGAACTGGAGGATCAACTAGTGATATTTTTGTAATCAAACTTGACAGCAGCGGGAACTTAGATTGGAAAAAATTTTATGGCTCAAATACTGAATACGAGTACGGATATTCTATTATCCAAACTGCAGATGGTGGTTATATGATTTGTGGTGATTCATATGAAATGTCGAGTGGATATAGGGGATATATTCTTAAAATTGGCAGTTCTGGAACCTATTATTGGAGTAAAATTTTTGACGGAAGTTCACACGATAGATCAACAAGAATTTTGCAAACTACGGATTATGGTTATATCATTCTAGGAACAAGAGGCAGTGGTAGTGGCAGTAATGATATGTGTATTTTAAGAACAAATAGTTCTGGAAATCCAATATGGGGTAAAACTTATTTTGGTACTTATGGTGATTGTTCTTGGTCAATAAACAAAACCAATGCAGGAAATTATATTATTTCTACTTCCTCTCTATATACTACCAGTATGCAACAAGTATTATTTGTATTAGTAGATAGTCTCGGAACAGAAATATGGAACCGTTCTTTTAATGATTATACAGGCGCCCCCCAATTGAGTACAGGTTCAAGTGCTATAGAAACTAGTGATGGTGGATTCATTTTTACAGGCAGTTCTATTACTGCATCTATAGGCGGATATATGTATTTTATAAAAACTGATTCAACTGGTTCAAATAGTTGTGAAAGCACACTTCCACTTACGCCAGGAACGTATTTTCCAACAGTAATTACTCCCTCAAATACTGTTGGATCTGGAGGCACAATCTCAACGATTCTTATTCCCGAAACAAATAGAGCAAATCCTTTAATAAATCAATGCCTGTCAGTCTCAATAAACGAATTACCACCAACTCAACAAATTTCTGTCTACCCAAATCCATCATCCGGACAATTTAATTTTAGTGGCATAGAGATAGAAAGTAAAATTGAAGTATTTGATATGATTGGAAAAGTGATTTACCAATCAATTGCTAATAGCAATTTTGAAACGATTAATATTTTTGATAAAGCAACAGGAATTTACTTTTATAGAATTACTAAAGAGTTGAAATTGGTGCAGAGTGGGAAGATTTGCGTGCAATAAATAACATTTTGCTACGACTAAAAACCTCCCCCTGCCCCCTCGTAGAGGGGGATATGCTCCGGAAAAATCAGAGAAATTCAAAAACAAAAGAAAAAATCTGTGAATCTGTAGCAAAAATCTACAAGCCCTTATCATAATTCACCACCACCTTATCAGTAGTTGGGCGACTTTGACAAGTAAGAATAAATCCTTGTTTTACTTCAGAGGCAGAAAGTGCGTAATTCACAGCCATTTCAACTTTTCCGTCTTGCAATAATGCACGACAAGTGCAACAAGAACCACCTTGACAAGCATAAGGAGCATCTAATCCAATACGGATAGCTGCTTCTAGGATTGTTTCGTTTTCTTCTAGGACAACTGGATGTTCATCCCCATCAATAATGATTGTTGCAGACGCACCACTTGCTGTATTTCCTGAAGGTTTTATTTCATCCGCATTTACAGGAGCTGTAAAATATTCGATGTGAACTTTTGGTTCAGGGATGTTCAATTCTTTTAAAGCATTTACAACATTTTCCATCATTGGTCCTGGACCGCAAATAAAATATTCATTATCCGCTGAAGTATCCACATACCCTTTTACCAATTCAATGTTTTTCTCCTTGGTCATCATTCCTTTTAAATTTGCTGGATGTCCGTCAGGTGCAGTATTTAATACATGTATAACATTCAGTCTATCGGCATTTACAACAGCTAATTGCTCTATTTGTTTCTTAAAGATGATAGATGATTCATCGTTGTTACCATAAAATAAGGTTACCCGGCTTTGTGGTTCTAAATACAATACTGTTTTTAGGATGGATAACATTGGCGTAATTCCGCTTCCTCCTCCGAAAAGAATGTAATTCTTTTTATTTGCAGGATTCATCTCTGTAAAGAAATTACCCATTGGAACCATCACTTCCACAACATCACCCACTTTTAAACTCTCGTTTATATAAGTAGATGCTCTTCCATCCTTCACCTTTTTAATCGCAACACGCAATTCGTTTTCATCCACCGGACTGCTGCAAATAGAATACGAGCGTCTGAGGTCTTCCCCTTTGATATTGAACTTTAGCGTAAGATATTGTCCTTGTTTGTATTTATACTCCTGCTTTAAATTAGCTGGAACTTCAAATGCAACAGAAACCGCATCGGCAGTTTCGCGCACCACATCCGACACTTTTAATGAATGAAATTTCGACATTTTAACAAATTGAATTTAGGGCGCAAATTTACAATTAATCTAGAAATGAACAAAGATTAAAACTCATCTCCTTTTAGAAAGAAAAATCTATAAATTGCATCCGATTATTTATTTGCACAATGATTGATTCTAACAAAGTATTTTTTCCAAATTTAGAAGGGCTACGTTTTTTCGCATTTTTTGTAGTATTTATTAATCATGCCACAAGCTCATTGGGTTATTACAATAATTCATACTCGTACGCATTCTCTATTACTCACTTTTTACAAAACGGACCACTAGGAGTAAGTTTCTTTTTTGTTTTAAGTGGCTTTTTAATCACTTATTTATTATTAAAAGAAAAAGAAATAAGTGGAAAAATAAATATTCGGCATTTTTATTTAAGACGAATTTTACGTATTTGGCCATTGTATTTTTTAATTGTCACAATGTGTTTAGTTCTTTTTCCAATGCTTGAAGGAAAGCTCCCACAATGGTTTCCAATAAATGTTAGCATTGATGAAATTAACAAATGGTTGTATTTGACCTTTACAGGAAACTTTGATTATATCTACAATGGAATAAATAATGTATTGATAGGAATTCTTTGGTCGATTTCGGTTGAAGAACAATTTTATTTGGTATGGCCGCTAATAATTGCTTTTATTCCTACCAAATATCTTTTAAAAACATTCGTTTTAATTATTCTTGGATCAATAGCATTTCGTTTTTTTTACGCGCAGGGAAATGCCATGCTCATTAAATATCACTCCCTTTCATCCGTCTCCGACTTAGCTACCGGAGCTTTAATTGCATATCTAGCATGCAAACAGCGCGTAATCGAGTGGATAGGGAAAATTCCGAAATACAGCATTGTAATCGTTTATCTTTTGCTTTTTATTTTAATTCCGTTTCATTCATACACTTGGAAATTCGGAGTATATTACAAACATGCCTCTTCATTATTACCGGTAATTTTGTCCAGCTTATTTGCTTTCATTATTATGGAACAGAATTATGCAAAGCATTCGTTTTATAAAATTAAAAACTGGAAACTCATTTCTTCTTTTGGAAAATACACTTACGGAATGTATTGTTATCACATGATAGTATTTTTTGTGGTGTTATGCTTATTTCATTTCATGGGAGTAAGCATACATGGAATGAGTAAATATACATTTGTACTCATTGTTTTTATTTCCTTTTTCTCCACCATACTTGTTTCAGAATTGAGTTATCATTATTACGAATCGATTTTCTTGAGGTTAAAGAATCGATTTAGTTTTATTAATAAAGAATAAGATTGAACCTGCCTACCGGTAGGCAGGCGCAGATGACGCGGATAAAACGGTCCCGATAGCTATCGGGATAAACGGATTTTTTATTTGCTACTTTACTTTTTAAATCGTCATCCCGTGCCACGACACGGGATCTCCTCATTACGAAGGACAATTTATCTCTTAGAAACGAACGGATTTTTTGATTGCCTTTGGCAATCTTTCATATATATTATTTCTTAGCTATTCCCCTCTCCTTCGGAGAGGGGTTAGGGGTGAGGTCTATTTCGAAACCACAATACGATGTACCGCTTTACCCGAATTGGTTTGTAGGATTACAAAATAAACTCCGTCAGATAAATTTAAGTCCGAAATATTAATTTGTTTTTGGAATGTTCCGGCATTTTGTGATTCATCAGCAAGTATAGAAATTGTTTTTCCTACAATATCCGTAAGACTAATATTCACTTGTGATTTTTCAGATAATGTGTATTGCAAAATAGTATTATCTACTACAGGATTAGGGTAAACAACAGAGTTGAAATTGTTGTTTGAAACATCAGCAACACCTAATTGTGGCACTCCGGCAATAACTGTATCAATGTATTCAACATTTGTAATTACTATAGCTCCCAAAATATCAGAAGCATCTATTTTTAAAACAGGTATCTGCATTCCGTTTGCCAACCACTTAAATTCGTAACGTAAAGGCTGGGCTGTACTGGTTCCAATACCCAGCGTATCAATCGCAACTGTATCAATTGCAGCTATTGTTGATTTTACACGCAATGTATTAAACGTTCCAAATGGAGTCATTAATGTTCCCCAGCCATCCACAATATTTTCACGGTGACCTGTTTGTCCGTAATACCCAATACCCGGAATTGGCAACCCGAATTCGTAATCAGAAGTATCTGTATTTAAATAATTCATTGGAAAACGATAAATAATATCATCCGAAGAATAAACAAAAGGCAATGGAATTCCGTTAATTGTATATCCTGCTCCAACCTGGCGGAATTTAGAGGATGATTCCTTTAAAAAATCGTATGCCATATCTAAAGTTAATCCCGGGATAGGCAATGTTGTAAGAATATTATTTTCGTTTCCGTAAGAAGTATTGATTGGATTAAAAAGTAAATTAAAGGGTAATGGGAAAGTCAAAGGCGAATCAAACTTTTCGTAACGCTGAAAAATGGGTGCTAAAGTAGTATAGTCCCAGGTATAATTTGCTCCGGTTGAATCAAGATAATCAGTATCAAACGAAGAAGTAACGCTTATCAATACCGAATCACCTGAATTAGGCATATCCGAAGAGCCGATAGTAATTTGAGCTGATAGCGAAGCAGTAAAAACTGTTGTAAAAAAGAGTAGATATTTTTTCATCATCTTATTTTTAAGAAAACATTCGGACTCAAATGTATTAAATTTCAAGCAGATAGGACTCACTTTTTTGTTACCTTCGTATCGCTAAAATCAGAAAACATGAAAACTATTAAAACTCCCTTACTTCTAGCATTAGCTATTACAAGTGTTTTGGCCTTTAATTCCTGTAAAAAAGATAAGGACGAAGAACCAACTACAACAGGTACAACTACTCCACCATTTGTAGCTTGTACGCCTGCAACAGCTTATACTCCAACATCTGCAACAACTCCCCGTTTAATTTTCAAATTCAAATTTGATTCTACTCAGGTACGTTTGGACAATGTTGGAAATCCTTCTACGGTTCCTCCGGGAAATGCAGCTCAATCGCCAATTTTTAATTTGATGAGCCAACATTATATAGAATTAGCGGGAGATTTTGATTTAGTTGGATCAGGAGAAGTATTGCACATTGGAACACAAACCACCGCGGGTGGCGCAACAGCTATCGAATATTGTGCATCAGTTCAATCAGCAGAAGACTCAGTATTTTTCTCTATTCCATTAGATTCAATTACTCCGGGATCGTATAAATGGTTAAGGGTTTCTTTGGCTTATCAGAATTATACAATTACCTATAAATCTACTGCTGTACCGGGTGGTTTCGGCACAGGAACTATCGCTTCTTTCATTGGTTACAAAACTTATATTCCTGGTTATAAAATAAATGGGGTGAGTTATCAGCCTTCAGCTGGAACAGGTGGTGCTGGAAACCACAATCAAGGATATTGGGGATTTCAAACCACTGTTTTGGGAACAAATTATTTTGCTGACGGACAAGCTGCAGGCACTACAGTTCCTAACCCTTTGTTTGCTACATCACCCATTCCGGCAGGAAGCTGTTTGGTAACAGGTGAATTTGTAGATAACACAATGGCAAACTCTCCTTTAGTTGTAACAGGATTAGAAACTGCTGATATAGTAATCACCGTTTCCTTATCAACTAATAAAAGTTTCGAATGGACCGATTCAACTCCCGATGGATACTACGAACCAAGTGTTGGAGAAGCTGTTGTGGATATGGGAATCAGAGGATTAATACCAATAAAAAATTAATTTTAAATGCATTTTTTTCTAAAAAACCTCCTGATTTCCGGGAGGTTTTTTTATTACATAATCCGCAATAAAAATGCGCCATTTTCGTTATTAAAAATTGTTCTCAAATAGCACAATAAATCCGTACTTTTGAGTAAAATTAAACCGCATCAATGAAACAAATTATTTCAATATTAATACTGACAGTTGTTATAACAAATTTAGCATCTGCACAAAAAAAGACAGTTGCTTGGCAAGACGGAAAACATGATTTAGTTCAATTTTCTGGTGTAGTTGTAGAAGGCGACAGTTTAAAACCAATTCCGTATACAAGTATTATTGTTCAAAATGGTTATCGTGGAACGGTGAGTGATTATTTTGGTTACTTTTCATTTGTTGCTCAAGAAGGTGACACGCTTGAATTTTCCGCAATTGGCTTTCAATCTGCTTTTTTTATAATTCCAGATACATTAACAAATTATAAATACTCTTTGATACAAGTTTTAAAAATGGATACAATTAGTTTACCAATTACTGATGTTTATCCTTGGCCTACAAAAGAACAATTTAAAAAAGCATTCTTGGCTTTACAGTTACCTGAAGATGATATAACAAGAGCAGACAGAAACATGGCTCGCTCCGATTCTAAAGAACGCATGACCGGAATGGCAATGGATGCCAGCTTAAATTATAAATACAGCATGCAACAGTATCAAAGCAAATTGTATTATGCCGGACAACTTCCTCCAAACAATTTATTAAACCCTATTGCATGGGCCAAGTTTATTAAAGCTTGGAAGAACGGAGATTTTAAAAAGAAAAATTAAAGCCCGAATTGTTTTTATAGTGAAATCCCCGCTGTTCAATAAAATAAAATTCATCTCCGCGAAATATTCATTGCTGTGGATTTTCATTTTTGTATCAACTACTCTACTCGCTCAAAACACTGCAACCGTTTTTGGAAAAATTACAGACATAGAAAATCAACCGATTGAAGATGTCAGCATTTCTATTTTAGGTTCATCTGCATCACCTGTATTTACAAATTCAAGAGGAGAGTTTTCTTATACTATTCCTGCAGATGCTGATGTAACAGTTGTGTTCTATCATTTAAATTATTTACAAGCATCACGAATGGTAAGACTTTCTACAGGAGAAAAGCTCGACATAGGAAGAAGGATTAACTCAAAAGAACTTACTATTGGAGTTGTAGAAATTACAGATGGAAGCCGGTTCAAAGATCTAACCCGTCTCGACCCAATCAATATTAGCCACATTCCAACCGCCAGTCAGGATTTTAATGCTATACTTTTCACTCTTCCCGGAGTTTCAAACAGAAATGAATTAAGTTCTTCCTATTCAGTTCGAGGTGGAAATTTTGATGAAAATTTAGTTTATGTAAACGGAATTGAAGTATATCGCCCATTTTTAACTCGTTCGGGACAACAAGAAGGATTGAGTTTTATTAATCCCGATTTAGTTTCTTCAGTTTTATTTTCTGCTGGTGGATTTGAAGCAAAGTATGGCGATAAAATGTCGAGCGTACTAGATGTTCAATATCGAAAACCCAGAAAATTAGCGGGAACAGTTTCAGGAAGTTTACTTGGAAGCAATTTGCATCTAGAAGGAGCTTCAAAAAATTATCGGTTTACCTGGTTATTTGGTGCTCGCTATAAAACAAATAAATACTTATTAGGAAAAACAGATTCGAAAGGTGATTACAAGCCATTTTTTGCTGATGTGCAAATGTATACTACCTATGATTTAACTCCCAATTGGGAATTAGATTTCTTAGGAAATTATGCAAGCAATAGATATCAGTTTGTTCCAGAAAACAGAGAAACAGATTTTGGAACATTGGATAAAGCGTTAAGATTGAAAATTTATTTTGACGGACAAGAAATTGATCAGTTCAATACTATGATGGGTGCTTTGTCTGCCATTTACAACGATGATGCAGAAAAATTAAACTTAAAATTTATCGGTTCCGCATTTAAAAGTAAAGAGGAAGAAGCATTTGATATACAAGGACAATATTTTATTGGAGAATTGGAAACGGATTTCGGAAAACCAAATTTTGGAGATGTTGTAACCGAAAGAGGAATCGGAACTTTCATTAATCACGCACGAACAAATTTGGAAGCATACGTTTTCAGCGGAGAACATAAAGGAACTTATACTGAAGGGAAAAAACAATTGCTCTGGGGATTAAAATATTCGAATGAGCAAATCACCGATAAATTAAGTGAATGGAAATTTGTTGACAGTGCAGGATTTTCCTTACCAAATACTCCTGGTCCCATTTTAAATCCGGGCGACATTACACTGCAAGATGTTGTTAAAACTAAAATAAAACTTTCTTCTAACAGAGTTTCAAGTTATTTACAAGGCTCGTTAATGAAAGAAACAAAAGATACAGCAACAATATCTGCAACAATAGGTATAAGAGCAAACTATTGGGATTTTAACAACCAATTTTTAATTGGTCCAAGAGGGAACTTTGGAATAAAACCCAATTGGAAGCGGGATTTTCTTTTCAAATTCTCGTCCGGCTATTATTATCAACCAGCTTTCTATCGTGAGTTAAGGGGAAGAGATGGTGTTGTAAATACAAATATAAAGGCACAAACATCTATTCATTTTGTATTGACAAGCGATTACAATTTTAAAGCATGGAAACGTCCGTTTAAATTTATTGCAGAAGCATATTATAAACATTTAGATAATTTAATTCCTTATGAAATTGACAACGTGCGTATCAGATATTCTGCAAAAAATAATGCGAGAGGTTACGCAACTGGAATTGATTTAAAAGTAAATGGAGAATTTATCAGTGGATTAGAATCGTGGGCATCTTTGTCAATCATGCAAACACAAGAAGATATTAAAGACGATTTTTATTACGATTATTTTAACAGTGATGGTGAAAAGATTGTCCCTGGTTATACAGCAAACAGTGTTGTAACAGATAGTACAAGAAATGAACCGGGATATATCTATCGTCCAACCGATCAACGTGTGAGTTTCGGTTTATTTTTTCAGGACAATATGCCAAATCTTCCAGATTTAAAAATGCATTTGAATTTATTATTCGGCTCAGGTGTTCCTTTCGGAGCTCCCGGAACAGAGCGTTATCAGCAAGTATTACGAATGCCACCATATAGAAGAGTAGATATTGGATTTTCTTATCAAGCGTTAAAAGAAAACAGAGAACCAAAACCAAAAAGCCCATTGCGTTTTTTAAAATCGATGTGGATTAGTTTAGAAGTATTTAATTTGTTGGGGACAAATAATACTGTTTCTTATATATGGGTAGAAGATGTAACAGCAAGACAATACGCAGTTCCGAATTATTTAACTCAACGTCAATTAAACTTAAGAACAATCATTAAGTTTTAACGCCACACACAATGGCAAAAGCAAAAAAATCTATTCCTTTTAGTTTCGCAATCGAAAATTTGTTTTCGCGCGACCCAATTGTAAAACCAATGTTTGGTTGCCACTCTATTTATATTGATGGAAAAATTGTACTTTCTCTGAGAGACAAAGATGATGAAGACAGTGGCGTTTGGATTGGAACATCAAAAGAATTTCATGCATCATTAAAAAAAGAATTTCCAAGCATGCGTTCTATTAAAATATTTGGTCCTGGTACTAGCGGTTGGCAAGTTATTCCAAAAGATGCCGATGATTTTGAAACCAGTGTAAATGGTTTGTGTGATTTGATTTTAAAGAATGACCCACGAATTGGAAAGGTTCCAAAACCCAAAAAGAAAAAAAGTAAGTAATTCTGATATCTATTCGTAAATTTGAATACAAATGAATTATCCTAAAGAAGCCATAGAAAAAGCAACTGCCTGGGTGGAAGAAGACCCAAGAGCTAAGCAATGGCTGATTGAAAATAATTTTCCTGAATTGGTTTATTTAAAAGATGCTGCAAGCAGACACGCAAAAGCATTTGAATATTTATTAGTTCATAAACATATAGTATTAGCTACATTTGTAAACGCGGTTTGGGATGATAAAAAGGCTTTCAAATTATTAATGGATGGTAAACAATATCATTGGGCTGCAATGGCCAACTACATTAATGGTGATGACAATGCAGCGGCTTTTTTGAAAAAAAATAATCTGGCGCATTATGCACAACTAGCACATGTAATACAAGCTAAGATCAGAAGAGAAGGAGACGAAGGAACAAATATTTTTAAAAGCGGACCTTACAAGGGTTGATGATTTATATGAAGAACTTACTATTCCTTTTAGCATTTTTCTTTCTTTTTCTTAATGGTTTTTCACAAAGTCAAACCAAGATCGATTCATTAAAAATGCGACTGAAAACAGAAACAGTCGACTCCAACTTACAAAGCATCTATACTGCACTGGGCTGGTTGTTAAAAAACACCTATACTGATTCTGCTTTAAACTATGAAAAAAAGGCCTTAATCCTTGCTAGAAAATTAAAAAGCGAGAAACGTATTGCCGTTTCCGTCAACCACCTCGGGGTTATTTATTGGATAAAAGGAGAATATCCTAAAGCGATTGAAAACACTTTCGAAGCTTTGGAAATCTACCAGAAATTGAACAAACCAAAAGAAGTTTCTGACGAGTACACCAATTTATCTCTCATTTATGCAATGACAAAAAATTTTACTAAAGCAACGAACTATGCTTTGAAATCCATAAAGATCAGAGAAGAATTAAACGACAGCAGTCTGATCGCAACAGCGTATCAAAATCTGGGATACGTTTATTTTCAAGCGGGCTTTAAAGAAAAAGCTACTGAGAATTTTATTAAATGTGCCAGCTATCAGGAAAACTCATCCAACAAAGCAGACCTAGCCGCAACTTATCTCAATATCGGTGCGCTATTTCAGGAACAGAACAAATATGAAATGGCGCTTGGTTACTATAGAAAATCTTTATTGATAAATAAAGAATTGAATGATAAATTAGGGCAACACAACCTCTACTCAAACATGGCTGAACTGTATGAGATAAAAAAAGATTTTGCCAAAGCAAAAATTTATCTCGACTCCGCGTTGGCTGTAACTTCCGAATTACAAAGTAAAAAGGCAACTGCCGACCTTTACTTAAAATACAGCGATTGGCATGAACAACAAAAGCAATTCGAAAAAAGTCTTGAATATTTTAAACTTGCGACAGCGATTAGAGATTCACTTTCTGATGTAGAAAGAAATAAACAGGCAGAAGAAGCACAAGCCAAATACGAAACTACAGAGAAAGATAAAGAGATTCAACTCTTAAATAAAGACAAAGACCTTCAAAACATTGCGCTTGAAAAACAAACCACACAGAGAAATGCATTTATAATAGGTTTTGTTTTAGTCTTGGCTTTAGTCGTTTTTGTTTACAGAGGATACAGAGAAAAAAAGAAAGATAATATCATCATCGAATCTCAAAAAACTTTAGTAGAAGAAAAAAATAAAGACATAACCGATTCAATCAACTATGCAAAGAGAATACAGGAAGCCATTCTTCCGTCTATGGAATTAAAGAACTACTTGTTTCCATCCTCCTTTGTTTTATTTCATCCCCGCGACATTGTGAGCGGAGATTTTTTCTGGTTTGCTGAGAAAAAAGGAAAAAAAATAATCGCAGCAGTAGATTGTACTGGACATGGAGTTCCAGGAGCTTTTATGAGTATGATTGGAACAGCTTTTCTGAATGAAATTGTGAATGGCAAAGACATCGTAAAACCTTCAAAAATTCTTGACAATTTAAGAGAACGGATTATTGTTTCTTTAAAACAAAACGGAATCGGAGGAGAAAACAGAGATGGAATGGATATAGGATTGCTTTGTTTTGATGAAAACAATTCTACGGTTGAATTTGCAGGTGCAAATAATCCACTCTGGATTATCAGCGATGGGAAATTGACAGAGATAAAAGGAACGAAACAACCAATTGGTTTTTACGAAGGTCCTTTAACGCCCTTCTCACAACATAGCATTCAACTGAAAAAAGGAGATACTTTGTTTCTGTTGACGGACGGATATGCCGATCAATTCGGAGGAGCAAAAGGTAAAAAATTCAAATACTCTCAGCTACAGAATCTATTATTAGCTGAACAAAACGAAACAATGCCTAAATTAGAGGAAAAATTAAGAACAACATTTCAAGAATGGAAAGGAGATCTGGAGCAGATAGACGATGTTCTTCTTATAGGAATAAGAGTCTGAAAAAATGAGAATAATAGCTAACATACCACACCCGAAAATTACAATCAACATCTTCTCGATGAATGACAAATACCAAATTCAATTTTTGGCTGGGAATATGGAACAGACTTTTAAAATTGCACACAACGAAGTAAATGGTGTTGAAGGAATACAGAAATTAGTAGATGAAGCATTCTTACAAAAAGTATTGGAGCGATTTAATGAAATGTATTTAAGCTTGAAAGAAACTAAGGAAAGATTAAATTCAGGAACAAATAATTTGAAATCTGAAATCTGAAATTTGTAAAGCATGTTAAAAAAGACAATCATATTTTTTACAATTATTTTTACTTTCGGAGCATTTATCCCTGCTCCTACTTATCAATTAGGATTATTAAAATATAGTGGCGGTGGTGATTGGTATGCAAACTTAGAAACTTCTTTACCAAATCTTATTGAATTCTGTAACACAAATTTAAAAACCACTATCAACCCTCAGCAGGCAACCATTGAAGTTGGTAGTCCGGATATTTACAATTATCCTTTCATTCATATGACCGGACATGGAAATGTGGTATTCAATGCGCAAGAAACAGAAAATTTGCGAAACTATTTAATTGGTGGTGGCTTTTTACATATTTCAGATAACTATGGAATGGACAAATTTATTCGTCCGCAGATGAAAAGAGTTTTTCCTGAATTGGATTTTGTGGAGTTACCTTTTTCTCATCCGATTTACCATCAAAAATTTGATTTCCCGAATGGCTTACCAAAAATTCATGAACACGAAGAAAAAGCACCACAAGGTTTTGGATTAATTTACAAAGGCAGGCTGGTTTGTTTTTATGATTTTGAATGTGATTTAGGAGATGGCTGGGAAAGCTATGAAGTTCACAAAGATTCACCAGAAACCCGCCAGAAAGCTTTAAAAATGGGTGCAAATATTATTCAATATGTACTAATGGGTGGAGAGAATAGTGTGAAGAAATAATTAGTTTCTTTTAGACATGACAAAAAAACGCAAACTACTTCTTATTGCGCTTTCCGTATTGTTAATCGGCTATCTTATTCCAGAGAATATGAGTATTCCTGTTGCTGATGCTACAAAAAGCAGTTGGAATAAAGATTCATTTTGGTATTACCCATGGGGAAAATCTGGCACACATAAGGGAATCGATATTTTTGCAAAAGAAGGGAAAGATGTAATTGCAGCAACCGGAGGAATTGTTTTATACAAAGGTGAATTGTCAAGAGGTGGGAATGTACTTGTTGTTCTCGGACCGAAATGGAGAATACACTATTATGCACACTTAAAAAAATTCAGCACTCATCTTTTTGCATTTGTTTCTCGAAATGAGAAAATAGCTGAAGTTGGAACAACAGGAAACGCAAAAGGAAAACCACCTCACCTGCATTATTCATTTGCTACAATTATTCCTTATTTGTGGAGGATAGATGGAGATCATCAAGGGTGGAAGAAAATGTTCTATTTAAACCCAACAGAACATTTTAATAAATAATCTGTTCAAGCTCCTTATTTATTATTTCACTTATCTCCCCGCCTTTATTTACAATCATAAAATGTGTTCCACCTTTGATTGTGTAATCACAGGCAACTATTTTTCTATAAGGAAGAACTAAGTCAGTAGTTCCATGAATATGAATTAAGTTTAGAGGACGCGTTTTGTTTCTCCATTTAACTATGCAATGTACTGCTCCGTTATAATAATTTTGCGGAGCATCGTCCAACATCTTTCTAAAATTGTTTTTCTGATCTTCTGTTACAACACCAAATTGTCTTTTAGCAAGCATTACAGCATTCTTATAAAAACCATCTCTGAACAATCTGTAAATAGGAATTACCCTCCAAAAAGATAATTTCAAAGGAAGTTCATCGTGAAACTTATTGCTGGAAATAATAAATGTCTTTAGAGGTTTTAATTGTTTAGCTATTTCAACACAACACATTCCTCCAAATGATACACCAACTAATATAAATGGTTTGCTAGGGTCAATTTGTTTGGAAAGTCGCATAGCATAATCAGGAAGCGATTCATTTTTATGTGGTGTTTCCCATTTGATGTGATGCATGTTACAATTATTCAGTTTCAAATTTCTGAATAAACGTTCGTTCACTCCCATACCGGGGATGCAATAAGCGTTAAGCATTACTTTAAAAACTTATTTTTATAATCTTCCTGACTTCGTTTAATAACTTCATAAGCCTCTTCTCTTCCATAAACATGTGTAATCTCACATGTTGGCTTTTCTGCTCCTGGTATATTTTTGTAAGTCAAAAAATAATGTTTCAATCTATCAATAACTGCATCTGTACAATCAGAAATATCTTTCCACCCATCAAATACTTCATCATCTTTCATAACAGCTATTATTTTGTCATCTGCCTCGCCTTTATCTATTAAGCGAAAACCTCCAATGGGAATTGCTTGCAAAATTATATCGCCATGAGTAATAGTCTTTTCGCTCAACACACAAATATCCAAAGGATCACCATCACCTTTCGAAACAACTTTTCCTGACTTTAATGCTGCAAACTCCGCTACCTTCACATCGCAATAAGTTTGCGGAATAAATCCATATAAAGTTGGAACAACATTCGAAAATTTTTGTGGCCTGTCGATTTTTAAATAACCCGACACTTTATCAATTTCGTATTTCACCGTATCTGTGGGAACAATTTCAATAAATGCAGTTATAACCTGTGGTGCATTATCTCCGATAGTAATACCATGCCAAGGATGTGATTTAAATTGATTCATTTTTTCTTACGTGTTACAAAATATACAATTACCATTACAAAAACAGAAACTAACAACAATATCACTTTCCCCCATGAACTTGGCTGAGTATTATGCCGGGCAGTATCTGTTACAACACTATTTACTATTGTGGGTTCAACAAAAGTTTGCAAACCCAAATTAATTTTCAAGAAATTAAGCTCTTCAACAAATGTTCTCTTGGAATCGATTAAATAAAAATCCTGAGAATCGTCATTAAATTTTTTTCTGCTATGCTCGCAAATTGAAATTTGTAAAAAATCAAACTTTATATACTTAGCATAAATAATCCATTCATCGTTTGCAGCAAGACTCATCAAACACTCAGTATTGCAATCGAAATTAATTTCTACTTGTTTTTGAACTTTTCCTTTATATAAATCTGAAATTGTAAAATACGCTACTGCAGACCACTTATCATTACACTCACCTATGGAGTCTACTGTTCCGAAAAAAATCACATCGTAATCCTTGCATTTTTCTTTGGTCAAAGGGGCTAATGTGCCACACTCACAGGCAAAACAAAAAGTAGAAAAGAAAATAAAAAATGACGCTAAAAATGTTCTCATTAATACACAATCATTTTTTTGGTAAGAGCGTATTCATCACAAGAAATAGAATAATAATAAACTCCTGCTTTCAAATTATAAGTAGATGCATTAAAAATATAATCAAAATTTCCTTCGTTGAATTCTTCGTTTTTATAAAGTGTCGCTACTTTTTTTCCTAAAACATCAAACACTTCTAAATTTACTTTTCCTGATTTTTTCAATCCGAATTTTATCCAAGTTGTTTGATTAAATGGATTTGGCTGATTTTGTTCCAATTCAACAGGAGAAAATGCATTCAAACCTGATTCTTCAATACTCATTGTTGCCCCATCAATCAAAGCTGTCCAGACACTTAAAGTAGAAGAGCTATAAGACATCCAGATTGGACGAACCATATCATTGTATGCAGAAATTCCTGTGTAATCGCCAAAGAAAATTGCCGGACTAGGAATAAAACTTGTTTGGTTTACTTTGAAATTGCTAAATGTATTTCCACCATCGGTTGATTTTGCAACATATACATCTGTTTGCTGGCTGCTTGGAGAAAAATTTCTTCTGTCGTAAAAAACGCAATATAAATTTCCGGTAACTAAATCTATATCCATCCAAGTTAAAAATTGTTGACGGCCCGGAGCATCATCATTTACTCTTACAGGAGTACTCCACGTTGTTCCACCATCAGTTGATTTTACTAACCAAACATCTGTATCTGTAGTTCCATTACGTTGATCTGTCCAGTTTACATAAATGGTTCCATTGTTTGGACCACCACTAAGATCACAAAGTGTTTGAGGCAAACCATTGCAACGTTGTAATCCGGCAATATTATAATCCCATCCACCCGGCATACTTGTAACAGGAGTTTCATTTGGCAACCAGGTTAATCCTCCATCTAAACTTTTATTAAACACAATTCCATTCGGCCCCGTCCACACCACATAAATTTCTCCCGCTGGACCAACTGCTGGAACAGCGCCTTCAACTGTATTATCACTATCGATACAATCACCGGCAACACTACTTAATCGAACAGGAGTACTCCAAGTTAAACCGGCATCAGATGATTTTGAAAAACGAATAATGGAACTATCACTTGGGGATGAACTTCCATAATCGTCAAACTGAGTCCAGGTAACATAAATTTCATTGTTAGCTTGATTTACGATAATTCCTTCTTTGTCTTGAACTTTTGTTCCGTTTTTTCCAACAGCAGTACCAACAGGCCACCAAGTTGCGCCACCATCGGTAGATTTCGTAGTTACAATTCTATCCACCCAGCTTCCACCGGAAGGAGGATTAGATAAATGCGAATAATAAAAATTTCCTGCAGTATCAGTAAAAATAATTGGATCACCCCAAACACCATTTGTTGGATCAGTTAATAATCCAATCGTCCAAGTTGCTCCACCATCGGTAGAATAGTAAACATTATCGATGTTTGCTCCGGCAACAACTTGATTTGGATTTTTGGGATTGATACGAATGGAAACTTCTTCGGGATCGTTTGTATTGCTAATCATCACATTGGTGTATTGTGCTGATAGCAATTTTGTGAAGAGAAGAAAGAATGATATTAAAATTAGTTTTTTCATTATAATGATTTGCTTTATTAAAAACAACCCCTTCTAAAATGTCATGCCGTGCCACGACACGGCATCTTCCCATTAGGATTGACTTCCACAATTATGAGATCCCGTGTCGTAGCACGGGATGACGGTTACGATGTTAGGAATCCTACTAAATCACAAATTGCGTTTCTTTCAAAAACTGAACACTCTTTTCAATTTCTGTATACATAATTTTATCTTCCTCTACAAAAGGAACAAGTTTTCTGTAATCAGCTACAATCTTTAGAATTGCGTTTGAAGATTTCAAAGGTTTTCTGAAATCCAAAGCCTGAGCTCCGTTAAATAATTCGATTGCCAGAATGCGGTTTAAATTTTCAACAACCTTGTAGCATTTTGTAGCTGCATTAGAACCCATTGACACATGATCTTCTTGCCCGTTTGAACTCACAATAGAATCAATAGATGCAGGAGAGCATAATTGTTTGTTCTGACTAACGATACTTGCAGCAGTATATTGCGGAATCATAAATCCTGAATTCAATCCCGGTTTCGCAACTAAAAATGGTGGCAATCCTCTCAATCCCGCAATCAACTGATAGGTTCTTCTTTCTGAAATACTTCCTAGTTCCGATAATGCAATTGCTAAAAAATCCAATGCTAAAGCAAGTGGTTGCCCGTGAAAATTTCCCCCTGAAATAATTTCATCTTCAGTAGGAAAAATAGTAGGATTATCTGTAACTGAATTTATTTCTGTAAGAAAAACATTCTCTACATATTCGATGGCATCTTTGGAAGCGCCATGCACTTGAGGAATGCAGCGAAATGAATATGGATCTTGTACGTCTTCTTTTTTGCGTTTAATAATTTCACTTCCTTCCAACAGCTTACGCATGTTCTCCGCAGTTTTTAATTGTCCTTTGTGCGGACGAATAGTATGAATGTGTAATTTAAATGGTTCTATTCTTCCATCAAAACCCTCTAATGAAATTGCTCCAATTACATCTGCTGCAATGTTCAATTTTTTTGTCTGCAACAAACACCAAACTCCGTAAGCGCTCATGAATTGTGTTCCGTTCAACAATGCTAAACCTTCTTTTGATTTAAGAGTGATTGGTTTTATGTTTAATTGTTTTAAAACTTCAGACGAAGCTTGTTTTTTTCCTTTGTAATAAACTTCTCCTAATCCAAGCAATGGCAAACTCAAATGAGCCAATGGCGCTAAATCGCCAGAAGCACCTAATGAACCTAGTTGATAAACGACTGGTAAAACATCGTTGTTAAAAAAATCAACTAAACGCTCAACTGTTTGCAATTGCACTCCTGATTTTCCGTAAGAGAGTCCTTGTATTTTCAAAAGCAACATCAACTTCACAACATCTTGAGGAACCTCATCACCGGTTCCGCATGCGTGCGACATCACAATATTTTGTTGTAATTTTTCTAAATCAGCATCTGGAATTACCACATTGCACAAAGAACCAAAGCCTGTATTGATACCATAAATAGGCTCTTTTTGAGATGACATTTTTTTATCTAGGTATTCGCGACAAGAGGAAATGTTCTTTTTAGCTTCTTCGGAAAGAGAAAATTTTTTGTTTCCGGACAATATTTCGGAAATCGTTTGTAAGGATAGTTGGGCTGTTGTTATTGTGTGCATACTATTTTAATTTCTCAATGATCTTTTCAATTTTAATTTTTTCCTGCTTACCAGATGTCATATTCTTCAACGTCAATTCACCGCTCGCCATTTCATCTCCTCCTACAATTACTACAAACGAAATTTTTTTATCATCTGCATAACTCATCTGCTTTTTCATTTTTGCATTCGCATCGGGATATATCTCTGAATTGATTCCTGCCTTACGGACTTTAGCAAGCAATGGAAGACAATAATTTTGTTCGTCTTTACCGAATGTTACAAACAATAATTTTGTAGAAGCAGAAACTGTATCAGGATATAAATCCAATTCGTTTAACACATCATAAATTCTATCTGCACCAAATGAAATTCCAACACCGCTCATATTTGGCAAACCGAAAATTCCTGTTAAATCATCGTAACGACCTCCCCCACAAATGCTACTGGTTAATGTTCCTTTATTTGCTTTAACTTCAAAGATGGCTCCAG
This sequence comes from Bacteroidota bacterium, assembly GCA_005772895.1. GTDB lineage: Bacteria > Bacteroidota > Bacteroidia > 2-12-FULL-35-15 > 2-12-FULL-35-15 > 2-12-FULL-35-15. The sequence goes on along the minus strand of SXIH01000023.1, from coordinate 58,411 downwards.
TATAATAATTTAATCCGCGAGCGAGTGTTATGTCAAATTCAACATTTGCACTTGTCAATCCTAAGTCTATAATCGTTTTGAACACAGCTTCTAATTCCTTGACACCTTCAAGGAAAATCTCGGAACTTCTATACTCCTGATGCTCTCGAAGAAGCTCTAATCTAACTAAGTTTTTATCTTTCCCATCGTAACCAGGACCTAAAATAATTCTATCGGATGTTGCTAAAAATACCTGTTCAAGTTTTTCGATTTGCTCATTAGAAAAACCTTTTTCAGACAACTCTTTATTAACCCCCACATCACCAATTTTATCGTACTTATCAATCGCAGTGGCAATGTCAATCATTTTATCGGCAGCCCCAACAATTTCTGCGATTCCACTCAATATTTTACGGTTATTAATTTTGATAACGACAGGAACATTTAATGTTGTAAATACATCATCTATCATTTGTGTCAATTCCACTTCATTGATTAAGGAATTACTTCCAATCACATCTGCATCGCACTGAAAAAATTCTCGATAACGCCCTTTTTGAGGATTATCAGCTCGCCATACGGGTTGAATTTGATATCGTTTGAACGGAAATGTAATTTCATTCTGATGCTGAACAACATAACGCGCGAAAGGAACCGTTAAATCATAACGCAAAGCTTTATCTGAAGCCATAGGAATCCAATCGTAATTATAAACTGTTTTCAAACAATTACAGTCTCTCAATGTAGGATACTTCTCTAAAAGATTTTTATTACTTCTGATTTTATATATAAGTTTATCTCCTTCATCCCCATACTTTCCAGTAAGAGTTTCAAGATTTTCCATTGCAGGAGTTTCAATTGGCAAATAGCCATAACGTTGAAACACTAGTTTAATAGTATCAAAAATATAATTTCTCCTCACCATTTCTTGTGGTGAAAAATCTCTGGTTCCTTTTGGTATAGATGGTTTTTGTGCCATTTTTAATAATCCTAAATCTGATATTCCTTAATCCTAAATTATCGTGTACGAATATCGTGAATTTTCCCTAATAATCACTCTGCCGTTCATCCTAAAATATCAGCCATTTGTAATTGATTTTTAAGCCTTTAGCTTATCTATGGAGCTTGTTTCATTATAATTTATAGATTTGTAGCGCTTTAACAAAAAACGACTATGAAAAAGATCACAATAGCACTTTTGACTTTTACCCTTTTGACTTCTAACTTATTAAAAGCCGATGAAGGTATGTGGCTTCCAATGCTTTTGAAAGATAACTATGAGCAAATGCAGAAGGCAGGATTAAAACTTACTCCTGAACAGTTATACGACATTAACAATGCAAGCTTAAAAGATGCTATTGTTTGGTTCAATGGAGGCTGTACTTCTGAAATTATTTCTGATAAAGGTTTATTGTTAACTAATCACCACTGCGGTTACGAAGCAATTGCAAATCACAGCACTGCTTCCGATAATATTCTTGACAATGGCTTTTGGGCAAAATCTTACGCAGAAGAAAAAGTAAATCAGAATTTATTCGCATCAGTTCTTGTAAGAATGGAAGACGTTTCAGATAAAGTAAATAAATCATTGGCGGGTGCAGGAGCAAACGGGGAAGAGTATAAAAAACAAGAAATTTTTAAAGGAATTATTGCTGAAGCAACAAAGGGAACACATTATGAAGGAATGGTTCGTTCGTTCTTTAAAGACAATGCCTATTATTTATTTGTATTTGAAAAATTTACGGATGTACGTTTAGTTGGAGCTCCGCCTCAAGCTATCGGAAAATTTGGTGGTGATGTTGACAATTGGATGTGGCCACGACACACCGGAGACTTTTCAATGTTTCGCATTTATGCAGATAAAGACAATAAACCTGCAAAATATTCTCCTGATAATGTTCCATACAAACCAAAACAATTCTTAAGTATTTCTACCAAAGGAGTTGAAGAAGGTGATTATACTATGGTATATGGTTTTCCGGGAAGAACAAATCGCTATGAAACATCTTACGGAATTGAATTAGCAACCAGCAAAATCAATCCTGCAATTGTTGCTTTACGTGATATCCGTTTAACAGCTTGGAAAGAAGAAATGGACAAAAGCGACAGCACACGTTTATTAATGTCGTCACAATATGCAAAAATCTCCAACTACTGGAAATATTTTATTGGTCAGACAGAACAATTAAAACGATTGAAAGTTTACGAAGAGAAAAAAGAAACTGAAAAAGAATTTACAGCATGGGCAAAAGGAAAACTGGAATACGAAAGTATTTTGTCGAATTACGAAAAAGCCTACGCTGATTACAACAACTATGCACTGCATGCTACTTATATGAAAGAAGGAATTTCAGGATGTGGAATTTTGTCTGCAGCTTTGAACTACTCAGCTTTGGAAAAGGCTTTAAGTACCGATACTAAAAATGCTGATAACGTAAAAAAGGCAACTGATCGAATAAAATTGACTAATGATAAATTTTATAAATCGTTTAATAAAATTTCCGAGCAAAAAATCTTGGCAAAAATCATTCAGATGTATTATGAGAACATTCCTGTAAATCAGCAACCGGCTTATATGGCAGAAGTGTTGAAAAAGCACAAAGGAAAAACTAACACAGAAACATTTGAAAAATTTGCAAAGTCTGTTTTTGAAAAAAGTTTTATCAGCAATTCACAAACTGCAGCAAAATTTTTAGAAAAGCCGGACTTAAAAAAACTACAGAAAGATCCTGCTTATGCTTTTGTAATGGCATGTTATGATAATTACAATAAAAACATTGAATCACATATTGATGCTTTCAATGTGGCAAATAATGTTGAAGGAAGTAAATATATCAGAGGCTTAATGGCAATGAAACCGGATAATAAATTTTATCCTGACGCTAACGGAACATTACGTTTAACTTATGGAAGCGCAAAGTCATACACTCCAAAAGACGCAGCCCATTTTAACTACTTCACTACTTTAAACGGAATTATAGAAAAAGACAATCCGAATGAATTTAGTTTCAGAGTTCCTCAAAAACTAAAAGACCTTTACAAAGCAAAAGACTATGGAAACTATGCTGATAAAAACGGAGACATCAGAGTTGCGTTCATCAGCAATAATGATATTACCGGGGGAAACTCAGGCAGTCCGGTTTTAAACGCGAATGGCGAATTGGTTGGACTGGCATTTGACGGTAACTGGGAAGCAATGAGCGGAGATATTTATTTCGACAGCAAATACAAACGTACAATCAGTAATGATATCCGTTATGTATTGTTTTTAATTGATAAGTATGGTGGAGCTACGAATTTGATTAACGAAATGAAAATTGTTAACTAGATTTCTCACACTTCGCTTCTCGACTCCGCTCGAAGTGTGACATAAACAACAAAAAAGCCTTATTCTTTTACAGAATAAGGCTTTTTATTTGAATGCATTTATTACTTGATTTTATCAAGTATCTTCTTAATATTCGCTTTAATTTCTTTCCCGATAATTTTCTTTCCTTCTACCGGTGAATTAATGGATGTTTTCAGAATTTCTATTTCATCGTAGTAGTTGAACTTTTTATCCTTGTTGGTATCAAAACGCACTTTCATTAAAATATTGTTTGTTGGCATATCAATAAACCAATCTACCAATTGAGTATTATCAGGAGTTATCCTGAACATATTTTTCCCCTCTAAATCAGTCAGATAAACAGTTTCGGCATCGTCTTCATTAATATAACCGTCTAAATTTGTATCGTCTTCACGGATTCCCAAGAGAATAAAATAATATTTTTCTCCTGTATACTCTTTATCGTAATAAGGAAAATAAAACTGTGAAATGATCGCTGGCTTTTGCAACAACAAATGTGTTTCATCATTTTTCTTGTTGTAAAAAATAATATTGTTACAATTTCCAAAATCCAAAGAGTAGAAATTGTATTTATAACTTCTATAGTTTCCGGTATAGCTACCGGAATATTCATCACTGGATTTTGAACGCAAACCTCTGTCTTCAGTATTTTCAACAGTTTTCATTCCTAGCGGAATCAATAAATAATCGGTGCTGTCCAAATCCATATAATCACCATACACTAATATTTGTTGATTTTTGGGTTCGGCTGTAGCAGTTGAATCATTTGTCACCAATCGCAATCCGCCTTTATTATTGGAACGGTTACTATCAAATAATACAATTACTAATAGTACTAATACGGCTCCAACAATTCCACCAATTACAATTCCGAGAATTAATCTTTTTGAATTCATTATACCGTCAATTTCTTATAACGTACACGTTTTGGTTCAACGTTTCCTAAACGTTTTTTCTTGTTTTCTTCGTATTCAGAATAACCGCCTTCAAAATAATATACTTGAGAATCTCCTTCAAATGCAAGAATGTGAGTACAAACTCTATCTAAGAACCAACGATCGTGGGAAATAATTACTGCACAACCGGCATAACTTTCCAAACCTTCTTCCAATGCACGGAGTGTGTTTACATCTAAGTCGTTGGTAGGCTCATCTAATAATAATACGTTGGCTTCTTTTTTTAATGTCAATGCTAAATGCAAACGATTACGCTCACCGCCAGAAAGTATTCCGCATTTTTTTCCTTGGTCGGAACCATTGAAGTTAAACTTAGAAACGTATGCGCGTGAATTTAATGTTTGTCCGCCAATCACAATAGTTTCTGTTCCACCTGTCAATACATCATAAATTGTTTTCTCCGGATCAATTTCGGTATGCGATTGATCAACGTAAGCAATCTTTACTGTTGAACCTACTTTAAATTCACCATGATCAGGTTTTTCTTCTCCCATAATCATCCGGAACAAAGTTGTTTTACCGGCACCGTTCGGACCTATAATACCAACAATTCCGGCAGGAGGCAATTTGAAATTCAAATGTTCGTATAACAATTTATCTCCAAATGCTTTCGATACATCAATTGCTTCAATAACTTCATTTCCTAAACGAGGGCCGTTTGGAATAAACAATTCTAATTTCTCTTCAGTTGCTTTTGCATCAACACCCAACATCTTTTCATAGTTCTGCAAACGCGCCTTTGATTTTGTTTGGCGGCCTTTAGCTCCTTGACGCACCCAATCCAACTCTCGTAATAAAGTTTTCTGACGTTTGCTTTCTATTTTTTCTTCTTGTGCCAAACGTTTTTGTTTTTGATCCAACCACTCAGAATAATTTCCTTTCCAAGGAATACCTTCTCCTCTATCCAATTCCAAAATCCATCCAGCTACATTGTCTAAGAAATATCTATCGTGAGTAACTGCTATTACAGTTCCTTTATAGTTTTGTAAATGTTGCTCTAACCAATCCACCGATTCAGCATCCAAGTGGTTGGTAGGCTCATCCAACAATAAAATTTCAGGTTCCTGAATTAATAAACGACACAATGCAACTCGTCTACGCTCACCACCAGATAAATTTTTTACTGGCGCATCGCTTTCCGGACAACGTAATGCTTCCATAGCTTGTTCCAAACGATTATCCAAATTCCACAAATCAAACTGATCAATTAAGTCTTGCAATTTTGCCTGGCGATTAATCAATTTATCCATGTCCTCAGCCGACATTTCTTCAGCAAACTTATTATTTACTTCTTCGTATTCTTTTAAAATATTTACGTGTTCAGCAGCACCTTCACGCACAATTTCAATAACTGTTTTTGTATTATCCAACTGTGGCTCCTGCTCCAGCATTCCGATTTTATATCCTGGAGAAAAATGGATTTCGCCTTGGTAATTTTTTTCAATTCCAGCAATAATTTTTAATAAAGTAGATTTACCCGAACCGTTTAATCCGAGAATACCGATTTTTGCTCCGTAATAAAAAGATAAATAAATATCTTTCAATATAGTTTTACCTGCAGGTAACGTGCGACTCACGTTCACCATCGAAAAAATAATTTGTCTGCCTTCTGACATCTTTAAAAAAATTAGTGAATTATTGATTTGGTGAAATAGAGATTTTCATTTTGAGTATAGAACTAATTCTCTAATTCTCAATTTCACTAAATCTCCAATTTCGAGGAGCAAATATCGTAAATTTTGGGGAATTTAATTGCTTATTTCGAAGCTAAATAAAGAGGGTGTTTTTCGTTATACTTTCGTAAATAAATGAAGATAGAATCGGCTTTTTTGCGCTTTTTTAACTTCATAAACTGAGCATACAACTCCGCATCATTCTTCAGAAGTAGTTCCATATTTTTTACATTGAAATCAAACACTTTATTGGTTTGTGTGTCATAAACAAACTGACGTAATTCCTGAAAAGCGGGTTCAATAGCATACATGTCCCCAATTGGCTCATTTCGCATGGGAGCCTGAACTACCATGGCTGAAAACAAACTCAATGTTCCAATTACATTTATCCGGTTAAACTCATTATTGAAATTGATAAAAACGGTACGATTTTGATAAAAACCCCAAATAGTATTGGTTTCAATTTTCTGTTCTACTCCTGCTGTATCTTTATAAGTAATAGATTTTTGTTCGGTTACCTGAGTAAGAAAATCGATTTGGTCTTTGGGCAAAATGGAGACAATTGCAGATTTAAGGATAGGTTTGTTTTTTTTAAATTGTTCGAGCGTTAGAAACAAACCTTCCTTGAACTCATAGTCGCGTGTGTAAGCAACAGTATTCGTTTGAGCCATGCAAGTAACTGAAAAAAACAGGAAGAAAAGGGCTGTAACTTGTTGCATAAGAATTAGTTTTTTTGCACTAATAATCGTAAATTTCGTAAATATTTAGCTATAAAATGAAAAAAAGATACTCCTTCCTTTTTATGTTATTGATTTTTTCTGCAAGCATGTTTGCTCAAAGCAAAATGAACTTTTCATTGGCAAAAAAAATCAAATCTCCATCATCAGAACTAATTGATGTTTTTATTAAAGGTGATTTAACTACTATTGAAGAAATTACAGCATCAGTTCAGGGAAAAGTAAAATACTCATCAGGAAATATAGCAGCCGTAAAAATTCCTGCTTCAGCACTCTCAAATTTTGTGTCGAACAAAAACATTCAACGGATTGAAGCTTATCCAACACACTTCAAGCCAATGAATGATACTATGCTTTCTAATAACAATGTAACTCCGGTTCACGCTGGAACAACTCCGTTAACACAAGGCTATAATGGAAACGGAATTGTGATGGGAATTATTGATTCAGGAGTTGATTTTTCACATGCTGATTTGAGAGATAGCTTAGGAAATACCAGAATAAAATATTTGTGGGATCAACGACTTCCTGTTGCACCAAATACTCCTTCATACGGGTACGGACAAGAATGGAACAATACAGGAATTGACGGAGGATTAGCTGCTGCCTCAACGGATGTTGATTGGTATGGACATGGAACCCATGTTTGCGGAATTGCAGCAGGGAACGGACTTTCAAGTGGAACATATAAAGGCGTAGCATATAAATCGGATTTAGTTGTTGTTGCTTTTGATTTTTACAGTACAAACCCGACATTAATGACTGATGCAGTTGATTACATTTATAAAAAAGCTGACACCCTAGGAAAACCTTGTGTGATAAATGCAAGTTTGGGCGACTATTATGGCTCGCACGATGGTTTAGATTTACAGGCTCAAATCATAAAAAATATGATTGATGCTCAACCCGGAAGAGCGTTTGTAGCATCAGCAGGAAATGCTGGAACTTATGCCTTTCACTTAGGTTATACCGTTAGCAGCGATACTAATTTTACATTTTTTAATATGTCGGGACCAAGCCTATACTTTGCAATGTATTCCGACACTAGCGATTTTAGCAACGTTGAATTTGCAATTGGTGTTGATCAATTAAGTCCGACACATTCATTAAGAGGAATGACAGCCTTTTCAAATCCAGCGAGTCATTTAGGAATTTATATGGAAGACACAATTTATAATGCCGGAAACAGAATTGGAATTGTTCAATCTTATGGAGATACTGCTTCTGGAGTTTATACCATGGAGTTTAATATTATTCCCGACTCAACAACTTATGCTTGGCGTTTAGCTACAACAGGAAGTGGGAAATTTGATGTATGGAATTTTGATTTGATAAACTCAGGATTACCAAGCGCTGCAACAATGCCGGACAGTATTTATTACAAACTTCCGGATTTAAATCAAACAATCGTTTCCAGTTTTCAATGTTTGGATAATGTTATTACAGTAGGAAATTACACGAACCGTAGAGGTCTGCTTAACTATAATAGTGTGCCCTATGTTGACTCAACCAGAATTCCAGGATTAATTCATACAAGTTCCAGTTCAGGACCAACACGTGATGGAAGAACAAAACCTGATGTTGCTGCACCTGGTGATTTTACTATGTCATGCACTCTTTTATCAATTCTTCCAGGAGATGCTATTGCTTTCCCAGATTATTTTGATCCAGGCGGATTTCATACCCGTGGTGGAGGAACATCTGCAGCTAGTCCGGGTGTTGCAGGAATTGCCGCATTGTACTTACAAAAAAATCCAACTGCAACAGGCATGGATGTACGAAATGCAATTACTAGTTGTACAACTGTAGATGGCTTTACTGGAATTGTTCCAAACAATCAATATGGTTTTGGAAAAGCCAATGCTTTTAATGCTTTAACAGGATGCATTTTCACGGATGTGACTTCAACAGAAAATTACGACTCGTTTTTAATTTATCCAAACCCTTCATCCAGCGGAAGTGTTATAACTATTGAAATTCCTAACACTACGAAAAACAAAAAAACTGAATTGTTCATTTACAATACGATAGGAGAATTGATTGCCACAGAACAAATTAATGGCTCTTCTATAAAATTAAAAGAACTTGCTTCGGGAATTTATTTCTGCAAATTAGTTCATGAAGGAACAATTATAGCTACAGAAAAAATGATAATTTTGTAGCATTATGCAAAACAAAATAAAAATTTTAGGAATCATTGCTGTATCACTAGGCGCTCTTTCGGCAATACTTTGTGTTTTACCTTACGGACTCTTTTTATCATTGCCAACGGGATTCTTAGGCATGATTACATCTACCATTTACGTTTATACCGATACAAAATATCAAATCAATACAAAAAAAATCACACCCGGAATTATAGGAATTCTTTTAAGTTCCATTCCAATTATTTTGATATTGGTCATTATAATAATGAGTCGCTTTAAATAATTATTAATGGAATCTAAAACCAATACATTTAGTAATTATTTATCCCTTGTAAAATTTAGTCATACAATTTTTGCATTACCTTTTGCCATAATCGGATATTTCTTGGCGATTACTTATACCGAAGCTACGTTTGATATTAAACTTTTTGCTTTGGTTGTATTGTGCATGGTATTTGCAAGAAGCGCAGCCATGGCTTTCAATCGCTATATCGACAGAAACATTGATGAACAAAATGCAAGAACAGCAATTAGAGAAATTCCAGCTGGGATAGTAAAACCACAATCGGCATTAATATTTGTTATTGCGAATTGTGTTTTGTTTGTTTTGACAACTTACTTTATTAATCCACTTTGTTTTTATTTATCACCGGTTGCGTTGTTGGTTGTATTGGGTTATAGTTTGACAAAACGTTTTACTGCCTTGTGTCACTTAATTTTGGGATTAGGGCTTTCACTTGCTCCAATTGGCGCATACTTAGCAGTTACAGGAAAATTTGATTGGCTTCCACTCTTCTTTTCATTTGCTGTTTTATTTTGGGTAAGTGGATTTGATATTATTTATGCTTTGCAAGATGAAGATTTTGATCGTTCTAAAAATTTAAAGTCAATTCCAGTATTACTAGGAAAAAAAGGCGCTTTGATGCTTTCTACTATTTTGCATTTGATAAGTGTAGGATTTATTATTTATGCTGGCATTTATGCTGAATTTACATTTTGGTATTGGGGTGGAACAATTATTTATGCTTTACTTTTATTTTATCAGCATACATTGGTAAAACCTAACGACCTTTCGAAAGTTAATCTTGCGTTCTTTACTACTAATGGAATAGCGAGTGTTGTGTTTGCAGCTTTTGTACTAATTGACTTGTACTTTTAAAACTATGCTTACTTATACAAGTAACACAATCTCAAAAAACAATTTCAAATTTCAGATTTCAGATTATTGGGACAGAATTTGAAATCTGAAATCTGGAATTTCGAATGTTACAAAAGCGAACTAATGTTAAACTAGCTAAAAATAAGAATGTCCGTAATTAAAAATATTCCCTTCAAGAAAATTATAAAGTGGACTTTTATTTTTTCCATTTTGCTTGTCCTTACAATTATTATCAGTAATTACTGGATTATCAAAAGTACTAAATCACAAATTTATTCCGATACAACATTGATTCCCAAAAATGATGTTGCTATACTTTTGGGTGCAAGCAAAAAACTACGCAATGGATCAGAGAACTTATTTTTCAAATATCGTATTGAAGCTGCAGCACAATTATACAAATCCGGAAAAATAAAACACATTATTGTTAGTGGAGATAATTCTAAAAAAGAATACGATGAAGCAACTGACATGAGAGAAGCTTTAGTTGCACAAGGAGTTCCTGATAGCTGTATCACTCAGGACTATGCAGGATTCAGAACATTGGATTCGATGGTGAGATGTTTGAAAGTATTCGGTCAAAATAAAATCACTGTTATTTCACAGCGGTTTCACAACGAACGTGCAATTTTTATAGGCAACTTTTACAACATGGAAGTAGTGGCATTCAACGCGAAAGATGTTCCCGATGCATTTTCTTTAAAAGTCAGAATCAGGGAACATTTTGCAAAATTTAAAGCTGTGTTGGATTTGTACGTTTTTCATAAACAACCTAAATTCCTGGGAGAGAAAGTTTCTATTAAACTTTAATCAGAACAAATTGTAGCTCGCATCTTCTCCAATAATTCAGAATAAATTTCATCCGGAGTATAATTGTATTTATGCCCTGTTTTTACAAATATGATATTCTTATACTTATCGAGTACATATATTACGGGTCCTACTTGTAATCCATAATGATAAAAGAGTAAATCGGCATTTGCAACAAATTCCACATTGTTTTCATAATTTAATGAATAGTCTAAAACTTGTTTATCCTTGTCTTCAAAAATATTAATTACAGTTAAGCTATCTTTTAACAAAGATTTTAATTTGCAAAATTGATGTAAGCGTGCATTGCACACATCACCATAAGTGGTAGAACTAAAACTAATAATAATAAAATCCGATTGAATTTTATTAATGGACATATCGGTCCCATTTAAATTGAAAAAGCTAAAATCTGGCATTCTGCAACCAACAACCTTTTGAACATGTGGATTTGCATCAACGTTTCTGACAGCTAACATAGTATCTACATAGCGTCTTACATTGTTTATAGTAAGCGTATCCTGAAAATGCATGGAATCACGAGGTACATTTTCAATCGATAGCTTAATTTCTTTTTTTGCATTAATAAAGCATTCTGCATCATATTGAGCAAAAGAAGTAATTGCAATAAAATGAAAAATGAATATAAAAGATGACTTGAGCATGTTTTTTAAACAATCCGTTTCAACAACCTCAATCGGTGAGAGTAATCTTTTTTATCGTTGTTAAAAATCCCCTGATGATCAAAACCATCTATCCGGACTTTTCCACTGGCGTGAATAATTTTATTATTGTCCATTACAATTCCTACATGCACAATTTTTCCTTCATCGTTATCAAAAAAAGCCAGGTCACCAGGTTCTGCTTCTTCAACAAAACTAAGCGTTTCACCTTCTTCTGCTTGCTGATAAGCATCTCGTTTTATTCTAATTCCGTTTAGCTTATAAACCATCTGAGTAAAACCGGAACAATCAATTCCAAAAGGTGTTTTTCCACCCCACAAATAAGGCGAATTCAAATACATCATAGCTGTATCTATAATTCCATTTTTTGAAAATGGTAAAAACCCATTTACAAATGCACCATCATAAGTGAAGGTAGAATTTTCTACAACACATTCTCCATTATCAAAATTAGGAAGTGTGCTTCCGATACAAATAGGAAAAAGTTGAGAGATTTTATTATCAGTAACGATTTGAATTAGTTCGTTCACACAAAATGTTTCGGTAGTACTTAAAATATCATACGTATGATGAGCGATAGGAACAAATTGTTTTTTGTCAATCCAACAATCATATTCATCAAAAGCAATTCTTATCCTGCACCATGAACCTTGCACTTCTAATATTTCAAAGTGATCGCCAAAAAGAAGTTGAGTAACCATTTCGCTTCTATCGGATGGCTCTTTCCTAGCAGGTACAATACTTAAATTGGCTATTCCGTACATTCTTTAGTTCGAGATTATTAACTAAATGTTCTCAACAACAACCGCACTCGCTCCGCCACCACCATTACAAATTCCGGCAGCGCCATATTTTGCTTTGTTTTGTTTCAATACATGAATTAAGGTAACTACAATTCTAGCTCCAGAACAACCCAATGGATGGCCTAATGAAACTGCTCCTCCATTCACATTCACTTTACTTGCATCTAATTTCATTTTTTGCATGTTCACAATTCCTACTGTTGAAAATGCTTCATTCAATTCGAAAAAGTTGATATCATTTAATGTCAATCCTGCTTTTGCAACTGCTTTTGGAACAGCTAAAGATGGAGCTGTTGTGAACCATTCCGGTGCGTGCTCTGCATCTGCCAAACCACGAAGAATAGCAATTGGCTTTACACCTAATTTTTCTGCTTTTTCTTTGCTCATCAAAACAACTGCTGCTGCACCATCATTCATAGTAGATGAATTTGCTGCTGTTGCTGTTCCATCTTTTGAAAATGCTCCTTTTAGTTCCGGAATTTTATCGAAACGCACATTTTTATACTCTTCATCTTCTTTCATTAAGATTGGATCCCCTTTGCGTTGCGGAATTTCTACAGGAACAATTTCATCATTGAATTTGCCAGCTGCCCAAGCTGCTTGCGAACGCTTATATGATTCAATTGCAAAAGCATCTTGTTCTTCACGCGAAATATTGCACTCTTTTGCACACAAGTCGGCTGCATTACCCATTGGATAGTTATGGTAAACATCTGTCAAACCATCTTTCGCCAAACCATCAATCATAGAAACATTACCATATTTGTTTCCCCAACGTAAATTTTCAGAGTAAAAAGGAACCTGACTCATATTTTCCATTCCTCCAGCAACTACTACATCAGCATCACCAAGCATAATACTTTGTGCGCCAATCATAATTGCTTTCATTCCCGAAGCACATACTTTATTAATAGTAGTACACTGAACTGTGTTTGGTAATCCGGCAAAAATAGCAGCTTGACGAGCAGGTGCCTGCCCTAAATTAGCCTGCAATACGTTACCCATATAAACTTCCTGAACTTCTTTTCCGTCAACACCAGCCTTTACTAATGCCCCTTTTATTGCTGTTGCTCCCAATTTGGTAGCCGAAACGCCTGCCAATGCTCCACCAAAACTTCCCAATGGTGTGCGAACTGCGGAGATAATGTATACTTCTTTCATAATGAATTATTGATTTGATAAATTAGAGATTTATAGAATTATTGAGTACAAATTTAAGCATTATTCGGGCTTTTAACAAATGGAAAAACACCTTAATTGACAGGCCTTTCCCTCTGCAAACGTCATCCCGTGCTCCGACACGGGATCTCATTATTAGTAGCAGTCACAAACTGACAGATTCCGTGTCGTGGCACGGAATGACGGTTATTAGTTTGGAATCTCTCCGAAAACGTTCAATCCGGAATTGTGGATAAACCTGTGCACAAACTACCCCATTTTCCCTTTATAAAACTCTCAATTATTGGTTATTTTCGTGTATGAAAAAATTTATTTCTTTCATTCGTCATTCTCATCCCGAAATATACAAAGGCATACTTTTTTGCTTTGCCGTAGCTGCAATCGTATTTATTTTTCCTAAACAAGGCAAGTTCAAATACGAGTTTCAAAATTTAAAAGGCAAACCATGGTTACATGAAGACTTAATTGCACCCTTTGATTTTGCCATCAAAAAATCTGATGATGAGTTAAGAAAAGAAAAATCTGATGTTATTATCAATGCAAAACCATATTTTAAATTTGATAAAAATGTTGTTGCAGCAAAAAAAGATCAGCTTCAGTTTGAAATAAATAAAAGCTGGGACGACAAAAAAAATAACGCTCTTAAAACTAAAACAATTGCGTTAGGAGAAAAAATTCTTGATTCTATTTATACTAAAGGAATTTTAGAACCAAACGCCAGTATCGATACCAAGCCATCCGATTTTTCCATTTATGTTTTAGATAACAATGTGGCTGAAGAGCATGAACTACGTGATTTCTATACGATTACTTCTGCTTACGAATATCAACAGGAACAATTATCAAAACAAACAGGAGTTGATGCAAAATACCTCTTACCTATTTTAGAAAACTGTATTGCACACACTATTTTTTACGACAAAGGAACAACTGATAAAATTTTAAAACAAAGTATTGATGATATTTCCCCTTCCCGTGATATTATTTTAAAAGAACAAAGCATTATTTCTAAAGGAGAAATTATTGACGCTCATAAATTTCAAATACTGGAATCTTTAAAGTCGGAATATGAAGGACAAAGTGGTAGTTCCAGCGACTATCTTTTTATTATACTAGGACAGGTTTTAATTGTCTCCTGCTGCTTGTGTGTATTGATAGCCTTTTTGGGATTTTTCAGAAAGGACATTTTTTTAGATAATGCAAAAATCACTTTTATTTTAATATTAATTTTCTTGCAGGTATTGATGGCACATTTTTCAAACGGCTCTCAATCGTTCAGCATTTATCTTTTACCGTTTTGTATTCTCCCAATTATTATTCGGGCGTTTTATGATACACGAATCGCACTTTTCACACATTTAGTTACAGTGCTAATCGTTTCATTCATGGCACCCGACCGCTTTGAATTTACATTTATTCAATTACTTGGAGGAATGGTTGCTATCTTCAGTATTGTGAACATGCGTAACCGTTCACAAATATTTATTTCTTCAGGTGTAATTTTCCTGACGTATAGTATTGCCTTTGTAGGAATCACTATTATACAAGAAGGGGGCAGCGATGCAATATTATTAACTGATTTTGCATGGTTTGGAGTTAGCGCATTATTGACATTATTCTCTTATCCTTTAATCTTCGTCTTCGAAAAATTATTTGGATTTATTTCGGATGTATCTCTACTTGAATTATCCGACACCAATGGAAAATTGTTACGTGAATTAGCCTCCAGAGCTCCAGGTACGTTTCAACATTCATTGCAAGTAGCAAATCTTGCCGAAGAAGCCATCTATACTATTGGTGGAAATGCTTTATTAGTCCGTACTGGCGCATTGTACCACGATATAGGTAAAATGGAAATGCCTATGTATTTTATAGAAAATCAGGCAAACGGCATGAATCCGCACGATGAAATGAGTTTTGATGAAAGCGCTTCCATTATTATTTCTCACGTTATCAAAGGAATAGAAATTGCGAAAAAAAATAATTTACCGGAACAAATAATTGATTTCATCCGCACACATCATGGAACAAGTATAACCGGTTATTTTTACCGCTCATTCCAAAACGCTTTCCCTGAAGAAAAAATTGATGAATCTAAATTTCATTATCCCGGTCCGATTCCTTTTTCAAAAGAAACTGCCGTATTAATGATGGCCGATTCTGTTGAAGCAGCTTCACGCAGTTTGAAAAAATACGATGCCGAAAGTATTGATGCACTTGTAGAAAAAATTATCAATACTCAAATCGAACAAAATCAATATGCCAATTCCGACATTACCTTCAAAGACATTAATACATTAAAGAAAATTTTCAAAAAGAAGTTGATGAATGTCTACCATGTTAGGGTAGAATACCCAAGATAATTACTTATAATCTTCCAAGTGACAATCCTTTAAAGTGCCGCCTGATAAGTTATTATTATTCTCACAGGTTGCTTCCGCAGTCTTTTTAGTAAAAGCATTTGCTTCCATCTTATCACCATAATGAACATTGCCGGTATTTGTATTGGTACAAACACATTGATAATCTTTTTTACAGGAACTCAATGATAATGCTATTATAGCAGAAATAAATACAAGCCTTATTTTCATGTTTAAAGGTATTTTAGTTGCAAATATAAGAGATAGAATATAAAATTTCAATTTTTTGCAACCTGCTATATTTGTTTATATACGTATACCCAAGACCAAGATATCATCTATCTGCTCTACATTTTCTTTCCAGATTTTAATATAATCGTCAAGATATTTTTGTTGCTGATGCATCGTTTTGCCCTGAATACTAAGCAGAACTTCTTTAAACTTTTTAGTAGTAAGCTTTTTACCTGTCAATCCATTAAAAGTATCAGCATACCCATCAGAAAAAATGTACAATGAATCATTAGGTTGTAAACTTATATCATTACTTTCAAACTCCTGATCAATCTCAGCATGTCCCCCGATTGATGAACGTGTTCCTCTAATCTCCTCTACTTCTGTGGACCCTTTTTTAACAACCCAAATAGGGCGATTAGCACCAGCGTATTTTATGCTTTTATTAATTATATCAATAGAACAAATTGCAATATCCATCCCATCATTACAACTATCTATTAAACCAGATTGACTCAATGCAACTTTTATGCTTTTATTTAATTGTTTTAATATTTCTGATGGATCCTGGCTTTTCAAGACAGCATTATTTAGTTTTTCAATACCAATCATACTCAACATTGCGCCTGGAACTCCATGTCCAGTGCAATCAGCCACAGCAATAATTATTTTACCATTTAACTGCTTATACCAATAAAAATCGCCACTGACTATATCTTTTGGCTTATACAGAATCATAGCATCCGGAAACAAATTCAAAAATTCTGCTTTATCAGGCAAAAAAGCTTTTTGAATATTCTTAGCATAATTAATACTATCCAACATATCTTTATTCTTACTCTCCAATTGTAAAGTTCTCAATAAAACTGTTTCTTCCAATCTCTCATTTAATTCATACAGCTCTCTTTCGGTATTTTTACGTCTACTAATATCCATTGAGAGAATAAAAATTCCTTCGGGAACAGGATGAATATTTAGCTCAAACCAGCCTATTGAATTATCAGGAAAAGTAAATTCTGTTTCAATTTGCTGTGGAAAACGCTCGTCCATACATTTCTTTAGAGTAATAAATAAATCGGTACTTTCAATGCCGGGATATTTTTCCATCATGCTGAATCCAATTAATTCTTCTCTGGAATATTTGCTTTGTTTTACAACAGCATTATTTACATAGAGATAACGCCAGTTGAAACCAATCAACTGAAACCCTTCGGTTAAATAATCAAGAGTAGAATTTTCTAGATGTCCAATCATGTATAAGCTCACAATATAGGACTAAAAGAAAGATGAGAAACAAAAGAATAGTACGCTTAATTACAGATGTAAGAAATAAACACAAAATAACACTATACATAAGTAAATTTACCTTCAACACAAACTGCTTAAACATACTCCTTTAACCACTTAATCGCTTCATTTTCGTTATTAAACAATCTAACAGGAAACCCGTTCCAACTTAATCCTACAAAAGTACTTGATAAACTTGCATCCAATGGTTTGTGCGAAATAAGGGCTTGTGCTTTTACATACTTTGGCATTTCACTAACAATATATTCTCGTACCACACTGTCTTGCTTCATATTATTATCAACCACTCCCAACAAACACAACTTATTTATGTTTTTTGTTTCAATAAGAAATTTATACAATTGCATTATCTCTTTATAATGTTCCACTTTTCGTTCCACCTTTTTAGAATTAGCACATAAAATACCATCTACATTGAACCAAAATGTAGCGATTGTAGTTTCAAATAATTCTATGTTGGAAGGCATATCCATCTCTTAAGCATGTAAACAAATATATAATTTTTTCAAACTATTTATTAATATAGTGAAATCTCCTTCAAAGCCTTAATAAATACAGTCAACTCTGATGTAGTTGTATAAACATGAGGAGTAACTCTCACACCATGAACATTTGCTGAATCAATTGCAACTGTCCAGATTTTATGCTTGTCCAATAATATTTTTGATAACTCTGCTGGCTTCATTCCTTCTATTCCAACATTTGCTATACCACAATGACGGGAAGGATCTTGAGGTGTATTTAGATATACTCCTTTTATGTCTGTAACTTTAGATGTCCAAAACGTTTGTAAATAACGTAAACGTTCTTCCTTACGTTTGCCTCCAATTTTGTTATGATAGTCAATTGCATGGTGAATTGCAATATCAATTGAAACAGGATGCGTTCCTGTATGATTCAATTTTTTAACATCTTTCTCCGCAAAACCATATTCTCCATAAATAGGCCAAAGTGTTTTTATTTTTTCTTTCTGGATGTATAATATTCCTGCTCCCATAGGAGTTCCTAGCCATTTATGCAGACTACTGCCATAATAATCACAGCCCAATTCTGAAATTTTAAAATCAAAATGTGCAACTGCATGTGCTCCGTCTACCATTACTTCCACTCCTTTACTATGTGCCATATCGCATATTTTTTTGATTGGTAATATTTGTCCTGTAATGTTTATCATATGACAAACCATTAGCAATTTAGTTTTGGAAGTAATCGCATTAGCATATAGCTCAACAATTTCTTCATCCGTTTTTGGATGTAAGGGAATTGAAATTATTTTATTAACTATTCCATAACGTTTGCTTTGCTGCTTAAACATATCCAACATACTTCCATAATCCTGTTCAGCCATTACAGCTTCGTCACCCGCTTTCCAATCAATACCGGAAATCACAGTATCCAACGATTCAGTAGTATTTCTTGTAATAATCAGTTCATCACTTGCACAGCCTAACAATTCAGCCAGCCTGTCATTTACTTTTTGTTTATTTTCGAATTGAACAGTCCGCATATAATAAGATGCTTCTGTATTTATCATTCGCACATCTGCTAAATACTTTTCTAATACAGGTTGTGCCATCATACTGAAATAGCCATTCTCCAGATTGATGTAATCAGGTTTTAGTTTATAGTCGTTACGTATTTGCAACCAAAAATCATCAGGCTTTTCAACAAGAAGTTCTTCCGGAATTTCATCCAGCATATTTTTTGCTTTTGAAGTAAAAGGTATTGCAGAAAATAAAAGCAATGATTTAAGAAAAGTTCTTTTATTGAGCATAGAAATTCATTTTATATGATAAGTAAATATAGAGTAAAATAATTACTTTTTCAAAAACGTCATCATCTCATCTAAATGCCCTGAAGAGCAATAACAACCTACCAAATGACATTGTCCTACAGATGACAAATCAAACAATGTTAAACGGGAATTAATAAAGTTTTTTTCAAAATGTTTCTTAAAATCCAAAGTGCAACCCTTGTGATTGCAACCTAAAGTTGTGTTCACATATCTATATGGTCCCGGACCAAACCAGCCTACTTTTTTTCTTAACACAAAATCATTATCGTTGTAACCGATTATTAAATGGTAATTGTCTTTGTTTTTAAAATCAACATCCGTTTTACGATCGTAATAACCCTTAAAGGAATCATCAGAAAGTGCAGGAGCAATCAAACAAATGTTTATCCTACTGTTTGCAGGCGTAGGCAATGAACTTTTTTTAGAGTTAAATAATGAATGCAAGGCAACTTGGGCTCCAAGACTGTGGGTAATTATATTGATAGTGTCAAACTTTATGCTATAAAGCACTTTTCTCAAACCTAGTCCGACAGGAAGAGCATTTTTTTCAGCTTCTTGCAAAAGGCTATACAATGCTTTGTTCTTTTTTCTATTGGTTGAGTAACAACAATCATACATCGCATCCCAATAGACTTCAACAAACAATATTTTTAAATTAGGCTGAAAAGCTTCTTTCATTATTGCATAATCCCTGGGAGAAGTACGATCACCATTTGATTTGACAAAAGGTTTTCTATAACCGTGAATTAAAAAACTTGCAGAAGTATAATTTTCTTTTTTATTATTTATGGTTTGGTTGATTGCAGAAATAATTGAATCGTTTAAAACCATACAATTCTCTTCACTATACTTTTCAAATGAACAATTGTATTGTTTTGAAATTATAAGAAAATCGTTTTGATTTCTAGCGTACCAATTTATTAAAGAAGCATTGCTGTTTTCTAAAGACGAATTAGAAATAGTATAATCAGGATATGGACTTCCATCTTTGTCTATATAAACAGCTAAATTCTCATTCTTTAAATCACGCTCACCGAAAAGAACATGGGTTGATTGTGCGGAAGTATAAAAATGAGTAACACAAATGATTAGTAAAAATATTTTTCTCATGTATCAATCAAAATCGATATGTAAATCTAACTAATTTTTAAACAAAAAAGCCCCGAGTGATTCAACCCGGGGCTTCTGTGTTAAGATTTACTTAACAGCAACCGCTGCAGAAAGGGCAGCAGCACCATACAATTGCACCCACAGCCAATACAGCTGCAGTAATGCCAATAACTAATTTTGTCATTTTATAATTTTTAATGTGAATAATTGATTTATTATTTGTCGCGAGCGACCAAAAAAATCAACTCATTTCAGGAGGATGCCAACAATCGGAGGAATAATTTGAAACCACATTGTCGTTTTTCGATTGTATTTTTTTTGTAGTGGAAACAATTAAAGGTTGAAATTCAAAAGGAGATGGAGCAAGAAAACAACAATTGCAATTTTGAACCAAACAACAAGGAGTACAAGGTGAGTTTTTATCAGATGATTCGTTTTCTGTTTGTTCTCCTGAACATTGAGTATATTCACAAGAATTACTGCACATAGCTGTTTCCTCAACAACTGTGAACATTCCACACAGCGATGGCGACACAATTAACAGAGAAACATAAATAAATAGTATTGCTGAAACAATTCTCATGAATCAAATATAATAGAATCTAAAATTGAACCTACAAATTGTACTCTATAATAACATTTTTTAACACGATGATTATCTCTCTACTTTCAACAAAGTAGTACTTACAATTACATTACTGTCTGAAACAACATTCAATAAATAAGAACCAGCTGATAAATCTGAAGTACTTATTTGCAACTTTTGTTCTCCTGTATTAAAATCTTGTGATGAAATTGTTTTTAATAGTTTACCATTCACATCTGTTAATGTTATTTTCAAAAATTGTTTTTCTTTTAGCATAAATACCATTGTAGCATTATCAGAAGTTGGATTTGGAAACACATTTAATTTTATTTCACTCGCTACATCTTCTTCTATTCCAGTAAAAACAGTCATAGGAGTTTTATTCACAAATATTTCAGTATTACCAGTACGTAAGTCGCACCAGTCGCTATAAATATTATTATCATCTAAACAAATTCCAACAAAATCATTTCCTTTTTGAATATTTATAAAAGGAGAAGGACTTGAACTAACATTGTAATTCGGTTTAAATGTTGCACCACCATCCAAAGAAACGGTTGTATACATTTCAAACGGAGAAGATGATGTTCCTCCGGTATTTCTTCTATCTCTCCAAGCCACCATATATTTTCCAGTGTTTGAAAATCCTGCCCAACTCATATCCTGTCCAACACCATTTGATAAAACATCATCATTTACACGAACTGGTGTTACTGTCCATGTTAAACCACCGTTACTCGAACGCACACTTAAAATATCCGGGTCTCCGTTTCTATTATCTGTAAATGTGAAAATAATATTTCCTATTACAGCAGGATTAGCATTTAGAGTATAACTTCCTTGATATAAAGTATCAGTCATCCCCGAGCCTGCAACTGGATAACCGATAATGTAAGGAGTAAAACTTGTTCCACCAGTTGTAGATTTCAAACAAACGATTCGGGGAAACGGACTAGATGGAGGATCGTACGACATGTAAGCGATATATAAGCTTCCATCAGCACCAACAGTAGGAACTCCCATGGAATTGGTAATTAAATTAGAAGGAATGCTATCATCCACTAAAATTTGACTGCTCCAAGTTACACCATCATCTGCAGAATATTCCATCCAAATATGATGAGGCATTGCACCAATGTCAACACTTTTTGAAACGACATATATTCTTCCATCATAAACACCTCCACTATTATCGATTACTACCCAAGGACGATCGATTGGTTTATCCGGACTAGCTAATCCACTTAAAACTTTTACAGGTGTGCTCCACGTTGCTCCACCATTTATGGATTTAGTTATCATCACATAACCAGAATCCAATGTTGTTGCATAATCAATAAAAGTCATATAAACTTTTCCGCTGGTCTCAAAAGTAAGGGAAACATCTGCCATAGTAAATGCAGGATACAAATGCGGAATAGTAGTTGGAGAACTCCAGGTTGTTCCTCCATCAGTTGAATAACTTGTTCCAATAGCAAGAGTAAAACCAGACAAGCGCATCCATGCTGCAACAATATTATTCGGATTGCTAGGATTTACAGCAATGTATGGTTCAGTGTCCCAACCAGCTGTATTAGAAATATTAATATTTGTTTGAGACACACAAATAGATGCTTGAGTAAGCAAAATTATTATGAGTAGTTTTTTCATTTTGATATTTTTTAGAATACTAAATATACAAAAAAAATCGCCTCATGTCTTTAAAGAAATGAGGCGAACTTATATGCGGAGAGCACTAGTGTATTATTCTAATTTTTGAACCCAAACGTCAGGATATTCTGCTTTATATTTAAGTAATTCTCCTTCAGCATCAGGCTGTTTGTCAAATTTATTAACAAAAACATAATATACTTTTGTTTTATAATTTTGAACTATCTGGGTGTTGTTATAACCTTTAATAATATTAGCATCTTTAAATTTAGAAGCATTATCCTTACTACTAAAAGAACCAATTACAACATAAAATCCAGAACTCATTCCCATTCCATTATCATCAACGAAATCTGCGCTTGATGCAGTTCTCATTAAATTTTCTGTTAAATTTTCAGGATTCTTGTTTGTTACAGCTGTTTCACCAGATTTTAATTTAGCTAATTCATCTTTTAATCGTTGAATTTCTACTTCACTTGTATCCGACTTTGCTTTTAGTTTAGCAATAGCTTCATCAACAATAGCATCATTTGGATTATCTGCTTTCACAACCTCTTCCTCTTTTTTATTTCCACCAAATGTATAACTCAATAAAAATTCAGATGATGAACCCGTATATTTTTTAACTTTTCCAATTCCTAAATCATACGCGTAACCAACAGCGAGGTTTTTATAACGAACACCTCCGCTTATTGCAACCGCATAATTGCTGTGGTAAGTTACTCCTATCCAGCCGTATTTTTTCCAATCAAAAACAGCATTCACATCATATTGAAAAACTGAACCTGTTGCATAACGCACCATAATTAACGGATATGCAGTAATCTCTTTTTCTTTTACAACATCAAATACGTATTTAACAGAACCTTGATAATGACGAGCAAAAGTATAATAACTGCTTCCATTATCTTCCTTCTTATACTTCATTGTGTTTCCTAAAATTTGTGGAGCACATAAACCAATTTCTAATTTTTTCCATGTGTAGCCTAAACCAAAATCTGCTGAAAAAGCTGTTTTGCTTTGAGATTCGTTAAATAAAAATGGGTCTTCTGTATCACGAACTACTGCTTTAGAGAAATCAATTTTATTATTGATTGCGCCAAGTGCTAATCCAAAAAACAAATTATGGTCGTCTTTTACTTTTAACTTATAAGAATAGTTTGCAAATGCACCAACGCGACTAGTAATATCCGTGACATCAGAATAGATATTTAACCCCAAACCAATGTTTTTTGCTTCAATTGGACCGTCCAATGTTAAATAACTAGTTTGCGGTCCGCCAATCATACCGGTCCATTGCGAGCGATGTGTTAAAAACGCATTTATCTTTTCGTGATTTCCTGTAAATGCAGGATTGGTCACAAACGGATTTGCGTAATACTGGCTACTGAATGGAACTTGCTGTGCAATTGCTGTTCCTGTTACTAAAATAAGAGCAGATGATATAATTAAATTCCTCATAGGATATAATTTTAAATTTTGTTTTTTCAATTTGATTTTTCTTAACACGATTTATTATTTAGAACCTTCTTTTAAAATAGTAATAGCTCCTTTATAAATCTTTTCATCATTTGCGAATTGTAAGATGTAGTAATAAGTTCCATCAGGTAATTTTTTTCCTGCTTTATTAGTACCATCCCAATTGCTATCGTAAGCATCAGAACTAAATACTTCCTGTCCTTCACGATTCACTACAATCACTTTTGTGTCAGGATAATTTTCGATGTTTTGAATAACCCATCTGTCGTTATAACCATCATCATTTGGAGTCATTAAGTTCGAGATGGTAACATTGTAATCAAGTACAACCGTAATAGTCATTGTGTCAACAGCCGTACAACCATTTTCATCTGTACCAGTTAATGTATACATTGTTGTAACAATTGGCGATGCTGTTGGA
The DNA here is from genome assembly GCA_005772895.1 of Bacteroidota bacterium. GTDB lineage: Bacteria > Bacteroidota > Bacteroidia > 2-12-FULL-35-15 > 2-12-FULL-35-15 > 2-12-FULL-35-15. Next base: position 33,996 of record SXIH01000023.1, on the reverse strand, counting down.
TCTGAAATAGATGAATTTGTTAATCCTGTTGCAGGGAACCAGAACCAGGAAATAACTCCTACTCCTGAACCTTCTAAATCAACACTGCTTCCTAAACTCAAAGAAATATCCGGTCCGGCTAAAACAATTGGTGAAGGATAAACAATAGTTGTTACAGAATCCATTGCCATACATCCTGTTAAAGAATCAGTAATTGTAAGAACAAATGTTCCTGCAGTTGTTACAGTTATACTTTGAACCGTATCAGTAGTACTCCACAAATACATGTATGCTCCAGCGGTTGCACTTAACACAAGTGAATCACCTGTACAGAAATCCAGCGGGCCACTTGCTGTTATAGTTGATGGTGGCAATGCATTAACCAACACACTAACTATTGCTGTATCCAAACAACCCATATTAGAAGTCAACATTAAAGTTGCAGTATACGTTCCTGCTGCTCCGTAAGTATGTGTAGGACTTGCAGACAAAGAATTATTTCCATCACCAAAATCCCACTGATTGAATTGAATAAATCCGGAAGAAATGGTTGATGTATTTGTAAACGTTGTTGCATTACCATAACAAACTGTATCAGCTGTAAACATGGCAATTGGTTTTGGATAAACAATTACTGAAATCGCAGCAGAAGTATCAGCAGAACAAACACCACTTTGAACTATTACTCTGTACCAAGTTGTATCAGTTAAGTTCAAATAAGTTTGAGTACTTGTTGTATTTACTAAACTCACCCAAGTTGTTCCTGCATCGATAGAAGATTCCCAATCTAAAATAGTTCCAACTGCTCCGGTCGACATTAATGTTCCAGAGTTAGCACCTTCACAACCTGCAACTGCGCCTGTGATAGTTCCTGCGTCAGAAACAGGGTTAACAGTAATTGTTGCGCTTATTGAAGTATCAGCATTACAAATTCCACTTTGCACATTTGCATGATACATTGTTGTAATTGTAATATTATTATAAGTTAACGAATCTGTAGTATTTGCAATTGGTGTCCAGTTAAATCCACCATCCACTGATTGTTCCCATCCTAAAATTGTTCCGGTATAACCAGTTAAATAAATTGTTCCATTATTTAATCCTGAACAAACTGTATCACTCATAGAAACCATTCCGGCAACGGTTGCAGGATTTACTATAATAGTTCCTACCGATGAAGTATCATTTCCACACAATCCACTGGATACAATTACTCTGAACCAAGTTGTATCAGTTAAGTTTGTATAAGCATTTGTGTTAGTTGTATTGGCAATGATAGACCAAGTTAAACCGCCATCAGTTGATGATTCCCAATTTAAAATTGTTCCAACACTTCCTGATAAAGTTAATGTTCCGCTATTAATAGTATCACAAACTGTAGTACTTCCGTTTACTGTTCCACCCATTGCTACAGAATCAACAGTAATTGTAATGATGTTTGATAATGTTGCAGGACATACACCACTCTGAACATTTACTGCATACGATGTAGTTTGCAATAAATTCATATACGTTTGTGAAGCTGTTGTATTAGCTAATGTAATCCATGTGATTCCACCGTCTGTTGATGATTGCCAGTTTTGAATTGTTCCTGTAAAACCTGCAACGTTTAATACTCCGAAATTTGAACTTGCACAAACAGTATCATCCATTGTTAATGTTCCACCATTTGATGGAGGATCAACAGTAATTGTTGCTGTTGCAGATGTATCGGTTGAACAAACACCACTCGCTACTAAAACATGATACATAGTTGTTACCATTACGTTCACATAATTTTCAGTAGAAGTTGTATTTGCAATTGGTGTCCAAGTAACACCACCATCGGTTGATGATTCCCATCCTAAAATAGTTCCGACATATCCAATCAAATCTAAACTTCCACTATTAGAACCACCACAGGCCGTTGTGCTTCCGGAAATTGTTCCACCCACAGATGCCGGGTCGACCGTTAAAATTGCTGCTGTAGAATTAGTAGATGGACAAGCACCATTTTGAACAACCGCTCTGAACTGAGTTGTTAAAGTTAAGTTGGTATAAATATAACTTGTGGTTGTATTTGCAATAGCTACCCAGTTTATTCCACCATCAATTGAATATTCCCAACGAACAATAGAACCAGTATGCCCACTCAAAACCAAAGTTCCTGTATTATTATTGTAACAAATATTTGCAGATGTATCAACTACTCCACCTATAGAAGGCGTATTAACAGTAATTGTATCAATTGCAGATGTATCAGCCGGACAAGCACCACTTGTTACAACAGCTGTATAATATGTTGTAGCTGCTAAGTTTAAATAACTATTAGAAGTAGTTGTGTTTGCAATGTTGGTCCAGGTAATACCATCAGTAGATGATTGCCAATTTGTTACAGTACCAGTATTTCCTGACAAAGTAATTGTTCCTGAATTTGCTCCGCTACAAACTGTATCATTGATAGCTGTTGTACCACCAACAGAAACAGGGCTTACAGTAATTGTTACCGTTCCAGAATTTACAGCTGCACAAACTCCACTCATAACATTCGCACGATAAATAGTAGTAGTTACTAAATTTAAATAGGCTTGCGTGGTCGTAGTATTTGCAATGTTAGTATAAGTAGCACCACCATCAGTTGAGAATTCCCAATATTGAACAGCTCCAACATTTCCTGCCAAAGTTAAAGTCGCACCATTTGCTCCGCTACAAACTGTTGCTGCAGTTGTTATTGTTCCGCCAACTGAAACAGGATCAACTACAATTGAATCGGGAGTGGAGTATGCACCAGCACAACCTGCACTAGTTACAAGTGCTCTGAACCATCTGGTGGCTGTTAAATTTGTATAAGATTGAGTAGTAGTTGTGTTTGCTATGTTTGTCCAGGAAGCACCTGCATTTGTTGAATATTCCCAACGAGTTACTGAACCGGTATGTCCTGCCAAAGTTAAATTTCCACTATTAACTCCACTACAAACCGTTGTCCCGCCTGAAACGGTACCACCAACTGAAGGCGGATTAACAGTTATAATTGCCTGAGAAGAAAATACTGCAGCACATGCTCCACTTTGTACTTGAACACGGTAGCGTGTAGAAGTAACTAAGTTTAAATAGGCTTGAGTAGTTGTTGTATTTGCTATATCTGTCCAAGTGGCTCCACCATCAGTAGAAAACTGCCATTTCAAAATTGCTCCAACCCGTCCACCACCTGATGTCATAGTTGCACCATTGGTTCCACTACAAACAGTAGCAGTTCCTGAAACAGTTCCTCCTACTGTTGTCGGATCTATTGTCATGGATGCCGATGTAGAAGTAGCAGCCGGACAAACACCATTTTGAACTTGAGCTCTATATAATGTTGGAACAGTTAAGTTGAAATAACTTTGAGTGGTAGTTGTATTTGATATATTAATCCAAGTGGTGCCTCCATCCACTGAATATTCCCAATTTAAAACCGAACCTGTATGTCCGGAAAGAGTTAAAACACCTGCATTTGAACCTGTACAAACATTTGTATCACCTGAAACTGTTCCACCAACCGAAGGAGCGGTTGATGTTACAACATAACCAACTGTTGCATCATTAGTTGTATTAATATCTCCAGCTAATGTAGAATAGGCCGTAAATGTATAAGAACCGGGAAGAGATAAATTGGCTGTAGTTGTGAAAGTATAAGATACAGTAGTATTTGAAGCAAAAGGAGTGAAACCTGCAGCAACTGTTTCTGTAACAGGCGGACCGCCATTAATCGTGTAAGAAAGGTCGAAAGGCACACCGGTAAGATCGGTAAGTCCAACGTTTCTAACACTTATTGTAACGCTTGAAGTAGCGCTTAACGAACATCCGGAGACAGGGGCTGTAATAGCGATAACGCTAACATCCTGTGCTAGTGCAATTTTACCGATAAGAATTAGGGAAAATAGCGTAAAGATTTTTCTCATAAAGTAGATTTGGGTTGATAATAAATAGTAGCTTTTTTAGTTAAAAACACCGAGACGTTTTACGACTTGATAGTTTATAAGTTACGAATATAATAAAATTAGCGATAAAACTTATGGATTTGAGGATGAAACAGGAATCACCTTTCCACTCATTGTTTTGTGTGCATGTAACACAAAATCAGCAATATAGCTTGCCATTTCGGAGGCAGAAACAGGTGCTTTATACCCTGGAAAAGCCTCCTCCAACATTTCAGTTTGAACTGCCCCTAAAGCCAAGCAATTGAACGCAATATTTTTCTCTTTAAACTCTTCTGCAAGACATTCCGTTAAACAAACCAAGGCAGCTTTACTTGAACTGTATGCTGATAATCCAGCAAATTTTAAACTTCCTTGAAAACCTCCTATACTACTTATATTCACAATATGCGATTTCTCTTTTACTTCCATCATCGGTAATAACCCTTGAATTAATCTGACCACAGAAAATACATTCACATTATACACGTACTCTAAATCAGATTTTGAAATTTCTGAAAACGGTTTATTCACAATTGCACCTGCATTATTCACCAATACATTTATAGTATTTGTATGTGATTTAATATTGGTTAGTAAACTTTGTATTGATAATTCTTTACTTAAATCACAAGTAATAGAAATGACATTCCTATTCGGACATTCTTTTTTTAGTAGTTCTAACTGTTGCTCATTTCTCGACACAGCAAAAATAATGTTGCCGGAATTCGAACTTAATTGCTTAACCAATTGATATCCTATTCCTCTGCTTGCACCTGTAACAACAATTTTCATTTTGTATACGTTTAATATTATTCAAAGAAAAGCATTTTTTTTCATAACTTTATACCATGCGCAAACTCATTTTAAATATTGCCATCATTCTTTTTGCCATCTTGAGCGTAAATTCTTTTGCTCAGGATAGTTCAATGATCCGGAAACATCCTCCTAAGAAAAATTTCAGAGACAAGATATTTGTTGGAGGAAACCTCGGATTACAATTCGGAACAGTAACTTTTGCAGATATCTCCCCGCTGGTTGGTTATAAATTTTCCGACAAAATTTCTGCAGGCATTGGAGCTACCTATCAATACTATCATTATAAAGATAAATATTACGATTTTGAAACTAACGTTTATGGAGGAAGAGTTTTTGCAAGATATAATTTTACAGAATACTTATTCGCTCATGCCGAATATGAATACCTAAACATGGAAGCATTTGATTTTAAAAGACGAAGAGTAGATGTTGTAAGTGTATTTGGAGGTGCTGGGTATATTCAACGCATAAGCGACAGATCCGGAATAATTGCAATGGTACTTTATAACTTTAACGAATCGGTATACTCGCCTTATCAAAATCCAATTTTCAGAGTAGGATTTGTTGTTGGAATATAATTTTGTTACTCAAAAACGGGTAAACTTTTTTGATTGGGATCATTATCAAAACTCTTTATTGCCATCACTCTCCATCGTTGAGCAGCCTCAGCATTTAAAATATCCAAAACAGGATATTCATCTTTCAAAACGACTGCATCATTCAAATCCATATTTTTTTCATCAATAAAATCGGGGTGAGATTTTATTTCTCCTGTTGATGCGTAAAATAAAATATTACGTTCATCTGGATTTGGATCTGTAGTTAAAGCACGAACATTAAATCCTGCCGCCTGAAATGTTTTGTAAACCGAACGCATAGACTTTCCAATACTCCCTTCGAAATAACCCAGACTGTTTACAAAAATAATTCCGTTAGGATTTAACATTTCTCGCAATGCAGTTAAAGACTCTTCGGTAAAAACATGATTCGGTGGGTCTTCACCTTTAAACATATCCAAAACAATAATGTCGTATTTTTTTGTGCAAGTTCTAATAAAGTGTCGACCATCATCTACTTTAATATTTACTTTCGGACTCAGATAAAAATATTTTCTTGCCACATCAGCAATCCGTTGATCCAATTCACAAACATCCACTTCAAATCCTTTTTCAATTAATTTTTTAGCTACACTTCCACCACCCAATCCAATCAAAAGCGACTTAGAAGTTTTTGGAAATGAATCTACATAATCAGAAATACGATAAACATAAGTGAAATACTTTTCTTCTCCGTTTGATTCATCTGCTAAGGAATCATACATAGTTTGTGAAACACGGTTTACAAATAACCAACGGCTATAACCATCCTGAACAGTATCTTTATTATAATGCGGATAATCTAACACTGCAATTTGTCCTAGCAAACCTTCGGCAGCATACACGCGTTTTATCGTAGAAGAAAAACTATACGAGGAAGTAGAAACTGCCCAAACACAAAGCAAAAAAAAACCTCCAGCTTTTGCAATTTGTTTTTGTTTGATAATTACAAAAAGAGGAATAATTCCTAAAACAATTCCAGTTAGAATAGAAGGAAATGACAATCCAAAATTTGGAATAACATAAAATCCAAAAGCAAAGGTTGCCAAAATTCCACCAACAGTAGAAATAGCATAAATAGCTCCGGCAGCTTTGCCCGATTGCTCCACATCAACTGTAATAGCACGGATAATTAAAGGAGAAACCATTCCCATCATAAATACGGGAGGAAATAAAATACAGGAAGCAGAAACAATAACCGAAGGAATTAAACTGTGAGAACCTACCAACCACAAAATCATTTTAGAAGAAAAAGGCATTAAAATAGTAAAGGCTGCTGCTGCTAATAAAACATAAAATAAAGTCAAAGGATTTTTACTTCTATATGAAAGAATTCCACCGGCAAAATATCCAACTGCTAATCCGCCCAAAGTAATAGCTAACACACTTGCCCATACATATAAAGAAGAACCAAAGTAAGGAGCCAGCATTTTAGCGCCCAACAATTCGGCTGCCATTACAGAACCTCCTTCAATGAATGAAAGCAGAAAATAGAAATTTTTGTTTTTGAAGATTTGCATTCGCGGCAAAGATAGAGAAAAGATTGATTGATAAAAAAGACCATTACGAAGCGACTCTCCTCTCGCACTGTCATCCCGTGCCGTCCTTCGACTCCGCTCTGGATAAACTCGGGATCTCATAATTAGTATGACTCAGCTTCTAACAGGGGGATGCCGCCCATTCGACTACGCTCAGGGTGACACACGGCATGACGTTCTTTAGTTAAAGTATAGCTGTTTACTCTTCAAACGGAGTACTGGAAAAGTAAACAGTCACGGTTCCTGTAACATCCACATTTTTTTTGTTGGGTTTTATCACTACTTCTCCTCTGAATTTATCTTTTTTGGGAAGAATAATATATCCGGGAATCCATTTATCAATTTGCTTTAAACATTTCAAACAATTCACGTGCAAATTATTTATTTCATATGTTCCAGTTCTATTGTCATAAGTAGCCGGTATTCCTTTTATCATCATAGTCGGACTTTTATCTTTGATATATACTTTCCCGTTTTCTAAAATTTTCACTTCCATTATTACGGTGTCTTTCTGCTTTCCTTTCAGATTAATTTCTTTGGTGCTAAAACAATCGTTAAAGTAATTGGAATAATTAAAAGGATAAGCATAGCCTTCAACAACAGGAAATGGCTGAAATTTATTATCGTTCACAAAATCAATTTTATCTTCTGTGACATTGTAATTATTAAATCTGCAAACAGCTTTAATATATACCTCTCCGTCTTTTGCTTTTGCAACTTTTATTGTTCCGCGTACTTGCGTTGTATCTGTTTGTGAGAAAACAAAACACGAAGTTAATAGGAATAAAAGAAGGAAATATGTTTTGATGGTGATATTCATAATAAAATTTCGATTTTAATTAGCATCCTTCTAAAAACAAGGAGATCCCGTGTCGTGGCACGGGATGACAACTTGTAAAGAATGTACGCTAGTAATAAAAATCCGTGAAAATCTGTTTTATCCGCGTTCTATTCTAGAAATTAAAATACGCTTTCATCTCCTCCACATTTTCAAACTTTTGATCTACTTTGCTTAACACTAAATCTTGCATTTTCATACTAGCAGTAATAGAGCTAAACTGTTCTGGTTTTAACCAATACAAAACTCCATGCTCAACAGTCCACAACATATTTTTTGATTTAGGATTGAAAGAAAAACTTGTTAAAGGATTTCTGTAATAGGTAAACAAGCCATTTTTTTGTTTATCTACCAAATAAACATCATAACAAAGTAAATTTTTATTCAAATCATTTTTAATATTTGCTACACATAAAATTCCTTTGGGATAAACACTTGGATTATCACAATTATAAACTCCGAAACTGCTAACCGTAAATGCACGCATGACTTTTTGTGTAGTTTCCATTTGTCTGTACGCCTCTTCTTGTTTTTGTTTGTATGCTCGCGCCAACTCTTCTTGTTTTCTTTGATATTCCGCTACTTTAGCCTGATACACTTCTTCTGCCTTTTTTTCATCAGCAATTCGTTTATCAAGAGTAACTTTATATTTATTAAATTTTTCCTGATACGTTTTCATTGCTGTTTCATAATTCTTTCCTTCAAAAACAGGATAAACGATTATATCGTATTTTTTCAATCCTTTTTTCAAAGTCAGATTATAATTTTCTCCGGATTTATTTCCTTCTTTAACAGAAGCTTCATCCCAAGTAATATCGTACATCGATTTATTAAAGTTGGTGTTCTCATCACCCACTTCAAACAACAAACCTTTGTAAACACTTAATTCAGGAAATTCTTTCGCATCCACTTCTAAATTAAAAGTAAACTTTCCTTTTTTCACTTGTGCCGGTTTTGCAGGCTCCGCAATTGGCTTTGGCAATGCAGCCATTTGCACTTCTTTTTCTTTTTTAGCTTCTACTTTTTTTGTTTCGAACGTTTTGTATTCGGGTGTTTCTTCTATTGAAACAATCTCTTTTTTAATATCACTTGCTGAAGACTTTTCAGGATTAGCTTTCACTTTATCTTTCCCTAAACAACTCCAATTATTCGCCATAGTATCCAACTTATAAAAATTGTATTCTGTTCCTTTATAATCAGAAGCCATTTCTATGTCAATTGCTTTTTCCGGAGCCATGTTTACTTGTTTCCCATTTTGATAAGCCAACACCTCAATCATTCCGGCTGATTCAAACTGATACTTCACTCCTGCACTATCATACGTCATTGGAATACCTGAAACAAAAAAGTCAACCGCGTCATGAAATTCACGGTAACGTAATTCCACTTCTCCTTTTAATAATTTTCCATTTTCATCAGCAAATGCATTTTTTGGTATAATAATTTTAGAACCAGTTTTATAATCCAGAGTTGCACCTTTTTCTGCAATCACTTTAAAAGTTGTGTAATGAACATTCAAACCTTTGATTGGAGGTGCGATACAAGGTTTTGCTTCTTCCTCTTTATAAAATGCTAGCAATGCTAAACTATCGCTACTGCTTATTTGCTCCTGATTTTCAACATGTTGATCTGATTTTTTATCTTGATTCATCAATACAACTGTTGTGACAATTGCAATAGTTACAGCAACCACACTCGACAAAAACCAAGGTTTCTTAATCAATGGTTTTGCGCCAACATTTGCACTTTGTTTTAAAACCGAATCAAAATTCTTACGCTTGGCAATTTCTGCTGAGCTGATTTCTGGACGGTTTAAGTTTACTTTTCGTTTCATTTGAGTAATTGTATATTCAATGTTTTCCCTTTTTTTAATTTGTACAGATATCGAATGGTTACGAATTTTACGAATCTGTGTTTATATTTATTTTTTATCCTTTTGATCCCGATAGCTATCGGGATTGACTTTTTTCTCTTTTAACTTTTTTACTTGTCTATTGTCTACTGCTTTATTTGTCTACTTAATAATTTTCTTCAACTTCTCAAGTATCCTATAAGTCTTAACCTTTGCATTGTTCTCTGTAATTTCCAAAATTTCCCCTATTTCTTTAAAAGAGCGTTTTTCAAAAAAGCGCATCTCTATCAATTGCAATTCATCTTCCGGAAGTTCCTGTCCAATAATGTCCACAATTTTATCGTGGTACTTATCAATTTTTGTTTCTTCCATCTCCTCCATCATTCCGTAAACTCCAACCGAATCAATATTTACGGTACGTTGTTTTTGTGCGCGATAAATATTATTTACTTCACTTGAAGCGATTCTATATAACCAAGAAGCAAATGGCACTCCGCGAAACTCGTATTTATGCAAACTTTCCATTGCTTTAATAAAGACTTGTTGAGTAGCATCAAACGCTTGTTCTTTATCATCCACACGCTGATAGATATATCTGAAAATCTGTTCATAATACTTATCATACAAACTCGCAAACTTTGCTGGCTCCTTTTTGGCAGCCTCCACTATCGCCTGTTCATTGGCTAAGTCGGTTTGCGTTGCATGATATTTTGATGTTTCAATCATATAAATCTTCTGAATTCTGAACTTATAACGTTAGGATTTTAAAAAGATACAGCTTATAAAGTAAATTTAATTGGTAATACATACCTCATCGCACTTTTATCACTCCCGTGCACCCCTGGAACCCATTTGGGCATTATGGATACAATTCTCAAAGCCTCCTTATCCAAACCCGGACCACCTTGAACGCCTTGGGAAATACGACTGCTTGTAATACTACCATCTTCCTGAACCACAAACCCAACATATACTGTCCCTTGGATTTTGGCCGCTTTTTCAGCTTCAGGGTATTTCATATTCTTTGCTATAAATTTGTTCATTTCCACTTGTCCTCCCTCAAACATTGGATTTTGCGTAGCTATTGTATAGGTAAGCTCACTTTTTTTAGAAATAATTCCATTTTCATTTTTCGGTTTCTTTACCACAATCGTTCCTCGCTTATCCTCTTGAGCAAATGCAGAAGCAGATAAAATTAAAAAAGCTATGATGAACTGTTTTGTCATTGCAATCTAAAATTAATAGGAATTCTGTAGATTACTTTTACAGGAACACCATCTTTCATTCCTGGCTTGAAATTAGGCATCATCTTAATAACTCTTATTGCCTCTTGGTCGCAAATCGGACAGTCCTTAACACCTCTCACAACTCTTAGATCAGACATTGTTCCATCTACATCCACAATAAAAGAAATATGACATGTTCCACTCAGTCCATTATGTATTGCGCTATCCGGATAAGTAAGATTTTTTTGAACAAAATTATTCATTGCCTTACTTCCTCCAGGAAATTCTGCCCATGTTGTATCTGTTTCTGTCTTTTTAACTTTAATAGTTCCCGATGTATCTTGTCCAAAACAAGAAACTGAAAACATTAAAAAAGCTATAGAGAATATTTGTTTCATTTATAATTGAAATTTGATTGGCAAAGTGCATTTGACAGGAACAGGTTTACCATTATTTTTCCCTGGAATCCATTTTGGCATTAACCAAACTATCCTCATAGCTTCTTTATTAAATCCATCGGCACCATTAACTCCTTCTGATATTCCCACAAATGCTATGCTCCCATCGGCTTGAACTAAAAACGTAACGTAAACTGTTCCTTGTATTTTTGCTTTCTTTTCAGTTTCAGGATATGTTAAATTTTTTTGTATAAATGCTTTCATTGCATTATCTCCACCCAAAAAAGATGGCATAGTATCAGCTGTTGTTATAGCCCTTACATTCCAAGAAGAATTTACTTCATCAACTATTTGAATTGTATCAATTTTCTCTGTATCTACCTTCTTAACTTTAATCGTCCCCTTCGTATCCTGCCCTAAACAAAAAACCGAAAACATTAAAAAAGCTATACTGAATATTTTTTTCATTTTATTTCAATCCGAATTTTATTGGCAAATTAATTTTTACATCTGCTAAAGTTCCATTGCATCTTCCCGGAATCCAATCGGGCATTAGCTTTAATAAACGTAACACCTCATTCTCATACAAACTATTATTTCCCTTTAATATATTAATACTTCCTATACTTCCATCCTTCTTAACTACAAACGAAGCAAACACTTTTGGTGTGGCATATTCCTCAACACTTGGACTAGGATATTTTACATTTTTGGTAATCCAAGCACTTAATGAATCTTGCCCACCTCTGAACTCAGGCATTTGATCCACAAAAGCATACACACTGTCATTATTGTCCAGTCGTACACAATTGCTTTTTTCAATTTTAATTGTTCCTCTCTTTTCAGATTCCTGAGCAATTCCAAAAACCGAAATCAATAAAAAACAAGGGATAAGCAGCTTCATGTTTTAAATCTATAGATATATCGTAAAAGTAATTAAAAGATACTTGGTTAAGTTAATTAGGTTAAATGAGTTAATTGGGGAATTGGGGGAGCGTAACCTTCCTAACCAAATTAACTTATTTCCCTATTTAACCAATTACCCAAATTAACTTAATAACCTATTTAACCCAATTAACTTATTCCCTAATTAACTTATTTCCCCTATTTTTGTTCCTCTCAATTCAATACTATGATAAAAGCAAACGACCCGTCATTAAAATCCTGGATAGAAGTTTTACCTAACAGTGATTTCCCTATACAAAATTTACCTTTTGGCATTTTCAAAACTCAAAGTTCTAGTCCGCGAGTTGGTATTGCCATTGGCGACCAAGTATTGGATTTAGCTATTTTAAACAAGTTGGGCTTTTTAGATAAGTTAAAAATTGACAATTCCATCTTTACTAACCAATATTTGAATGATTTTATTGCATTGGGAAAATCAACAACTGGTTCGGTTCGTGAATTGGTATCCCATTTATTAAACGAAAACACTCCCGACTTACGAGATAACAAAGAAGCAAGAGCAAAAGTTTTTCAATATATCAGCAATGTACAAATGTTGATGCCAGTGAGAGTTGGCGATTATACCGATTTTTATTCCAGCATTGATCACGCAACAAATGTGGGAACAATGTTTCGTGACCCGAATAATGCTTTGTTACCAAATTGGAAACATTTGCCTGTGGGTTATCATGGCAGAGCTTCTTCCATTATTATATCGGGAACAGAATTTCATCGTCCGAAAGGACAAACAAAACCTGTGGAAACAGAACCTCCTGTATTTGGTCCTAGTAAATTATTGGATTTTGAATTGGAGACTGCATTTATTATTGGCAAATCAACTCAACTTGGAGAAAGTGTTTCAACTGCAAATGCTGAAGACCATATTTTCGGAATGGTATTGTTCAACGATTGGAGTGCGCGTGATATTCAAACTTGGGAATATGTTCCATTAGGACCATTCTTAGCTAAGAATTTTGCTTCAACCGTTTCACCTTGGGTAGTTACTATGGATGCTTTAGAACCATTCCGTGTTTCAGGATACAAACAAGAACCTAAAGTTTTACCTTATTTAGAATATACCGGAGATAGAAATATTGACATTAATTTAGATGTATTTATCACACCTGAAAAAGGCGAAGAAAATTTAGTTTCTCACTCCAATTATAAATTTATGTATTGGACAATGGAACAACAATTAGCACATCATACAGTAAATGGTTGTAATATAAATGTGGGAGATATGATGGCATCAGGAACAATCAGCGGTCCTACTCCTGATTCTTACGGTTCGATGTTAGAAATATCTTGGCGGGGAACAAAACCTGTGAAAATGAAAGATGGTACGGAAAGAAAATTCATAAATGATAACGACACGGTTATTATGCGTGGCTATTGTAAGAAAGATGGAGTACGAATTGGTTTCGGTGAAGCAAAAGGAAAAGTTTTACCTGCAAAATAAAAAACATGAAAGCACTTTCAATAATCGGAATGGTATTTAGCTTAGTCCTGATACTCTTAAGTTTTGCCGTTTTAGATATCCGTTGTTACGATGAATGGGGCTCAAGCAGTCCGGGAATGGAAATTGGATTTATCATCTTTGTACTGGCAGCATTTTTCCTTGCTTTTTCAATTGTTGCCTGTGTTGTTGCTTTCAAAAAGAAAAAAATCTAATCTTTTTTTACCTATAAATAAAGGCTTTTAGCCGAATCGGACATTTTTTTTAGAATTAAAATAAACTTTTGTGTTTTTCGTCCGTCATAGATGCAAACAAATACAAAAACAACAATTAAAACTATAACGAAAATGAAAACCAGAACTGCAATTAAATACTTTATGGTAGTAGCTACTATTGGTATGCTTTTTACATCTTGTAGAAAAAAAGAAGATGAAAAAGACACAGATACATCTTCTGCATCTGATAACGCTTTAGCTGAAGGAACTTACAATGATGTTAACAACATTGCTGACGAAGCAGCAACAGGAAGTTTATCTTCTTATTTAACTCCTACACAATCTGATGAAAGATCAATTATGAGTACTTGTGCAGTTATTACAAATGATACAACTGTAACTCCACGATTATTGACAATTGATTTCGGTCCGACTAACTGTATGTGCAGTGATGGAAGAAACCGCAGAGGAAAAATCAATGTTTCTTATAACGGACAATACAAAGATTCGGCTTCTACTCATACTATTTCTTTCACAAACTATTATGTGAACGACAATCAGATTTTGGGAACAAAAACTGTTACCAATAATGGTCACAATTCTTCCGGAAACTTAACCTTCTCAATTGTGGTTAACGGACAAATTATAAAAGCAAGTGGTGGCGGAACTATTACCTGGAATTCAACCCGTACACGCGAATGGATTCAAGGAGAGTTGACACCAACTTGGGCTGATGATGTATACTTGATCACAGGTTCGGCAAATGGAACAAATGCAGCAGGAAATTCATTTACTATGGCAATCACAAGTGCATTGAGAAAAGAAATTGGTTGTAGACATATAGTAAGCGGACAATTAACTTTAACTCCATCAGGCAAACCAACACGTTATGTTGATTTTGGTTCAGGTGGTTGCGACAATCAGGCAACAGTTACTATTAACGGAAATATTTATAATATTACTTTGTACTAATAAAATATAGATTATTTAGAACCCAGACATTTATCGTCTGGGTTTTTTTATTTGTAGCTTTAATAATATATATTTGATAAGTAAATATCTGAAAAATGAAAACAAAATACCTCATACTGTTTACGATCACGATTTGTGGATTACTTTCTTTTTCAACAAAAAAAATAAACTCTGACTTTCTAATCAATAATTCCATAATTCTCGGAGAAATTAATTATGCAGGGATGCTTGGCAAAGATGTTGACTCTCCAGAAGCACAAGTATTTATTAAAACACTAAAAGGCAAAACGGAAGTAAACAGGGATGTTCCTGACTTCCCTCATTTAATGTATTTGGAAGAAGGAGTTGAAATAATAGTGAACAAGGATTTTGCTATACATGCCATTTTTTTATGTAACCCAAATATTTTTTATAAAACAGGTTTTAAAGGTTACTTGCCTTATGGTTTAAAAATGACAGACACGCGAGAACAAGTTGAAGCAAAATTAGGAAAAGGAGAAGCCCAAGGAGGTCATTTTAATGTGGACTGCTCTTGGAAGACAAAAAATATTGAGATAAACTATAAGGGGAATGACATAGCAGATATGCAAAATAAAATTGTAACAATTCAATTCCGTACCTGGGAAAAGTAATTTTTCCCAAGACAATAATTCTGTTGATTGTTAAAACTTTATACTACAACCAACTGTAGCATGATAGCTGGATCGATGATGAGGATGCACACCCGTTTCAGCAAATACTCCAATATTATCAGTAAAATAATATCTTGCTCCAAGAAACGGTGATACATAAGGACTGAAAGGATTTACAGAAACATAATCAACTTCATTAGGATCATTATCATTATAAGAATAAACATTTAAGAAAGCACCAATCAGCACTCCTCCATAAACTTCTGCCTTATTAGTATTCAACACATCCCAATGGTAAGCTGCTCTGCCGGCAATAGTATAATATGTATATCTTCTTTCATAATAATAACCTGATCCATACCAAGTATTATAGTTATACTTATACTTTTCTGTTTTATAACCAAAATACGCTCCTACACCCAAAAATCCAGGGCCAAGTTTTTTAGGCCAAGGCTGTTCGTAAGATAAATTCAAATATGGACTTGAAGTATATTTTTCACCACCTACTCTCACATAATATCCGGAATATAAACCAATTCCCACATTGATAATATGTGTTTTTTCATCATAACATTTTTCCCCATCAGCTTGATTAGAGAGCAAACTGTAATTTCTGTTTACTGGTTCTCCTGCAAAAGCAGAAAAAGAAAAATTAACCAGAATGAGAACTGCGAATATTTTTTTCATGACTATTATTTTTACAAAGTTAGAACTAAAATTTATGACTTTTGGACTGTGTTAACAAAAAAAATGCCCCTTTTTTCAAAGGGGCATTTTATTCCTGTTTTCTGTATTAACTATTAATCTAAAACTACCTAATCACGAGTTTTCTTGTCATTGTTTCTTTTCCTGTTTTAAAGTTCACAAAATAAACACCGCTTTGTAAATGTGATAAATTCACCTCTATGCTTTCTGCTGATAAACTTTTAAATTCATGGTGAAAAACGTTTTTTCCTAAAACATCTACAATGTCAATTTCACCATCTTCTTTGGAAGTTAAGTTGATATCAATATTTACATGTCCATCCGTTGGATTTGGATAAACATTCAAAGAAGTATTTTCAGTTAAACTGTAATCATCCACATTGCTTGTTAAACCAACGGTAAACTGCTGATAAATTTGTCCACCACAATCAGTCGGATAAGTTTTAATTAATGCTGATGGAGTAACTTTTCTTAATCGTAAATATCCACTTCCTTGCGAAGGATTTGCCCAGAAATATAAACCATCTTCGCCTGAATCTGTTAACTCTAGAGTATAACAACCATTTGCTAAAGAAACTGTGTCTTTATAAGTAGTGTTTGCTGAGAGTGATGCTCCGTTTCTGGAAACAATAATATTTCCTAGATCATCTTTTAAAGTATATTGATCTTCCCAAGGATAATTATTTGTTTTAAACTCGATTACAAATTGTGAAATCATCACTGCAGGATATGTATACTTGTTTATTTTAACATTGTTATTTGCATACTGATCTACGCCACCATTCGGATTACTTATCGTAACTGTAAAATCTGTTGCTCCCATTGCCCAATTAAATGTTCCAAGTGTAACAGTTGCAATTTCCATAAACGGTAAACTGCCTGTCCAGGTATAAACAGAAGGAGTTGCACCATTCATTCCGTAAGTAATAGTTAAAGATGTTAATGTTGTGGAACCTGTATTTTTTATTCTGATAGTCGGAGCAGTACAAACCGGATTGTAACGTGTCCACATTTGATCTTTACTTGGAGATAAAATATCTTCAATAGCTGCATCCAAAGTAAAATTCGGAGCACTGTAACTTACCAACTGATCTTCTATCTGATAATAATCCCAACCACCCGTATGAACATAAGCTTGTACATCGTGATCTAAATTTACTGTTCCACCCGGAGTTGTAAAAGGTGTGAGTTCCCAATCGTATGTCCATACTTCAGCACCCGGACACCAGTTTGCTCTGTCGTATACCCAAGTTCCTCCTTGCGGATACAATGGATTCACATCACAGTTGTCTCTCCAAACTAATTTTGAAAATTGTTGTACTCCGTTAACTTTAAAGTAATGTGTTTTTGCACAAAACTCAGCGCAGTTTTCCGGGGTATCCATTCCATGTCCGGTGATACGTGATTTCCATCTTGTAGAAAATCCTGTGACAGGAATATTTCTGTTCAATGCAGGTAAATAATTATCAATTGGGTCTGCTGCATCACCATAATTAAATCCTCCGTTCCATAAATTTTGAATTCCAACAACATCTCTTGGAGGAGTTCCTTCAATCATTAAAAATTCTACATTCAAAAGTTCTTGCCAATTTCCTGCTTCTAAATGAACACTATCCGCAAGCAATGTTCTGTAATCGCTCACATCAAACGTCCATGTCCAGCCAGTTCCCAAACTCAATCCATTTCCATACGGAGTAATATATCGCGCTAATTCGTAACGGATTACTTGTGGGAATTTTGTGTACCACTGATAATAAACTAAATCAATTGTGCTGTCAGGTGTAACAAAAGTTGAATCTGTTGCAACACCGTTTGCATCGTACACATAATTATTATAATAAGCCGGCCAAACAATTAATGTATCCACTGCAACACCCGGATTGCTGATTGAATCGGTATACGTAATAATTTGCACAGGTGCGTTCATTGTTGAATCAACAATTAAAACTGAATCAATAACGGTTGTAAAAACTCCTTGTTCGAAAGTGATATTCGGACGCAAAGTTGTTTGAGAAAAATTGCTGATGAGTTCAGATGGAGTTCTTAACGGATTGTCAACACTAATTAAACTTGCAGCTGGGTGTGCACCGGGAGCTGCATCCATAAAATTTAAATAATTTCCATCGTTGCACTGATAGTATAAAGCAAGATTTGCATAATTAGGATGTGTTGCATCAATTTGCTTATTCATATAAGCTGCAATAGTCGTAGCATTCAACTCCACATTAAAAACAGAAAACTCATCTATTTTACCGGCATAAGTTTGTGAGCCGCCCCAATTTCCTCTTCCGATTTTAAATTTAGAAATGCCTTGCATCGATTTTACTTTTCCTGTTCCACTATGCCAAAGCACTCCATTCAAATAAACTTTCATTGAACCTGTAGCCACATTTTTTGTGAATGTCCAATGGTTCCATTGTCCTTCTATTTCAGATGTTATAGCTGCTTTATTAATTCTATCGTAAGAAGTTCCGCCATAACCTGCATCCCAATACACATTGCTATCACTCCATGGTAAATGACTATTCAACAACCTTCTGTCTGACGCATCAACTGCTTCAAATGCTGTCCCATCCATTGGTTGAGCCGGGGCACCAAAACACCAAAATGCAACTGTTACAAATGAATCAATCGAAACTAAATTTGAATTCATTGGCACATCTACATAACCATAAGCGGTAGCAAAAGATGCAACTCTGTCGGTTCCTGCATTTGTTAGCCCCGAATTAAAAGTAGTTGTACTTGCTGCAACAAGATTATCCATTGCTGTTGCCATATTTTCATAGGTTATTTCAATTAACAAATTTGAAATTCCATCCCAATTAAATGGCGTTGTTAATTGCAAACTGTTCCAACCTAAAGTAGTAAACTGAGTATTTTGAGAATAAACATTTGTAAAACCTGAATTATTAAAAGTAGCTTGTGTCAAGGAATCCAGACCAACTGCTTTAATATTAATTTTCATATTTTGCATTTGTGCTCCCAAGGTTTGCAAATAAAATTGCAGTCCGGTTATATTTCCGGCACTCATACCTGCAGCAGAAATTTCCGATGCTTTCCACAAGTATTGAGTTCGTGAAACAGGTGCTGATGTTCCAAAAGGAAAAATATCATTTGTCACTCCTGCACCAATTCCATAAGTATTTAAGGAAGCTGTATCGGTATGAACTGCGTTGTATTGCCAATAAGCATTATAAGAATAAGAAGGAGTATTCATATACATAATGCTGTCAGGCGAAGTTCCATTAACAGTATAAATAGGTTGATTCACCAAAGTAGAATCCAATAAACCTGTATGGTCATACAAATAAGTATAAGTTAAATAATCCCATTCTCCACAAGGCGGGGATTGTGCAGGATTACACTTCAAGGTATATTTCATCAATATTTTTTCGAAACGGGTAGTATCAGATGGAAATACGAACCATGCATTTTGTGGGGTTCCAAAAGCAAATGTTTGAACAACAATTGTATCACCCGGATTTGCAAATGCATCCGACACATTTATAAACACAAAAGTTGTTACAAGGAGCAGTAATTTTTTCATTGAAATAGGTTTAAATTTTTAATAAAACGAAAATAAGGATAAGCATGGGATTACACAAAGAATGAGAACAAGTTTCTTAGTAATCGACCAAAGAAATAGAATAAGTGGTGGCTAGCCAAAATAAGTGGGGAATGTTCTTTAAATCAAACAAACTATGGAATTGAATTTTAAAAATATCTGAATATTATCTAGTAATCGAATGAATAAAAATCAGCACTCGATAATCAAAATTTTTATCTGATTTAACTGACTTTTTCAAGATTTTATTAAACACATTATTTTCATTATCTTGCAGGTGGATAAAATTATTATTGAATAAATGCTATTGAAAAATAGCTGGCATTTTTCATTTAACACAAAAAGAAATATAAGATGAAAAAAAAATTACTTCTATCAGTCTTTCTGTTTGCAAGTATTTGTAGTTCTTACGGACAAGGCAACAATCCTTCTTCAAAAATTGACATTATCGAAAATAAAGGTCAATGGGATTCAGACATTAATTATATGGCTAAAATCGGTGGAGGAAATGTCTGGTTTAAAGACAATAGTTTCACATTCGATTTTTTCAATCAGGACGATCTTCATAAGCTACATCAAGCTACACACGGGAAATATACTCCAACTACTTCTGATAAAATAAGAGAACATGCTTACTCATTGAATTTCCTGAATTCCAATCCGGATGTAAAGTTGAAGTCGAACAACAAACTTGATTTTTATCACAACTATTATTTAGGAAATAATCAAAACAAGTGGGCTTCGAGAGTAAATTTATTTACAGAAGTTGAATACGGCAATCTTTACAATGGAGTAGATATTAAAATAGGAACATCCACCGATGGCTATTTAAAATATGACTTTATTGTTCGTGCAGGTGCTGATGCATCTCAAATAAAATGGTCGTATAACGGAATTGATCCTCAAATAAAAAATAATAAAATCATTTTAAATTCTAATGCAGGAGAAGTTGTAGAATCCATTCCTGAAGTATATCAATTAATAAACGGAGAAAAAAAATTAGTTGATTGCAAAATTTTATTGAACAACAAAATTGTAAGCTTAAATTTCCCAAATGGCTACAACACAAATTACGATTTAATTATTGACCCTACTTTAATCTTTTCAACTTACACAGGTTCTACTGCTGACAATTGGGGATATACAGCAACATATGACAGTCTTGGAAATGCATATGGTGGTGGAGTAGTTTTTAGTGCTGGGTTTCCGGTTTCTGTTGGTGCTTTTGATAATACATTCAGTGGTGGAGGAACAGTTACTGATATTGGTTTAATAAAATATTCACCCAATGGTGTAAGCAGATTGTTTGCCACATATTTGGGAGGAACCGGAGCAGAGTCTCCACACAGTTTAATTGTCGACAGTCAGGACAACATTATTATTTATGGAACTACTTCGTCATCCAATTTTCCTACTTCAGCAGGTTGTTACGACAATACCTTTAACGGTGGTACTAGTGTTACCATGGACGGTTACATTTCTTATTCTGCCGGAGTTGATATTTTTGTTACTAAACTTGATGAAACAGGTGCCAGTTTATTAGGTTCTACTTTTGTTGGTGGAACAGGCAATGAAGGATTTAACAATGTTGGTACTTTGTATTACAATTATGGTGATGAAGCAAGAGGTGAAGTAATTGTGGACGATAATGATAATATTATTGTAGCTTCTTGTACACAGTCGTCAAATTTTCCTGCAACTGTAGGAGCTACATCATTGGTTTTACAGGGAACACAAGACGGTGTTGCTTTTAGACTAAGTCCTACTTGTAGCACTTTAGATTGGTCAACATATTTAGGCGGTTTAAATAACGATGCGGCATACGGTGTAAAAGTTAATCCTATAAATGGGAATGTATATGTATGCGGTGGAACCATAAGCAGCAACTTTCCTACGATCCCAGGAACAATTAATCCTTTGCAAATTGGAGGTAGTGCCGATGGTTTTGTTGTCGCGTTGAATCCGGCTAATGCATCTTTAGTAACAGGAAGTTATTTAGGAACTACTTCATACGATCAGGCATATGCCATTCAAATTGACAGTGATGGAGATGTTTATATAATGGGGCAATCATTAGGTGGATACGCAGTTGTAGGGCCTGTTTACAGTAATCCTGGCTCATCCCAATTTATTCATAAAATGAATCCCGCTTTAACAAGTACTATTTGGTCGACAGTAATCGGAAGCGGAACAACTGCTACAATTAATATTTCACCTGTTGCTTTCTTAGTTGACTTTTGCAAAAACATTTATATTTCCGGCTGGGGCGGAGCAATCAATTCTGGATATGGAAATGGATTTACAACAGGTATGCCTGTTACTGCAGGAGCATACGATGTTACAACAGATGGAAGTGATTTTTATTGCATGGTGTTAGAACGTGACGCTGCATCTTTATTGTACGGCACTTTCTTTGGCGGTGGTGGCGGTGGAGAGCACGTTGACGGAGGAACCAGCCGCTTTGATAGTGACGGAACCATATACCAAGCTGTTTGTGCAGGATGCGGTGGATCAAGTTCTTTCCCTACTACACCCGGAGTTTGGTCAACAACAAATGCCAGTACCAATTGTAATTTAGGTTTATTTAAAATGGAATTTAATTACAATGGAATTATTGCAGACGCAACTGCAGCTCCAAATATTATTGCATGCGATCCACCTTACGATGTTTTCTTTACAGGCTCAACTGCCGGAGTTCAACACTATTGGGACTTTGGTGATGGCTCTCCTATTTCTACTGCTATGAGTCCTTCGCACACCTACACAGGATTAGGACTTTTTAACGTAATGTATGTTGCTATCGATTCATCAACTTGCAACATTGCTGATACAGTTTATTTAACTGTAGAGATTTTAGCTGCCGAAGTATTTGCTACAACATTAAATATTCCCCCTTACGATCCATGTGTGGATAGTGTGTTTAATGTTGTTTTGGAATTCACGGGAACAGGCGCAGATTCTTTATTCTGGGACATGGGAGATGGAACAACTTTTATAAATGATACATTAATAAATTATTCCTATACAGCGGATGGAACGTATATTATTTCACTTACCGGTTGGGATTTTACATGTAACAATATGGCCACAATAACTGATACTGTTTTCTTTGATAGTTCTGTTTTAACAGCAACTGCCTCTGCTGCACCAAATATTATTCAATGCGATCCGCCTTTTATTGCAAACTTTACAGGCTCCGCTAACCCTCAGCATTATTGGAATTTTGGTGATGGTTCACTGGATTCAACATCTACATTGCAAAACCCGGCACATACTTATACTGCAGTAGGAAATTATACAGTGATGTATGTTGCAATCGATTCGAGCACCTGCAACATTGCCGATACCGTTTATTTAACAGTTCAAGTTCTGCAACAAGAAATTTTTTCTGCAACATTTTCGAGTGTTCCTCCACAACCATGTAAGGATACTGTATATGTAAATATTAATTTTACAGGAACAGGAGCCGATTCACTTATTTGGAATATGGGTGATGGAACAACTTTTATTAATGATACCACTGTCTCCTATTTTTATACAACTCCGGGAACTTACACAGTTTCATTAACAGCATTTGATAATACCTGCAATAATGTGGGGACAATTAGTCAAACCATTACTGTGGACGAGCAGGCATTACAAGGAAGTACGCTTATTCCAAATGTTTTCACTCCAAACAATGATGGTGAAAACGATAGATTTCAATTGCTCTATTCCGCCAATCCAGGCGTGAATCCTTCCCAATATTATGAGGAATATTCAATGGAAATATATAACAGATGGGGAAAGAAAGTTTTTGAATCTACTTCTGATAGTTGGGACGGAAAAATTAATGGGAAAGATGCAAATGAAGGAGTGTATTTTTATTTAATCAGGTATAAACAAATCTGTATCGATGAAGAAGCAACAGAAGCTAAAGGCCACGTTACTATTTTGAGATAAACAACTTATACGCATTCTTTAAAATGACCTGAAAATCCCGATAGCCCTGTCTGCCGACAGGCAGGTATCGGGATTTCAGGTCATTTTTTTTGATTGGATACTTTTAATTTCCCGTTTTCGTATTGAATAATAATAAAGTTTGTTTTTATTCCATATTCTTTTTGCCAGGCTTTTGGAATTTCAGATAACTCTCCATTATAAGACTGAATCTTCATTGTTATTTCAGGAAGAGAATCAGAATCGATATTTGAAATGTTGAATTGTTCCGGCTGACTGTTGTCAACTCCCATTATATAACCTCCATCCATTTCAAATGGAAATTCTTGTTCTTTCTTATCAGAACTCAAAGTGATTATAATCTTGTAACAGCAATGCGCCCCTTCAGAAAAACTAAAATTAATTTTATCATTTATTGAATCTCCATCAATATCAAAGCTATTGCGCCATTTATAACTTGCAAAAACAGGATTCGTTACATAAGTTCTGAAAATGTTATCAGGCCAACTAGCCTTCAACTCCTCAACACTTCCATTGTAAACATTTACATCCATGTCGTAAAGTGTTCCAGGAACATTGTACCAGCACTCTCCCGTTTTCTTGCAATTAATTTCGCAAGAGAATTGCCATAAAGTATAACTTGGCCAAACTGTAGTATTAAAATTTGAAATCTCTTTTATAAATCGTGCAAACCATAAACCGCATTTAGAAAAAATACTGGTATCTGAATAATTTTTAGAGATTTCTTCCAGGACAGTATTGTTGCAATAAACCAAAGGATATCTTCCTGTTTTAGAATAAATGTGACTAATAAATTTTTCTGCATTTTTCAAACTCATAAATTTTGCTGTATCTAAACTTTCCAAATCGAGCGCCATTAATTCAGATGTATCGTTTTGTGTAATCGACAAATAATAATCGGCTTGAACAATTGGATTGCCTTTCATTCCCATATGATAAGAGCCCCACAGCAATCCATTTTGTTTTGCAAGTAGTTTCCGTTCAGCATATTTTTTATCTGCAACATCTCCTTGCGAAGCTTTGTGAATTATTCCGGCTACTCTTTTATCAGTAATTAATTTTTCGAAGTCGATTGGATTTTCTGAATAAGGATCAATGATAAGTGCCCGTGTGGAATCTTTCCAAGGTTCTTTAAACTCAGAAATCTGAGCATAAGAAAATAGAATGCTGCAAAAAAGTAAAATTACACTTGTTACTTTTTTCATTTAATAAATATCGAATGGAAATTATTTTTTCTTCAATGAATTTGCAATCATCTCTTTCAGAACGGCCAAATCAACATCTTCTAGCTTGTTGATATATAAACAACCTACTCCGGTTTTATGTTTTCCTAATTTTTTTAAAAGAGGAGCCTGAGCTTGAATATTGAGTCCTAAATACAAAGAGAGATTTGCCTTACGTGGAGAAAAACCTAATTGGAACCAATCCACCTCTCTGCCGGTTGCGGGCGACTTCATAGTAACTTTTCCAAAACCAATCAAAGAACCTCCCCACATTTTTGGTTCTAGTTTGATAGCTTGCTTCATCATCTTTAAAACCACAAAACTATCTTTGCGTTTTTGTTCATCAGCTACGGCATTAATAAAATCATCAACACTGGCTTCATTTTGAGTTGTTTTAATTATTGCTTTTGCCATAGAAATTAATATTTCATTCCTAAATTATAAAATACAAAACTCCAGATATCTGCATACTCTTCAATTTGTTTAGAAGTAGGTTTCCCGGCTCCGTGACCCGCATTTGTATCGATACGGACTAAAACCGGATTTGAACCTTTTTGTTTTTCCTGTAAAGTAGCAATAAACTTAAATGAATGTGCAGGCACTACTCTGTCATCATGATCACCCGTTGTAACTAATGTTGCAGGATATTCAACTTCCTTAACGTTGTGCAAAGGAGAATATTTTATGATACAATCAAATTCATCTTTGTTTGCACTTGAACCATAATCCGTTGTCCACGCCCAACCAATAGTAAATTTATGAAAACGCAACATGTCCAAAACGCCAACTGTAGGAATAGCAACTTTTGCTAAATCTGGTCGTTGAGTCATCACTGCACCAACCAATAATCCTCCGTTTGAACGACCATGAATTGCAAGTTTTGCAGAGGATGTATATTTTTCTTTTATCAGATATTCAGCAGCTGCAATAAAATCGTCAAATACATTTTGCTTTTGACATTTTGTTCCGGCTTTATGCCAGTCTTCCCCATAATCACCACCACCGCGCAATCCCGGGATTGCATAAATTCCACCATTCTCTAAAAACACTGCTCTGTCAATTCTGAATTCGGGTGAATAATAAGAATTAAATCCACCATATCCGAAAAGGAAACATGGATTTGTTCCATCCAGCACAATTCCTTTTTTATGTGTGATAAACATGGGAACTTTTGTTCCGTCTTTGCTGGTATAAAACACTTGCTTGGTTTCAAAGTCATCTGATTTAAAATCGATTTCAGGTTTGAACCAAACTGTCATTTTACTTGTCACCATATTGTATTTGTAAACAACATCAGGTGCAGTAAATGTTTTGTAGGAAAAGAATGCCAGACTATCGTCTTTATCGCTGTCAAACGCATCTACTTTGCAAAGACCGGGTAAAACAATTTCGTTTTCCTTTTTTCCGGTCATATCATATACATACAAACGGGTTGTTACGTCTTTCAAATACTTTGCTACAAATTTTCCGTTAGCTAAGGAAACGCTTTCTAACAAATCGCTTGACTCCGGAATAAGTTTTTTCCAGTTTTCATAATCCGGTTTTCCATGAATATCAATTTCTAATAATTGATATTTCGGTGCTCCTTTATCCGTAACGACATAAAGTTTACTTCCTTCATTGTGAATGACACTGTAATTATTATCGAAATTATTCACCAGTGTAATAAATTCGGATTTTGGTTTATCCAATTCTTTCACTGCAAGTGAGGAACCGCTGGTAGATTCAGAGCCATACAGCATTAATAACTTTTCATCTTCCGAAATTCCGGCAGAAAAATTTCTCAATGGATGTTGCTTGTCTTCATAAATCAAAGCATCTTTACTTTGAGCATCACCCAACTTATGATAATAAACTTTGTGGAATTCATTTTTATTAGAAAGTTCACTTCCACCTTTTGGTGCATCATAAGCACTGTAATAAAATCCATCACCTTTCCAGGAAATATCTGAAAACTTTACCCATTTAATTTCATCGGGTAATTTTTTTCCGGTTTCAATTTCCATAGCATAAATCTCACTCCAATCACTTCCTGCACGATTAATACTATACGCTAAATATTTTCCGTTTTTGCTTATACCCATTCCACCCAAAGAAACTGTACCATCGGCTGCTAAAGTATTTGGATCAAGAAGCACTCTTGACTTTCCATCCAATCCTTCTTGAACATATAACACACTTTGATTTTGGATTCCATCGTTTTTATAGAAGAAATAATTTTTCCCTTTTTTAAAAGGTGCACTTACTTTTGCGAAATTCCAAATCTTAGTCAGACGTTCTTTTACTTTATCTCTGTAAGGAATAGTTGCCAAATAATCGAAAGTCACTTTATTCTGAGCTTTCACCCATTCACCCGTTTCAGCCGAGCGGTCATCTTCTAACCAACGATAAGGATCAGAAATGTTAGTTCCGAAGTATGTATCAACAGAATCTATTTTACGGGTTACCGGATAATTCATTTTTGCTTGTTCAACTTTTTCTTCGCCACCACCACATGCAGTGAAAATAGTTAGCAAAATAATCGGGGATAATTTTTTGTACATAATTGAGATATTTTTATCAAAAATAGGGAAATTAATGAGTGTATATTTATAAAATGATTAGTGGCTGAAAGGGAGGATGAGTGGAGTTATTATAATGAAATGTTATTTTCTGTTAAGATTCAAATTATAGGTCAAAAATAATTACCTTTAACCTTCCAAAATTCAATCAATGAAAAAGTCATTTTTAGCATCCATCGTTTGTATTTCAATAGCATCTTGCGGAGGCGACTCCAAAACTACAGAAACAAAAACCATTGTGGATATGAATCCTCAATTTGATAAATACAAAGAACAGTTTATCGAAAACCTTTGGAAAGTATATCCGGGTTGGGCAAGTTCACAAGGTTATCACAAATACGACAGCATATTGGTTATCCCAAATGATGTTGCCCGTGCAAAAGAATTGGCCTTCGCAAAAGCTAATTTAGATTCATTAAAATTGTTTGACATCAATGGTTTATCAGATAATAATAAAACAGATTATTACATGATTGAGAATCAGTTAAAATCAACTGAATGGGCAATCAATGAACAAAAATCTTACGAATGGAATCCCACTGAATACAATGTTTCAGGTGCTTTTGCAGAAATTTTAGCAGGTAATTACGATTCATTAGATGTTCGTTTGCGTAACTTCTACTTAAAAATGACCAATATTCCTTCTTATTACGAAGCAGCAAAAAAGAACATTAAAAATCCAACTTTAGAACATACACAATTAGCAATAGAACAAAACTTAGGTGGTATTTCTGTTTTTGAAACTGATCTGCATGAAGCATTAAACAAAGTAAAATTTGGTGAGCATGAAAAACAATCCATTGAAGCAACCGCTAAACAAGCTGTTGCAGCCATGAAAGATTTTGCAGATTGGTTGGAAAAATTGGATAACAAAGCACCCAGAAGTTTCAGATTAGGAAAAGACTTATACTCTAAAAAGTTTGAATTCGATATACAAAGTGGTTATACAGCTGATGTAGTTTATGAAAAAGCATTGGCCCGCAAAAAAGAATTGCATGAAAAAATGTTTGAGTTGGCTGACAAACTTTGGGACAAGTATCTGAACCCAGAAGAAAAGCACATGAACAAAACAGAAAAACCAACTGATAAATTAGTGCTCATTAAACAAGTGATTGATAAAATTTCTGAGAAACATACAAAGCCAAACGAATTTCAATCATCCATCGAAAAACAACTGCCTGAGTTGGTTGAATTCATCAAACAAAAAGATTTAATTTACATTGACCCAAGCAAACCGCTAGTTGTAAGAAAAGAACCTGATTACATGGCGGGTGTTGCTGGGGCATCCATTTCAGCACCTGGTCCGTACGATAAAAACGGAAACACCTATTACAATGTTGGGAGTTTAGCCAGTTGGGATAAAGACAGAGCAGAAAGTTATTTGAGAGAATACAATCATTATATCTTACAGATTTTAAATATTCACGAAGCCATTCCGGGTCATTATACTCAATTAGTATACAGCAACCAGTCGCCAAGTTTAATAAAAGCAATATTTGGAAATGGAGCAATGGTAGAAGGTTGGGCTGTTTATACAGAACGCATGATGTTAGAAAGTGGTTATGAAAACAGTGATGAAATGTGGTTGATGTATTACAAATGGAATTTGCGCACAACTTGTAACACCATTTTAGATTACAGCGTACACACCAAAGAAATGAGTAAAGACGATGCTTTAAATTTGTTAATCAATGAAGCATTTCAACAAAATGCAGAAGCAGAAGGAAAATGGAGAAGAGTTTCCGTAACACAAGTTCAATTATGTTCGTATTTTAGCGGGTATACAGAAATTTACGACTTCAGAGAAGAATTAAAAAAGCAACAAGGCGACAAGTTTAACTTAAAACAATTTCACGAGAAATTTTTAAGTTATGGTAGCGCTCCGGTTAAATACATTAAGGAATTGATGTTATCAGAAATGGACAAATCATCAAAATAATATTTATAAGTATGCTTATTTCGTGTTCTAAAATATCAAACAAAAAAAAATCAGCGGGAAAGAAAACTGCTGATTTTGCATTTGCTGTTTACGATTCGGTTTCAATGATAAATACCGAACATTGGAATAAGATTGTGGTTCATGGAAGTGAATTTTTACAGCTGCCTTTTTTAAGTGTTTTAGAAAATGAGCGTCCCGACAATATGAATTTTCATTATGTCATTATCTACGATTCAAGCAAACCTGTTGCCATTGCTTATTTCCAGGTGATTGATTTTTCTTCAGATAGTTTTGGGAGCAATGTTGTGGAACCACCTGAAAATGAATTTTCCTGCGTTATTACAAATTACCTGAAAAAATATTTAACCAATCATTTAATAAAAAGTGCTGACAGAATAAATATGCGCTTATTGATTTGTGGAAATGCATTTGTAAGTGGAGAACATGGATTTACTTGCCTTCCTGAAGTAGACAAAACAGATTTAGTGAATGCCTTGGCTGATGTAATTTCACGCATAAGTGATGCTGAAAAACTGAGAGGTAAAATAGCCGTTGTATTGGTAAAAGATTTTTATTCTTCATCGGTAAAACACACTAATGAATTCAGCGAATACAAATATCACGATTTCCTAGTAGAACCTAATATGGTATTGGATATACATTGGAATACATTTGATGAATATTTAAATGCGATGAGCAAAAAATACCGCAACAGAGCAAAAAATATTGTAAAAAAAGGAACCGAAATTGAGCGGAAAAATTTTTCTGTAGACGACATAAAAGAAAATTCAAAACAACTTCTTAAATTATACAACAATGTTCATTTAAAAGCAAAATTCAGAATGGCAACTCTTACTCCTTCTTATTTTGCAGAAATGAAAAATGTGTTAGGTGATAAATTTAATTTTGTAGGATATTATCATGAACAAAAACTAATTGGCTTCAGAAGCACATTTATTTTAGAAAATGAAATTGAAGCACATTTCGTAGGTTTGGATTATTCCATCAACAAAGAATTGGAATTATACCAAAACATTTTATACGATTATGTGAAAGATAGCCTCCATAAAAATGCTAAACACCTCTTTTTAGGAAGAACAGCATCTGAGATTAAAAGCACATTGGGAGCAGAAGCTGTGGAGCTAACCTGCTATATCCGTCACCGCAACCCTTTATCCAACCGGATAATCAAACCTTTTGTTGATTATTTAAAGCCTTCCGAGTGGATTCCACGCAACCCTTTTAAAGAAATAAGCGTCTGATATAAAGAACATTATGGGATTATTGGAAATCCCACTAAATTCTTTTACATTGGCTAAAATTTTAACATCACATCCTTTCATTTTGGGTGTACATTTTAGTCATAACAGCTTATTTATTTTATTAGCATGAAAAGAACCCAACGTCTTTTATTTTTTATTTTTTGCATAACATCATCTCTATCATATGCACAAAGAGGCATTGATGGAAACAGAATTGTAAATGCTGCAGGCACAATTGTAAATGAGTATACAACTCTTACTGCTGATGCCGCAATAGGAGCAACAACAATAACGGTAGGTGCCAGCGGGTTAAATGCCAATGTTCGTTTCGGAGCCGGAAACACTTTGGCTGCTGGAGATTTGATTATGATTATTCAGATGCAAGGAACTACAATATTAGGTGCTCCGGATGCTTTTACTCCTACTATCAGTAACCCAAATGATGCGACTTGGGGAGGTGTTACGAACTACAATAACACCGGAAGATTTGAATATTGCCAAGTGAGCTCAGTGCCAAGTGCAACAACCATTACAGTGGATTGTGGACTCATCAACAATTACACGGCAGCTGGAAGAGTACAAGTCATACGAATACCTCGCTACAACACTTTATTAATTCAATCGCCAGGAATTTTAACTTGCCAAAGCTGGAATGGTACAACTGGCGGAGTTTTAGCAGTTGAAGTTTATGGCAATACAACTATCACGGCCGGTGGAAAAATTAACACTACAGGAACAGGATTCAGAGGTGGTGCACTTTTTACAACTACAGGAAGAACTACTACTACATTATATTCATGTATTAGTTTAGATGTTGGAACAAACAAAGGAGAAGGTATTGCAGGCTATCAAGCAGATTATACTCCTTATGGAGGAAGATATTGCAGAGGAGCTGCAGCCAATGCTGGAGGCGGAGGAAATGTTTGGAACTGTGGTGGTGGTGGTGGTGCCAATGCATCGCTGGCTCCTGTATGGACGGGACAAGGAAATCCCAATAATACAATAGCTGCTTGGACAACTGCATGGAATTTAGAATCTGCCGGATTTGCTGCTTCCACCTCATCTGGTGGAGGACGTGGAGGATATTCTTTTTCAAGTTCCAACCAAAATGCAACAGTACTAGGACCAGGAACTCCAGGTTTTACAAATGCATGGGGCGGTTCATACAGATATAATTTAGGTGGATTAGGAGGAAGAGGATTGGATTACTCTACCGGAAGAATATTCTTAGGTGGTGGTGGTGGTGCTGGCGAACAAGACAATGCACAAGGTGGTGCTGGTGGTGCTGGCGGAGGAATTATTTATATTACTTCTTACGGAACAATAACTGGAAGTGGAAACGATTCAATTATTTCGAATGGCGCGAATGGAGGAAGTTCGCTCAACACAGGCACTAATTCTGGCAGAGATGCTGCTGGCGGAGCTGGTGGCGGTGGGGCAATTTTAATTAATTCTGTTGGAAACGTTTCAGGTGTTTTTATAAAAGCAAATGGAGGAACCGGGGGACATCAACTGGCAAATACCAGTGGATTTTTTCCATTGACTGAAGCAGAAGGTCCCGGAGGTGGAGGCGGAGGTGGATACATTGGTGTTACTAGCGGACCACCTGCTGGTTCTCAGCAATCATTAGGCGGTGTAAACGGAATTTCACAATCACCTCATGTTACAGAATTTTTACCAAATGGAGCTACAATGGGTGGTGCAGGATTAACCAACCAAGCAATCGTAAGAGTTGATACAATTTCTGTAGCTAATGCAACCATCTGCTCAGGTAATACTGCAACATTAACAGCAACAATTAATGGAAGTATTCCTGCAACTGTTACATGGTATAACGCTCAAGCAGGAGGAACTGTTCTTGGAACAGGTGCAACTTTTACTACTCCTGTTTTAGTTGCAACAACAACTTATTATGTAGGATTTTGTCCGGGCACATATACAATTCCCGTAACCGTTACTGTAAATACATCACCTACAGCTTCTGCTGCCGGAGGCGATCAAACCGTTTGTGCCACTTCTGCTACATTGGCTGGTAACACTCCAACAGCAGGAACTGGAACCTGGACTTTAATAAGTGGATCAGGAACCATCACTACTCCCACTTCTCCAACTTCAACAGTAACAGCACTTGGATTAGGTGCAAATGTTTTTCAATGGACAATTTCTAATCCGCCTTGCGGAACTTCAACAGATCAAGTTACTATTACCAGCACAGGTGGACCAACAACTTCAGCTGCGGGAACAGATCAGATAGTTTGCGGAACAACCGCTACGCTTGCCGGAAATACACCTACAACCGGAACAGGTCTCTGGACACTTGTAAGCGGAGCAGGAACAATTACAACACCTTCATCACCAACATCAGGAATAACCGGATTGGGAGTTGGTCCAAATGTTTTTCAATGGACAATTTCCAGTGCACCCTGTGCACCAAGTACAGATCAGGTGACTATTACCGGAATTGCGGCACCAACAACTGCAGCAGCCGGACCTGATCAGAGTGTTTGTGGAACTACTGCGACACTTGCCGGAAATACAGCTGCTACTGGAACTGGAATATGGACCTTAGTCAGTGGAACTGGAATAATAACAACTCCAACATCTCCAACATCAGGTGTAACTGCATTAGGAGTTGGCGCAAACGTGTTTCAATGGACAATTGCAAATGCACCTTGTCCTTCTTCTACTGATCAAGTAACTATTACAGGAGTTGCTGCACCAACTGTATCTGCAGCTGGTCCTGATCAAAGTGTTTGCGGAACTACTGCTACACTTGCCGGAAACATTGCTGCTACAGGAACAGGAACATGGACATTAATAAGTGGAACAGGAACAATCACTACACCTTCTTCACCAACTTCCGGACTTACAGGATTGGGTGTTGGAGCAAATGTATTTCAATGGACAATCGCAAATGCACCTTGTCCATCATCAACTGATCAAGTAACTATTACAGGAGTTGCTGCACCAACAGTATCTGCAGCCGGTCCTGACCAAAGCGTTTGTGGAACTAATGCTACACTTGCCGGAAACACTGCTGCTACAGGAACAGGAACTTGGACTTTAATTAGTGGAACAGGAACAATTACAACTCCATCTTCACCCACTTCCGGACTTACAGGATTAGGTGTTGGAGCAAACGTATTTCAATGGACAATTGCAAATGCACCTTGTCCTTCAACTACCGATCAAGTAACTATTACTGGTGTTGCTGCACCAACAGTGTCTGCAGCTGGTCCTGATCAAAGTGTTTGCGGAACAACAGCTACACTTGCCGGAAACACTGCCACTACAGGAACAGGAACTTGGACACTTGTTAGTGGAACAGGAACAATTACAACTCCATCTTCACCCACTTCCGGACTTACAGGATTAGGTGT
>SXIH01000022.1 GCA_005772895.1 Bacteroidota bacterium | reverse complement strand
CAAAATTCTTTTATTTCTGTATTTGTTCCCGGTTCTTGTTTACCGAAATTATTTGCCGGAAAACCAATGATAACAAAGTTTTTGTCTTTGTACAATTTATATAACTTTTCTAAATCTTCGTATTGAGGAGTGTAACCGCATTTTGATGCAGTATTTACAATCATGATCTTCTTTCCCTTTAAATCAGCAAAACTAAACTCTTTACCATCAATTGTTTTTGCTTTCAAATCATAAAATGAGGTAGTTGGTAATTTTATTGTAAAAGCTGAAAGCACAATAATTGCAACTAACAGGATAGAAAATTTCGTTTTCATAATTTTATTATTTACGGGTTATCAAATGTACGAAAAACTAATCGGAAACGATTTTATTCAATAAAAAATTTCTACCAATGTATTGATTTGATTGTATCTTTGGGAAATATTATAGCATTTTATGAAAATTCAATTTTTAGGAGCTGCAAGAACTGTTACCGGCAGTAAACATTTGATTATTACTGATGATGGCAAGAAAATATTGCTGGATTGTGGCTTTTTTCAAGGGAAAGGACAGGAAACGGATGCTATGAACCGTGAATTTAATTTTAATCCCTCTGAAATTGATTACCTCATATTGTCTCATGCTCACATTGATCATTCAGGAAACATTCCAAATCTTGTCAAACAAGGGTTTAAAGGACCAATTGTATGCACCTTCGCTACCATGGATTTGTGTAAAATAATGCTCACCGATAGTGCCCATATTCAGGAAAACGATGTAAAATATGTAAACAAAAGAAGGATTAAGCGTGGTGAAGAAGCTTTAAAACCCTTGTATACAGTAAAAGATGTAGAAAAATGTTTGCCCTTATTTGTTGGAACTAATTATAACACCAGGTTTGAAGTTTACAAAGACTTATTTGTCACATTTACCGACTCAGGACACATTTTAGGCAGTGGTGCTGTAAATCTTGAATTAACAGAAAATGGTGTTTTAAAAAAGATTTGTTTTACCGGAGACATTGGAAGATACAACGGTTCCATTTTAAAGGATCCGCAACCATTTCCACAAGCAGACTACATTATAGCTGAATCAACTTATGGCGACAGACTTCACAGCGATACTGCTTATAGTGAACAACAACTATTTGATGTGATTTATAATACTTGCGTTACAAGGAAAGGGAAAGTAATTATTCCTGCATTCAGCTTGGGGCGGACACAAGAACTTGTTTTTGCTCTTGACAAAATGGAAAAAAAGCAAATGCTCCCACGCATAAATGTTTATGTTGATAGTCCATTATCAGTAAATGCTACAACTATTATGAGAGAGCATCCGGAATGTTTTAACGATGACATTTTGGAATACATGAAAAGCGACCCCAACCCTTTCGGATTTAATAACTTGATTTATATTCAGGAAGCCGAAGATTCAAAGCAATTAAATGAATTGAAAGAACCATGTATTATCATTTCTGCTTCAGGAATGGCCGATGCCGGTAGAATTAAGCATCACATTGCTAACAATGTATCCAATCCAAATAATACAATTTTAATGGTTGGATATGCCGAACCGCATTCTTTGGGTGGTAAATTAAGAGCAGGAAATAAAGTTGTTAAAATATTTGGTGTTGAACACGAAGTAAAAGCCGAAGTAATTATTATAGATTCCTATAGCGCCCATGGTGATTATAAAGAAATGATTCAATATTTTGAATGTCAAGACAAGAAAAAAGTAAAAAAAATGTTTTTGGTGCATGGAGAATATGATGTTCAGGTAAACTATAAAGAACGATTGCTTGATGCAGGCTTTAAACATGTTACAATTCCCGCACAAAATGATATTGTTGAAATAAATTAAATGTTAGGCAAACAAATAAAATATCTCATTATAAAAGAACTCAAACTTGAGCTCCGCAACAAGTATGCGCTCGGAGGAATTTTATTGTACGTTGTTTCAACTATTTTCATTAGCTACCTATCTTTTAAAAAAATTGTAATGCCTGCAACATGGAATGCATTGTTTTGGATAATCCTCCTCTTTGCCTCTATCAATGCCATTGCCAAAAGCTTTATTATTGAGACGAAAGGAAGATTATTATACACTTATACTTTAACCAGTCCGCAAGCCGTAATTCTTTCAAAAATTATCTACAACTCATTGTTGTTAATTGTGCTGTCGAGCCTATGTTTATTAGCTTACAGTTTATTTATCGGAAATATCATTCAGGATTTACCATTGTTTTTAATAACATTATTAATGGGAAGTTTAGGCTTTTCTTCATTATTAACAATGGTTTCTGCCATAGCCTCAAAAGCCGGAAATAACTTTACTTTGATGGCCATTTTAAGTTTCCCTATTATTATTCCTCTACTAATGGTATTGATTAAACTATCAAAAAATGCGATTGATGGTTTGGAGCACTGGGATTTGAATTATTTAACAATTTTAATGCTTCTAAACCTGATAATAATAGCACTATCTTATCTATTATTTCGTTATCTTTGGCGTGATTAAACGCAAAGCGTTTTTTATTATTTGAGCGTGTGCAGAATAAGGAAATAAGAGAGTGCCAAATGATAAAATTGAGTGCTATTTTAGGTTAAAAAAATGAAAAAAAATTGGTGGAAAATAATTGCAATAGTCTTTGTACTATACACCATCGTTGCAGGATTTTTAGTTCCAGTTCCAGCTCAGCCTATTTTACACGAAACCATAAGAAATCTCTATTTTCATGTTCCCATGTGGTTTTCAATGATGACAATATTATTTGTTTCCCTCTGGCACAGTATTAAATATCTTAGCAGATCAGACATACAAAGTGACATAATAGCAACGCAAGCAGCAAATGTGGGAATGTTGGTTGGCACACTTGGATTGGTTACAGGTTCAATATGGGCAAAATATACCTGGGGAGCTTGGTGGGTTGCCGACACAAAATTAAATGGTGCAGCTATTACAATGTTGATATACTTAGCCTATTTTGTTTTGAGAGGCTCGATAGACGAAGAACAAAAACGTGCACGTATTGCAGCAGTCTATAACATTTTTGCCTATGTATTGTTAATTGTGTTTCTGATGATTTTACCTCGAATGAGCGATTCATTACATCCCGGTAACGGTGGAAATCCAGGATTCAACAATTATGATTTAGATAAAAACATGCGAATGGTATTTTATCCTGCAGTTATTGGTTGGATTTTATTAACTGTTTGGATATTCACATTAAGAGTTAGAATAGAGAAATTAAAAAGAAAAAAAATATTCAATGACTAGTCTATTAAAAAAATTAGCATTCCTAGTTTCAATGCTATTATCTGCGTCAACGTTTGCACAAGAAAATGCGCCAATTGAAATGGCAACGGGCTTGTATCAATCCGGAAAAATTTATGTTGTCGTTATTATTATGGCATTAATTTTTGTTGGAATTGCAGGCTATTTAATTATGTTGGATAGAAAGATTAGTAAGTTAGAGAAGGAACAAAAGTAAAAAGAGGAAAAAGTCAAAAGTCAAAAGAAAACAAGTAGACAGTAAACAGTCGACAATAGACAAGTAAAAAAAAGAAATAAATAAGACAAAATTTCTAGCAAACACAGATTTGTAAATTCGTAAAGATTCGTTATCCGTACTATGAAAAAGATACACATACTTGGCATTA
Source organism: Bacteroidota bacterium (assembly GCA_005772895.1). GTDB lineage: Bacteria > Bacteroidota > Bacteroidia > 2-12-FULL-35-15 > 2-12-FULL-35-15 > 2-12-FULL-35-15. The sequence goes on along the minus strand of SXIH01000022.1, from coordinate 24,988 downwards.
TTATCATTGCAGTTGCAATTGGAGCCATTTTCACAACATTAAACAATACCAGTACTTATGCAAGTTTTGCTGAGGCCGCTAGTGATCCGGGTAGCGAATTTCACGTTGTTGGAAAATTAAACAAAGACAAAGAAGCGATTTACGATCCTAAAATTGACGCTAACCTTTTTACTTTTTATATGATTGATAACAAAGGAATGGAATGCAAAGTAGTATTGCATAAAAATAAACCCCAAGACTTCGAACGTTCAGAGCAAATTGTTTTGATAGGACAAATGGAAGGACAAGAATTTCAAGCTTCTGATATATTAATGAAATGTCCTTCTAAATACAACGAAGGTCAACCAACAGCAGTAAAATAATTATGCAATTGGCAGTATGCAATTTTTCAATTTTTGCCTACTGCATATTGCCTACTGAATTAATTTAAATTATGGAATACATCGGTGAGCATTTAGGAATTGGTAAAGTTGGAAATGTATTTGTAATTCTTTCCTTTGTTTTTGCACTTTTAGCAAGTATCTCTTATTTTTTCGCTGCTAAAGAAAATGAAGATGCAGCATCTTGGAAAAAGATAGCTCGTATTTCATTCCGTTTGCATGGCTTATCAGTATTAGGAATTGTGAGCACATTGTTCATCATGCTCATGAATCATTATTTCGAATACGAATATGTTTGGCACCACAGCAACAGAGAAATGCCTATGCGCTATATTCTTTCTTGCTTTTGGGAGGGACAAGAAGGAAGTTTTTTACTTTGGACTTTCTGGCATGTAGTCTTGGGTTTAATTTTACAGCACTCTGCAAAAAACTTCGAAGCTCCTGTAATGTCTGTAATTGCATTGGTACAAGTTTTTCTTGCTTCCATGCTTTTAGGAATAACTATTGGCGAATATCATTTAGGAAGTAACCCATTCACTGTATTATTACGCGAACATCCTGAGTATTCTAAAATTCCACTTTTTTCAGATGCACACTATCTTGCCAATCCAGCTTTTGACGGAAGAGGCTTAAATCCTTTATTACAAAATTATTGGATGACCATTCACCCTCCTACTCTATTTTTAGGATTTGCATTAACTGTAGTTCCGTTTGCTTATGCGATTGCAGGTTTATGGAAAAAACAATTTAATGAATGGCTTAAACCATCTTTACCTTGGACATATGCAGGAGTAACTGTTTTAGGAATTGGAATTTTAATGGGTGGTGCTTGGGCTTACGAAGCTTTGAGTTTTGGTGGTTTTTGGGCTTGGGATCCTGTAGAAAATGCTTCTTTGGTTCCTTGGTTAATTTTAGTTGGAGCAGCGCATTTAATGTTAATTAACCGCAACAAAGGACAATCATTGTTTACTGCTTTCTTTTTGGCGATACTTTCCTTTTTATTGATTTTATATTCTACTTATTTAACCCGCAGTGGAATTTTAGGTGAAACATCGGTGCACTCTTTCCCTACAGCTGGTATGGCCGGACAATTATTGGTTTACATGTTCTGCTTTGTAATACTTGGTTTTGCATTATTGATAATAAGATGGAGAGATTTTCCAAAGCAAACACAAGAAGAAGGAATCTGGTCGCGTGAATTTTGGATGTTTGTTGGAGCAATTGTTTTATTAGTATCTGCTTTTCAAATCAGCTTCTACACTTCTATTCCTGTTTGGAACAAGTTATTCGGAATGAACAAAGCACCATTGAAAGAAGTGGTTAAGTTTTACAACAACTGGCAATTGCCTTTTGCATTTGTAGTTACTATGTTGATTGCGGTCGGACAATTTTTCAAATATAAAAACACCAGCATAAAGGAGTTCTTGAAAAAGATTTCTGTTTCATTTTTTGTTGCCTTAGCATTAACATTTTTAGTAGTATACATAACAAAGTTTGACGACCGCTATTTTTCCATCTTACTCTTCTCTTCCATTTTTGCCACAATTGCCAACTTGGATTATATGATCAGAGTGCTTGGAGGTAAAGTAAGAAAAGCCGGAGCATCCATCGCACACATTGGTTTTGCATTGGTATTATTAGGTGCTTTGATTTCAACTTCTAAAAAAGATGTCATCTCACAAAACACATCAGGCAAGGATGTGACTCAATTGGGAAAATCTTTTTCGAACAATGACAATATTCTGCTCACTCAGGGTGATACTTTGAAAATGGGTAAATACCTTGTGACATATATTGGCAAACGACAAGAGGGAATCAACATCTATTTTGATGTGGATTATTTTACAAAAGATGAAAGCGGAAAATTAGTAAAGGAATTTTCATTATCTCCTTTGGTACAGACCAATCCGCGAATGGGTAACGTTGCTGAGCCTGATACGCGCCACTTTTTGACATACGATGTATATACCCATGTAACTTTTGCAGATTTAGAAACACTTTTAGAAAAAAAGAAGGAAACAGGTGATGAATATGCCACAGCAAAAAATCATACAATTAAAAAAGGGGACACATTATTTTCTTCCAACGCCATTATTATTTTCGATTCACTTTCTGTAAACGTTGACAAAGTAAAATATCAATTAAAAGAAGGTGATATTGCTGTAGAAGCACACTTTCAAGTACTCGACATACAAAAGAAATACAAAGCAAATCCTATTTATGTTATTCGCAACAACAGTATTCAACCAATTGAATCAAGAGTTGATGAATTAGGATTAAAATTTATGTTCTGGGAAATTAATCCTGAAGATGGAAAAATTCAGATTTCTTTACAGGAGAAAAAATCAAACGTGCGTGATTTTATTGTGATGCAAGCAATGATTTTTCCATACATCAACATTCTTTGGATTGGCTGTATTGTAATGGCAATAGGAACAATTTTAGCGATTTTAGAAAGACTAAGAAAAACTTCATAAGCATCTCTGAAATTTGAAATCTGAAATTAGCATATCAATCATCGGTTCAGGAAATGTAGCTACACAACTAGGATTAATCTTGCATAGTGAAGGCTATATGATTAATCAAGTATACAGTCAATCCAAAAAAAACGCTTCTCTTTTGGCAAAAAAACTAAAAGCAGAAGCAATTACTGATTTTAAAAAACTTTCCAAAGATTCTTCCATTTATATAATTGCTGTAAAAGATGACGCCATTGAATCGGTAGCAAAACAATTAAAATTAACAAACCAGATTATTGTTCATACTTCTGGAAGTGTTTCAATGGATGTTCTGAAAAAGTCTTCTAAAAATTATGGGGTGTTTTATCCTTTACAGACATTTTCTAAAGAGAAGCTGGCAAATTTTAAAGTGATTCCTGTGTGCATTGAAGCCAATAACAGTAGCACATCTACTACTTTGGAATACTTTGCAAAAAGCATAAGTAGCAACGTTCAAAAAACAAATTCCGAACAACGCAAGAAAATTCATTTGGCTGCAGTATTTGCTTGCAATTTCAGTAATCACTTGTACGCAATCGCAGAACAACTCTTGTCGAAAAACAAGCTATCATTAGATTTATTAAAACCCTTGATTGAAGAGACTGCCAATAAAATAAAAGAAAACAAACCTTCTAAAGTACAAACAGGCCCAGCATCAAGGAATGATAAAAAAACAATGTCTGCGCATTTGAAATTGTTATCTAAAGAAAAAGACTTACAGAAATTATACAACTTGCTTAGCGAAAGCATTATCAAAAGAACTTCTCGACTCCGCTCGAAGTGACAACAGAATGGAAATAAAGTAGTAAATTAGTAGCGATGGAAAACTTTAAAACAAAGCTTACACGAGTAAAAGCATTTATTTTTGATGTGGACGGAGTACTTACAAATGGCTCCGTAACATTAATGCCGAATGGTGAACAAGTGCGTGTAATGAACATCAAAGATGGTTATGCCTTGCAATTAGCGGCTAAAAAAGGCTATAAAATTGCGATTATCTCTGGAGGGAAATCAGAAATGGTTCGTACCCGATTAAATGGCTTGGGAATTACAGATGTATATTTGGGATGCCATACAAAGATTGATACTTTCAAAGAATTTATTGAAATATACAAAATCAATCCTGATGAAGTACTTTATATGGGTGATGATATTCCTGATTATGAAGTTATGAAAAGAGTTGGGATTCCAACTTGTCCAAACGACTCAGCACAAGAAATTAAAGACATTTCAATTTATATTTCCGACAAAAAAGGTGGTGAAGGAGCTGTACGTGATGTTATAGAACAAGTATTGAAAGTACATGACAAATGGTTAGATAAAGAAGGATTTGTCTGGTAATTCAAAAGTTTTAAAGTCAAAATTCAAAAGTTAAAAAAAACGTCACACTGAGCGTAGTCGAAGTGTTTCAAATGGTTAAGAGAAATAATGTTAGCATTTCTTAAACTTATAAGAATACAAAACTTACTCATCATTGCTTTTACGCAATATGTAGTGCGTTGGTGCATTATTTATCCTATCATAAAAGTTAGCAGTACATTTTACGAATTACAACTTTCCGAACTCAACTTTTTCTTATTAGTATTATCAACCGTTATGATTGCTGCTGCCGGTTATATTATCAACGATTACTTTGATATTAGTATCGATAAAGTAAACAAACCTGAAAGAATGGTGATTGGTAAAGGTGTAAAACGAAGAGTTGCGATTGGCGCCCATACAGTCATAAACTTTTTGGCAATTGCTATTGCTCTTTATGTTGCAAACTCAATTGGTTCATGGAGATTGGCACTCATTCATTTTGTTTGTGCTGGAGGTTTATGGTTCTACTCTACCTCTTTTAAGCGTCAGTTTTTAATTGGGAATGTTGTCATCGCATTGTTTACTGCCTTAGTTCCAATGATTGCTGTTATTTATGAAATGATTCCAATTTACAGAGAATACATTCCTATAGAAGAGAACCTGAGCTTTAAATCTGTTTGGGAATACACCATAGCGCTTTCGTTTTTTGCTTTCATTACAACTCTTTTACGTGAAATCATAAAAGATATTGAAGACGTGGATGGTGATATGGAATATGGATGTAAAACAATGCCGATTTTAATTGGAATAAGAGCTACTAAAAATATTGCGATGTTTATTGCATTTTTAACTATCATTTGTTTAGTCTTTATACAAATCGAGTTTATTAAAATTGATGACTATGTTTCATTGATATATTTTATCGTTGCTTTGCAAATACCGCTTCTTTTCTTGATCTATAAAATAAAAGTTGCTTCTGAGAAAAAACAATTTCGCTTTGCAGGTAACTTTTCTAAATTTATTATGCTGATGGGCATTTTTTATCTGTTTGTTTTTGCTTACCCAATCCTTCACGACTTCCTGAATGTCATTTAATAATTTTTCAAAATATAAATTACTGCTGGCATCCAAATCGCCACGCAGGCAATATCTATTAAAAGAACTAGGATTAAACTTTGAAGTACGCACCAAAGAAGTAGACGAAAGCTTTCCTGATAATTTAAAAGCACAAGAAATTCCACTTTATTTATGTGAAAAAAAAGCAAATGCATTTGACGAAGAATTAAATGATAACACTGTTGTCATTACTGCAGATACAATTGTATGGTTACCACAAACAAATGAAGTACTCAACAAACCCGAAAATTTTGACGATGCTGTTCGAATGTTGCAATTACTATCTGGAAAAATGCATGAAGTGTATACAGGAGTATGTTTAAAATCTAAAAACAAAACAAAATCCTTTTATGCACTTACTAAAGTTTATTTCAAATCCTTGACTTTACAAGAAATAGAGTTCTATATAAACAATTATCAACCATTTGATAAAGCAGGTTCTTACGGAGCCCAGGACTGGATTGGCCTTGTTGCTGTAGAAAAAATTGAAGGAACTTATTTCAATGTAATGGGGCTGCCTGTAAAAGAATTGTATGAAGAGTTACTAAAGTTTTAATATTTTAAAAATACATCTGTCATGAAAAACAAGATTGGAACAAAAGAAAAACCTATGAAGTTAAAAACACCTCCTTTATCTTCAGAATACACAATGCATGTAGATGAAAAAGATGGAAAAGAAGTATTAGTATGCACTGTTGGAAAAACAGTATTGCTTTACGACATCCGTTGTCTAAATGATTTACATTCAATGTTAAAAAAGCACGGAGATTGGATAGACTTGGGAAGTGCGGACGAACAAAAACCTGCAAAAGAAGGAACAGTTGAAGCATGGGGAAGATCTGAAAAAAATCCTGTAAAAGGATGGTATGGCTTAAAGAAAGGACTAAGAGGACGATTTGGAATGTATATTCCACCATTAATGGAAAAACTAGGCCTTGCTGAAGTTACCCATGAAGCAAAAGGAAATAAAATGAAAGCAAAATAAAAGCATAGTACTAAGACAATGGGACTCTAAGATAAAAATTAGCGTCCCATTGCATTAGTGTTAACAATCATATTCTCACTCCCATCACCAAAATGTCGTCCATTTGAGGCTCTTCTTGCCTCCAATTCAATAATACATATTTTAAAAATGAGCGCTGCTCTTCCATTTCCATTCCTTGCAATGAAATTAGAAGTTCTTTGAAACGTTTTCTGTTAAATTTCTTTTTATTTTCTCCACCAAACTGATCGCAATAACCATCAGTGAAAAAATAAAACATATCTCCTTTTTTCAACTCTAACTCTTTTGATACAAATATTTTTTCTACATCTCCATAAAATCCAATTGGATAACGGTTGGCATCAAATTCTACAAGCTCATTATCACGCAACAATAACATCGGACGAAATGCTCCTGAATAATTCACCGTATTCTTTTCAGAATCAAATACAGCCAATGCTACATCCATTCCATCATTGGTTATACCTTCGCTGTTTTGTTTGTTTAATGCTGTAAATAATTCATCATCCAAAGCATATAAAATTTCCGAAGGTTCTTCTATCCCTTTTTTTATGATGACTTCTTTTAAAATGCCATTAGCAATAAAACTCATCAATGCGCCAGGCACACCATGCCCAGTGCAATCAACAACAGCAATAAATGTTTTGTTTCCTCTTTGATAATAGAAATAATAATCCCCACTCACAACATCTTTTGGTTGATACAAAATAAAAGCATCATTAAATGCATTTTTTATCTTACTTATATCTGGTAAAATAGCTTCCTGTATACGGCTTGCATACTGAATGCTATCCACCATATCTTTATTATGCTGTTCTAACTCTTTATGCTTTTCTATTAATTTTTGTTCCGCTTTTTTTCTGTCGGTAATATCATGACCTATTCCAACCAATGTATTTGCAGGCCCTTTGGATGTATTCCAAAGAATCCATTTATCGCCACCGGTAGCTGTTTTTAGTAATCTTTCATATGGAACCGACTCAACTAATGAATCCTGTTGCAATTGTTGAAAGGTTAACGCTTTGATATCTGCACGTTCCAATTCATCAATACGGGTTAAGTTCCACCAACCTTCACCCATTAATTGTTCCGGCTCAAAGCCAAGAATTCTTTTTGCGGAAGGACTAACATATTCAACTTTTCCATGATGATTCACAACAACTATTAAGCTGTTGAGTTTTGCTAATATAGCATCGGTAACGAGTGACATAATAAAAAATATAAAAGGCAAACTGCCCGGATTAAAAAATTAAAAACTGTGATTTGCTTCTTAGAAGCGGCAGAGATTTATCTGCGAATGAGAATGCGATTTAATCGCGTTTGATTAATGCAATAGCCCATTCCAACGATAATGACCGTAGAAATAAAAAATAAAGATGTGATATAAAGTGCTATTGACATTTTGTTTTGATTGGGACAAATGTAGGATAATTTTATGAAATCGAAAATAATAAAACAAAAAAAGCGTCATCCGCATAACGAATGACGCTTTAAGCAAAGAAAATATTACTTTTTTACTTTAGCGCTTCCAATATTATATGCAAAACCAAAATTCAAACCAAAAGCCAAAATTTTTGTAGGCTGATACTCACTTTTCTTACCAAAAACATTTTCATATTCTTGATCTTGTAAATCTTTAGCAGTAACATCAGAAAAGCCCATATTTGCATATGTGTGTATCTTTAAAAATAAATCATCCGTCATAGCAGCAGCTAAACCTACAGAAAGATGGCCAGAAAGATTGTAAGTTTTAAATGTATCATCTTTCTTTACTTCATAGAGCTCTACCTTATAATCATAATAAGAATTGTTTTGAGAAACTAAATTGAAATACGGATTTGTTGTTGCATATTTTCCCATATTTTCTACACTACCATTCATAGTATAATTTCCAGTAATGAGAAACTGATTAACAACTCCGACATCTAGAATACCATAAAATCGTGTGGAAGTTCCAAGCAACAAATGCAGAGTAACTGGCACATCCAAATAAACGAGTTTGTTTGTATAAGTTACATCGGAATCTCTCCACTCATCATAAAGATTTCCATCTTTATCGGTCTGACTAAAACTTTCAAACAAACCTTTTTGATAAATTGTTTGTTTATAAGTAGAATACCCCAAACCCACACCATATCCTACTCTTTTAAAATATCTGTTGTAGTTAAGTCCTAGATTGAAACCATTATTATTATCGACAACTTTAAACTTATCATCACTGATATTTTTATTTTTTATTTTAGTTGAAGTTGGCCCAAATGAAAAACTCAATTCTTTATTCTTTACGACTTGAGCAATTAATGAGGATGTTGAGAAAATAAAAAAGAATCCAAAAAATAGTATTGTTTTTTTCATTGTTAAATAGTTTAGATAAATAAAAAAAAGGGGACTCACTTGAGTCCCCTCATAAAAGTAATATATTAATAACTTATTAACTCAACACTTTCTTCACCAAGTCTGCTGCTTCTTGCAAAGCAATAGCAGAGTAAACTTTTAAGCCTGAGTCATCAATTATCTTTTTTGCTTCAACAGCATTTGTCCCTTGCAAGCGGATAATAATTGGAACTTTAATATTTCCCATATTTTTATATGCATCTACAATTCCTTGTGCCACTCTGTCGCAACGAACAATTCCTCCGAAAATATTTACCAAAATTGCTTTTACATTTGGATCTTTTAAAATGATACGGAATGCTTGCTCAACACGTGCAGCATTTGCAGTACCTCCAACATCTAAAAAGTTTGCCGGATCTCCGCCTGATAATTTAATAATATCCATTGTTGCCATTGCTAATCCTGCACCATTTACCATGCAACCAACATTACCATCTAATTTCACATAATTTAAATCATGCTCATCGGCTTCAACTTCTGTTGGATCTTCTTCTGTTTTATCACGCAACGCTAATAAATCAGGGTGACGGAAAAGTGAATTTCCATCCAACGAAACTTTAGAATCTACTGCTATAATTTTATTATCCGATGTTTTTAAAACAGGATTGATCTCAAACATGGATGAATCGGTTGCTTCGTAAGCTTTATAAAGCGATGCAATAAATTTTGTCATTTGCTTGAATGCTTCTCCACTTAATCCTAAGTTAAAAGCAACTTTACGGCATTGGAAGTCGCGTAAACCAACTTTCGGGTCAATTTCTTCTTTGAAAATTAAATGAGGTGTATCATGTGCAACTGTTTCAATATCCATTCCTCCTTCAGTTGAATACATAATTGTATTTCTTCCTTTTGATCTGTCCAAAAGCACACTCACATAAAATTCTTTTGTAGGAGATTCTCCGGGATAATAAACATCCTGTGCAATTAGTACTTTGTTTACCTTTTTTCCATTTGCTCCGGTTTGAAGCGTAACAAGGTTTTTACCTAAAATATTTGTAGAAATTGTCTTTACATCATCTAAGGATTTCGCCAATGCAACACCACGTTGCTCTGTTCCGGCAATCTTACCTTTTCCTCTTCCACCTGCATGAATTTGAGATTTTACAACCCACCAACCTGTTCCGGTTGTTTTTTGCAATTCTTTTGCAGCTTCAACCGCTTGTTCAGGCGTTTCAGCAACAATACCTTCCTGGATGGCAACTCCAAAGCCTTTTAATACAGCTTTCCCTTGATATTCATGTATGTTCATACGATAATGGTTTTAGATTTAAGAGTTTCAAAAGTATGTTTTTTATTGGTGAATATCAAATTTGTTTTATTCACAATTTTCCAACTAGCTTTTAGTTATATTTGAATGGAAATGAAACGAAAGACAATAATTTTATCAGCGTTATTTGCTATTTCTCTTACAGGTAATAGTTATTCTCAAAATAGCAGAAAGGATACTTTGGAATCTAATCCACAATTTGGAGTTTTTATTGGCGGAGGATATGATTATTTTACAGAAGGTAGTAAATACGATCAAGACGGAGCAGGAAGCATAACGCAAACCGTAGATTATAATAAGACAAAAGGTGGAGCTGCAATAATTGGATTACAATTTAAAATACCTTTTAAAGAAACATTTTTACTCTCATTAGAGGGCTCTGGAGTTGTTAGTTCTCACCAAATTAAGTATGTTCTTTCTAGCGACCGCGGTGCACTTACTAATGGCGGTAGTGTGCTTCTTTCCGATGATTCAAAAACATATAGTGATTATACAACCAATTATTTCTCTACAAGATTTTCTGGAATCATAGAAAAACGGTTTGGGAAAAATTGGAATTATTATTTTGGAATAGGACCATATGGTTCAACCAACTATAGAAAAATAAACGCAAAAGGAACAGAATACACTGACTCTTTTTATATCGATACTACCATTTATGATAACAATATCAGAACTTATTATCAAACAGAGTTTGGGTTAACAATGCTTACAGGAATTATAATTCCTGCTTCAACAAAAACTAAGTTATTTATTGAAGCTCGCGGATTGGTACCATTTCGTGACTCAATTAAAAATCCCAACCTTAAGATTTACCACTTTTTAATAAACCTAGGTCTTTTTTGGAATATTAATTTTTAAAACAAAAATCCCCCACCATTTTCATAGCGAGGGATCTTTTAGGTACAAAATCTAAAATTATTTCTTGTAACGTGTTCTGAATTTATCTACACGTCCTGCTGTATCTACCAATTTCACTTTACCTGTATAAAAAGGGTGTGACATATGAGAAATCTCCAATTTTACAACCGGATACTCATTTCCATCTTCCCATTTAATGGTTTCTTTAGTTTCAACACATGATTTCGTTAAAAAAGAGTAATCATTACTCAAATCCTTAAATACTACAAAACGGTAGTTTTCTGGGTGTATTCCTGGTTTCATCTCTGTTCTTTTTTTAATTTCGGACTGCAAATATAGGTATTTGTATTAATTCTGCAATATTTTCCCTTAAATTTCTTTTGCCTTTTGAATTTCCTCCCTTTTGACTTAAAGTCCTACCTTTGTTCAATGAAATGCGAAAGCATTCATGAATACCTTTAAAAAATGTTCTTAATATGAATAAAAAGACCCTTTTCAAGATTTTAGCCCGTTTCAACAAGGCTGTCCTGCCCAAATACTATAACCGCGACCTGAAAAACCTAAAAAAGTGGGAAATGGCTCTGGTAGGCTATAAATACTGGGTAACCTGTAACGCATTGGATTAACAAATTGGTAGATTAAATCCCGATAGCTATCGGGATGAAAAATTGCTTGATTTCAATTAAAAACAGGCGAATTCTACCTCTACCTGCTTAAATCTTACAATTTTCGAATTTTCAATTTGTAATTTACTCAAACCTCCCATCACTTTTTCTCCATTTTCTCAATTTTTATTGCTTATTTAGGGTTCAAATTATTTAGAAATATGAAGAACTATTCAATCATTATTGCCGCTGCATTATTCAGCTTTAGCTCATTTGCCCAAACTGACAAGGAAAAAGAGAAAGAAAAAGAAAAAAAATGGGATGTTTCCAACCCAAAAGGCACCTACAAAGACCTTGAATTTTCTACAAATGAAGGTACCTGGATGAGTTTAGATATTAGTCCGGATGGCAAAAGCATTGTTTTTGATTTATTAGGAGATATCTATATTCTTCCTATTACAGGAGGAGAGGCAAAAGTATTACGCAGTGGATTCCCATACGAAGTTCAACCTCGTTTTAGTCCTGATGGTAAAAAGATATCTTTTACAAGTGATGCTGGAGGTGGCGATAATATCTGGACAATGAATATTGATGGTTCAAATGCAAAACAAGTAACCACTGAAAATTTCAGATTATTAAACAATGCTGTTTGGACACCTGACGGACAATATTTAATTGCGCGAAAACATTTTTCATCCAGACGCTCAATGGGTGCAGGAGAAATGTGGATGTATCATGTTTCTGGTGGAGAAGGATTGCAATTAACAAAAAAGAAAAATGAACAACAAGATGCAGGTGAACCATGCACTTCATCAGATGGAAAATATTTATATTATAGTGAAGACATGTATCCAGGAGGATTTTTTCAATACAACAAAAATCCCAACTCTCAGATTTATGTTATCAAACGTTTTGACAGAACAACAGGTGAAACAGATATTATAACTGGCGGTCCGGGTGGTGCTTGTCGTCCGCAAATTTCGAAAGACGGAAAAATATTGGCTTTTGTCAGACGCGTACACGAAGCTTCTGTTTTGTATTTACGAAATTTAGAAACAGGTGAAGAGTGGCCTGTTTATGATAAGTTGAGCAAAGACCAGCAGGAAGCTTGGGCTATTTTTGGTGTTTATCCAAGTTTCAATTGGTTGGATGCTTCTCATATTATTATCTGGGCTAATGGAAAAATTATGAATGTAGATATTACAAAATCTACTGCAACTGAAATTCCTTTCAATGCTGTTTCTAAACATAAAATTATTGATGCATTAAAATTCCGTCAAGAAGTTGCTCCTGATAAATTTAATGTGAAAGTAATTCGCAATGCAACAACTTCTCCCGATGAAAAAACGTTGATCTTTAACTCTGTTGGATTCTTATGGAAAAAAGACCTGCCTACCGGAACACCAAGCAGATTAACAACTACAACTGATTTTGAATTCGAGCCTTCTTTCTCTTCTTTAACAAGTGAAATTGTTTATACAACTTGGAATGACGACAATTTGGGCGCCATTTATAAAATGAACTTGGCAGATAAAAAAGCTGTAAAAATTACTACTGAAAAAGGAATTTATCGTACCCCGCGTTTTTCTCCTGATGGAAAATACATTGTTTATCAAAAAGAAGAAGGAAATGATCACATGGGTTTTACCTTTTGTGTGAACCCAGGAATTTATATTATAGAAAATAAACTAGGTGCAACTCCAAAACTTATTTCGAAAGAGGGATCTAATCCACAATTTATTTCAAATGACAGAATACTTTTTCAAACAGAAGAAGAAGACAAGTCTTACAAAAGCATTTCCATCGATGGAAAAGAATTAAAAACACATTTTACATCTAAGTATGCAACGTCTGTAGCTGTTAGTCCTGATGGTAACTGGGTAGCCTTCATAGAATTATTTAAAGCTTATGTTGCAGCTTTTCCAAAAACCGGAAAACCTTTGGAAGTAAGTGCTAAAATGGGTTCCGTTCCTGTTATGCAAATCGCAAAAGATGCCGGATTAAATATTCACTGGAGCAAAGACAGTAAAAAAATTCACTGGACTTATAGTGATGAATATTTTACAACCATCCTAAAAGATCATTTTACATTTATGGAAGGTTCTCCTGAAAAAAGTGCTCCGATGGATTCAGTAGGAATAAAAATAAATTTGGAACTGCCAATGGACAAACCAAAAGGCAAAGTTGCATTTACAAATGCGCGGATTATTACTATGAAAGGTGATGAAGTAATTGAAAACGGAACCATTATCGTTAACGAAAATAAAATTGAAGCGATTGGTAGTTCTGCAGAAGTAAAAATCCCTGCTGATGCCAAAACAATTGATTGTGCAGGAAAAACTATTATGCCTGGAATGGTTGATGTTCACTCGCATTTAAGTACATGGCGTTTAGGACCTAGTCCACAAAAACAATGGAGTTATTTTGCAAATGTTGCTTTTGGAGTAACAACAACACATGATCCATCATCTGTTTCCGAAATGTGTTTTTCTCAATCGGAAATGGTAAAAGCGGGTTATATGGTTGGACCAAGAGTTTATTCAACCGGAACCATTTTATACGGAGCGGAAGGTGATTTCAAAGCTGTGATAAATAATTTAGATGATGCGCGTTCGGCAATTGCAAGAACAAAAGCATTTGGTGCTTTTTCTGTGAAGAGCTATAACCAACCCCGCAGAGAGCAACGTCAACAAGTAATTCAAGCTTCCCGTGATTTGAATATTATGGTTGTACCTGAAGGTGGTTCAACATTTTTCCACAACATGAGTGAAATTTTGGATGGTCACACAGGAATAGAACACAATATTCCAATTGCTGATTTAAGCAAAGATGTAGTGAAACTTTGGAGTGCAAGTAAAACAGGCTACACTCCTACTCTAATTGTTGTTTACGGAGCAATTAACGGAGAAGATTATTGGTATCAGAAAACAAATGTTTGGGAAAATAAACGTTTGTTAAATTTCTTCCCTCGTGGAATTATTGATTCTCGTTCACGTCACCGCAAAATTATTCCTGATGCTGAATACGAAGCTGGATTTATTCAAGTTTCTAAATCATGTAAAAAATTAACAGATGCCGGAGTAAAAGTAAATATGGGTTCGCACGGACAAATTCAAGGAATTGGCGCACATTGGGAAATGTGGATGTTACAAATGGGCGGATTAACTCCATTGCAAGCTATTCGTTGTGCAACATTGAACGGTGCTGATTATATTGGAATGGCTGACCAAATCGGCTCTTTAGAAAAAGGAAAGTTGGCCGATTTAATTGTGATGGATAAAAATCCATTGGAAAATATTCGTAATACCGAATCAATTAAATATGTAATGGTAAATGGAAGATTGTTTGATGCAGAAACAATGAATCAAATTGGAAATTACGATGTGAAAAGAGGAAAGTTCTATTGGGAAAATGTTAAATCAAATAACAACTTCCCATGGCATGAAGAAACACAAAGCTTTATGGGTGGATGTGAGTTTGGGGATTAGTAGGGAGAACGGAGTTTGGAGAACGGAGACAGATGCTTATTTGTAGTCACTTCGAGCGGAGTCGAGAAGTCTATGTTGTCTTGCAGAAAATGTTCAATTAGGTTTCTCGACTCCGCTCGAAAGGACATGCTAAGAATAATTAATGTCGCGGCACGGGATGACTCTTCGTAAGGGACCTCCTAAACATACTTCTTAATCGCATTCACCAAAACATCCAACATAATTGGTTTTGATAAATAATTATCGCATCCTGCTTCCAAACATTTTTCTTTATCCCCTTTCATTGCGTGAGCAGTTAATGCTATAATCGGTGTTCTTTTTAATTTTTGTTCTGCTTCATGAAATCTTATAATTTGTGTTGCCGACAAACCATCCAACACAGGCATTTGGATATCCATAATAATAACTTTAAAATCTGAAGATGCTTTATAATAATCAACTGCCTCCTGACCGTTACTTGCAGTTACTACATCATAACCAGCTTTCTCCAAAATCAATTTTGTTAATCGTTGATTAATTAAATTATCTTCCACTAACAACAATTTATCTTTAATTACTTCTTGTACTTTTTCAGTTTTCTCTTTCTTTACTATTGCAGAAGAAACAGGTTTGTAAGGCAAGGTAAAAAAGAATGTAGAACCTTTTCCTTTTATTGATTCCACCCAAATTTTTCCTCCCATTAATTCTACTAATTTTTTGGAAATAGTTAAGCCTAATCCGCTACCACCATGTTCTCTTGTGGTTGAGGCATCTGCTTGTCCAAACATTTCAAATATTTTTGTATGATCCTTTTCATTAATTCCAATTCCCGAATCTTTCACGTAAAATTCCAACGTCACTTCGTCTTTTAAAATAACACCAAACTCCACTGTCCCCTTACTTGTAAATTTCACTGCATTGCTCAATAAATTATTTAAAATTTGTTGCAAACGTGATGGATCAACATATACTTCATCAGCAATCGAATCAGAATATTTTTTTACAATTTTTACTTCTTGACCCGACTTTAATGCAATTGCTTTTGCCCATTCTTCTTTTGAATTCAGTAATCCACCTAAAGAATATGGAACATTTTCAATTACTAACTGGCCAGCTTCTATTTTGGAAACATCCAAAATGTCGTTAATCAAATTCAACAATAATTTTCCACTATCCTTTAATGTTTCTAAATATTCTCTATGCTCAGTAGAAACCTTATCTTGAAGCATCAAGTCAACATAACCAATAATCGCATTCATTGGTGTACGAATTTCGTGACTCATGTTTGCTAAAAATTCCGATTTTGCTTTATCTGATTCTTCTGCTTTTTTACGGGCATTTCGCATCTCCTCTTCTACTTTTTTACGTTCAAAGAAAGTTGGAATGTCGTAAGTGATTTTTTTGTTTACATATTTTGAATCGGAGGTGAAACGATTAACATGTTCCTGAATTTTATGCGGTGGCGACATAATAAAAGTACAATGTTCATCACCTTTTGCTTTACATGTAACTTCAACAGCTGTAAGAGGTATTCCAAAACTTTCTTCGCACCAACCAGATGAATAACCAGAGTTCATTACACAAACAGGCGTGCTTGATTTTTTTCCTGAACGCATCCAAGAATCTGCTTCAAATGAAAAAGGATGGTGATAAATTAAATAATAATTATCATCAGGTGAAGGAGTGCTTTCTGGAAGAATATCTACAAAAGCCCAACCCGAATAAGCAAAGTGAACAGGACCAGCTGACAATTTTGCAATTGGATCAATCAAATTCATCTTCTGATGAAAATTTTTCGCATCATTCATTCCTATCACATGCGCAATATCAAATAGGAAATTTTTTCCTATGGATAATGCTTCTTTCTCTCCTCTGTCTGAATATAAATGCTGAATGGTATTTAAAAAGTCGTTGGATAAAGCAGATGCTCTTACCAAAACATAACGTTGGTCATTAATTTCAATGGTTCCTCTAGTAGGATCCATCTTTAAATTACGAAAATATTCTCCTACCGTTTTTTGTGCTTCGTCAAATAAAGGTTTGATGCCATCAGGAACACGAACAGTATCGCCTTTGGTAGGAGAATTAAAATCTCTCCTTAACATGGCGTTCTCCTGTTCTAGCTTTTGAATTTGTGCTAAAAGTTCATTTATTTTTTTATCATCACTCATAAAATATCTTTCTAATATTCAACAAATGTAGGCTATTTGTACAAATTTTAGGATTTGTATTTAATTTATTATTGAAGTATATTTACGAAAGTAAAAGCGAATAATAAACAATGACTACTCCAAGAAAAATTTGTTTTATCAAATTTGCATTCTTTCTCTTATTATTCGGTTCGCTAGACAAAATTTCCTATGCCCAATCTTCGACCATTACTATATGGAAGGATGGAGCCATTGGTGCTATCTGGAACGATTCAACAAATACTGTTGCGTATGGAAAAAAAGATGCTAACGGATATTATAAAATATACTTATCCGATTCATTAGGTGGTGGAGAAACGCCACTTACATATTCAGGCTGGGACCCAAATCGTCACCAATGGGCTGAAGAATGGCATCCTTCCGGAGATTACTTATTTTGTTACGTAGAAAAAACAGCTTACGTTCCTGAATCGGGTCACACTAGAATTCCTGATGACGCAATTCCGGGTTACGGAGCCTACACTGATATTTGGCTAGTAAAGAGAGATGGCTCACAAGCTTGGCAATTGACCAATTTTCCAAATAATTATGATAACGGAGTAATTCACGGAGCGATATCAAGAGATGGTTCAAAGTTCGCATGGTCACAACGTGTGATGGCTCCGCAATTATTCGATATGAATTTAGCTGCCGGGTCCTACGAAATGAAAGTTGCAGATGTCGTTCTTAGTCCTACTCCAACATTATCAAACATTCAAAGTTTTAAGCCTGGAGGATTAGAAGCTGCAAATGAATTGGAAAGCATTTCCAACGATCTTACTTATCTTACATTTTATAGTACTTACGAAAGTAAAAACCTCTTTGCAACTCCTATATATTCATTAAACATGGCAACAGGTGCTATCAGCAAACTTACTACCGAAAGTTTTTCTCAGGCTCCTACATTCAATCCAAACGGAACTAAAATTGTTTATATGACGGGAAAAGATTGCGATATTTTTCCTTTAGAAATTCAAGGGGCTGATTGGTGGATGATGAATCCCAACGGAAGCAATAAACTTAGAGTCTCACGACTAAATGTAACTAACGATCCACAATCTGTTAATCACTATCGTTTGTGTGGCAGTATTTCTTTTACATCCGATAGTACATTTTTCGGAGGTGTAATGACAAATCCATTAGGGCTGACTGGTTATACTGCTAAGGTGAGAATACTTTCAACCATAGGCGATGACCAGGATCCGGAGTTTTATGTTTTTCCAAATCCTGCTACAAATATGTTGTCCGTGCATTTGTATAACATCAAAGAAGAAGAAGAAGAAATTAAAGTGTACAATGTGATTGGAAAATTAATGCTGACAAAAACAGTAACAGAAATTTCTCAGATTGATGTCAGCACTTTGCCAAAAGGAATATATTTTATCAGCTTGAAAAGGAAACCGAAGGTTTGTATAAAGTTTATAAAGCAGTAATCATGAAAAATATGCTCTTATCTAAGATGAAGACAAAACTATTCTCGATATTATTAATAATACTCTTTTCACATATTGGAAAATCTCAAATTGTATTTCAAAAAACCTATGGGGGAACCGACAATGATTATGGAACGTCAGTTCACCAAACCACAGATGGTGGATATATTATCACTGGATCAACTTGGAGTTATGGTCCAGGAATAGAGGCAATATATTTAATCAAAACAAATTCAACAGGTGATACACTATGGACAAAAGTCTTTGGAGGAGCAATAGGTTCTGGTGGACTTGAATCTGTTATACAAACTTCAGACGGAGGATATATTATTGGAAGTGGAACAAGGAGTTTTGGTGCTGGTTTGCAAGATGTTTACTTAATAAAATTAGACTCAAATGGAAATATACAATGGACAAAAACTTTTGGAGGACCCAATCCAGACGTATGTGTTTCAATAAAGCAAACAACTGATGGTGGATTTGCTTTGCTAGGTTGGACGCAAAGTTTTGGTGCAGGTAACTCTGATATTTATTTTATAAAAACAGATGCAAGTGGAAATGATATTTGGAGAAAAACGTATGGAGGAGTTAACTTTGATATAGGCACAAGTATGCAACAAACTTCTGATGGAGGATATATTATTTCAGCTAGAACAAATAGTTTTGGCGCGGGTAATATGGATGCATACTTAATAAAAACAAATTCATTGGGTGATACACTTTGGACAAAAACTTATGGTGGATTGAATATTGATGCTGCAACTTTTGTTCAACAAACTACAGATGATGGATATATAATTTCTGGTTATACAGAAAGTTTTGGCGCTGGTTTAAATGATTCTTATTTAATTAAGACAGATTCGATCGGAAATGAAGTTTGGTCAAAAACCTATGGAGGAACAAACAATGATGCCTTGTATACAGTTCAACAAACAATCAACAACGAATATATTTGCGTTGGCTATACTCAAAGCTTTGGTGGTGGCATGTCAGACGGATATTTATTAAAAATAAATTCTTTGGGAGATACTTTATTGACTCAAACTTTTGGCGGAGCAAATAATGAGAACTCATATTTTGTAGAACAAACTACTGATGATGGTTTTATAATTACTGGACAAATGACAATTTCAGGTTTTCAAGATGTTTATTTAATTAAAACAGATTCGCTTGGAAATTCCTTTTGCAATAACCAATATTCAACAAATACTATTACTGGAAATCCTGCAACAATTAGTTCTTCCACCCCAACACAAATATTATCACCTATTGGATCTAGCGGAACAACAGCTACCATTGTAAGTATAGGCGCTAACGTAAATAGTCCATGCCTTTCGGTTGGAATTTATGAAACGAAAAAAAATATTGAACCAACTATTTTACCAAATCCATTCTCAAATTCAACAATCATACAATTTAATCAGCATATAAAAGAGGCTTCTTTGAATTTATTTAATGTAACAGGAGAAAAAGTTAAAACAATTAATTTCTCAGGAAATTCTATAAAAATCGAAAGAGGACATTTAAGTCAAGGAATCTATTACTATGAGATTATTCAAGAGAATGGAAATTTATTCAATGGCAAGTTGATGATTGTTGATTAATTACTAATTTTCCAACTCTTTTTTCAACATATTTATAGCAACATTGGCTGTCTTTTGAATATTGCGTTCACGGTTTGCTCCGAAAAGAAATTTTTCTGAAATAATTTTGGTTGGAGTTGCAACTGCCACCCAAACAGTACCAACAGGTTTTTCTTCTGTTCCGCCACCAGGACCAGCTATACCGGATGCAGAAATAGCATAATCAGTTTTATATTTTTCACGAATTGCTTTTGCCATTTGTTCAACAACAGGTTGAGATACTGCTCCGTGCTTTAAAATAATATCATGTGGAACTCCCAGCTCCGTTTCTTTAATTTCGTAAGCATAAGAAATAACTGAACCAATATAATACTCGGAGCTACCGGCAACTTTGGTTAGCAAATGTGAGATGTATCCACCTGTACAACTTTCAGCTGTTGAAACAGTTTTCTTTTTTTCTTTTAGGAGTTTTCCAACCATTTGTTCCAAACTTTCTCTTTCTACTCCATAAATTTCATATCCATAAATGTATTCAGAAATTAACGGTTTCACTTCTTCTATTTTCTTTTCTACGTTTCTGATAAGTGCATTTTTATCTTCCCCTTTTGTGCTCAAACGTAAACGAACCATTCCAGGTGAAGGTAAATAAGCCAACTTAATATCTGCTATAGCCAAACTATCTTCCCAATCAGATATCATTTCAGATAATGTAGACTCTCCTATTCCTTGCGTTAAAATTGTTTTATGATAGATAGATGGAAATTTAAAACGCTCTTTCAATTTCGGAACAACTTGCTCTTTCATCAAGGCCTTCATTTCGTAAGGAACACCAGGCATTGAAACAAAAATTTTATCATCCACATCAAACCACATGCAAGGTGCTGTACCGTTATAATTATGAATTACCTCACAAATCGCAGGAACTTCCGCTTGTAATTTATTTATTGGTGTTACTTCTTTTCCATAAGTAGCAAAAATATTTACCACATCCTGATAAGCACCTTCATCAAAACGCATAGTTGTTTTGAAATATTCGCATAATGTTTTTTTGGTAATGTCATCTTTGGTAGGACCGAGTCCTCCAGTAATCAAAATAATATCTGCTCGACTTTTAGCTTCGTCTAAAGCTTTTAAAATATGTTCGCGATTATCAGAAACAGAAGATATTTGTTTTACGCTTATTCCGTTTAGATTTAAGAGTTGAGCAATAAACGCAGAATTCGTATCAACAATTTGACCGATTAGTATTTCGTCACCTATGGTTATAATCTCTACGTTCACTTACTTTATGATTTTCATTTCATTCAACAAATACCCCGCACCAGCAAATTTATCGATTACAAACAGAGTAAATCTAACATCTAAAACTATATTTCTAACTTGATCAGGATTATAAATAATATCACTCATTGTTCCTTCCCAGTTTCTATCGAAGTTTGTTCCAATCAATTGTCCTTCTCCATTAAAAACCGGACTACCAGAGTTTCCTCCAGTTGTATGATTGCTTGCACAAAATGCAACAGGTAATTCACCTTTTTTATTTGCGTATTGTCCATAGTCTTTGTTTTTGTACAATTCTTTCAATTTTGGAAAAACAATAAATTCATCAACAGCTGGGTTTTCTTTTTCCATTACTCCATCTAAAGTTGTGTAGTAATCATAATGCACACCGTCTTTTGGAAAATAACCGCTGACCTTTCCATAAGTTACACGTAAAGTACTATTTGCATCGGGATAATATTTTTTAGTAGTTACCAACTCACGCATTGCTTTCATGTAGGTGCGATTCAATACATTAATCTTTGCATCTAATTCGTTGTACTTAGGAAATACTACATTTCTATATTTTGATAAACAGCTGTACATTAATTTATATACAGGATCTTTTTCAATTTTTTTATAACTCTTATCCAGGTCTTTTAAGGCTTCCATAACTTTAGCTTCAGACACAAACATTGATTTGGAATATAAGTCTTTTGCATATTTTTTAAAATCACCCTTATACTTTTTTTCTATTTCTAAAAAAACTGTTGCTTGGTCCGCCTTATTAATATTATCGACATATGTCTTTAACATTGCAGCACATATTTTTTCATCTGTAGCAGCATTAAAATCTTTATAAAACACTCCAACATCTGTTTTTATTTTATCAATATACTTTTGAGCATCGGCAGCTTTTTTACCAGCTTTCAAACCATCTACAACATCATAAAAATATGATGCAACACTAACTGCTTCAATTCCCATAATCGCTTCTGCATGATAATCTCTTTGTTTGCTCCATGCACTTATTTCTAAATACAATTTTTCAAAATCAGAAAACAAGTTTCCATATTTTCCTTTTGCATCATCATCTGTATTTACTTCTAACAGAAAGTCTTGTTCAAATAATTTTTTCTTATTAATTGCATCAGCTTTTTTCAAACCTCTGATTTCTCCGTCCCATTTTTTCCAATAGTTTGCAATGCTTGCATATTTTGCAGAATACTGAATACGCACCTTATCGCTCGCTTTCATGTCTTCATCCCAAATTCCTAATCGCGTTTCACGTATTTTCACTTTCGCGGGATCAGTTTCATTCATAATCATATTAACAGCATAGGAACTTAAATATTCAGTTGTTCTTCCAGGAAACCCGTAAACCATTGTAAAATCATTTTCTTCAATTCCTTTGATTGAAATAGGAATAACATATTTTGGTTTGTATGGAACATTATCTTTAGAATACTCTGCAGGCTTATTGTCTTTGTCAGCATAAATTCTGAAAACAGAAAAATCTCCTGTGTGGCGAGGCCACATCCAATTATCTGTATCGCCACCAAATTTTCCAATGGAAGAAGGAGGCGCACCTACCAAACGAACATCTTTGAACGTTTCTGTTACAAACATATAATATTCATTGCCATAAAAAAACGGGCGAATGTAAGCACCGTAATGCGTTTCTTTAATAGCATCTTTTGTAATTTGTGCAATAGCTTCGTTAATTTTTTTCTCGCGTTCAGCATCCGACATGTCTGCAGTAACATTTGCTAATACCTGCTTTGTAACATCTTCCATTCGGACAATCAATGTTGCTGTTAATCCTGGATTCTGCAATTCTTCTGCTTGTGATTTTGCCCAAAAACCATTCGTTAATAAATCATTTTCTACAGTACTGTGTACTTGAATTTGTCCGTACCCACAATGATGATTTGTTAACATCAATCCTTGATCTGAAATAATTTCAGCAGTACAACCACCACCAAAATGAACAATCGCATCTTTCAAACTAGATTTGTTTATACTATAAATATCTTCAGCAGAAAGTTTCAAACCTTTGCTCTGCATATCAGCTTCATTCATTGCTTTCAGGAAAATGGGCAGCCACATTCCTTCATCGGCCTTCATAAAGTTAAAAGAGAGAAAGTTAAAAGTCAAAAGAAGAAGAACTATTTTTTTCATAAAGTAGAGAAAAGAAATTATTTTATTGTTTGATAATTTTTGAGAAATACGTTTTATCAGAATTGATTAAACGCAACGTGTATATACCTTTCGAGAGAGTTGAAATATCTGAAAGAGAAAATTTATTTTTTGTATTTGCAGAAACTGATTGTTCCTGGCTGATAATTTTTCTACCCGCTACATCATATAATTCAATCAGAACAGTTTCTTTTGTTGCAGAATAGAATTCAATAACAAAATTTGAATTAAATGGATTTGGATAAACTGACAATGGATTTTCATCTGTGGCATTCAATTGATTCACATTTAAAATAAATGTCAATATCGAATCTGCTTTACAAAAGTTAGGAATACCATAACCATAAATAGAATCAGGACTAAGTGCTTGAGACGCGCTAGCTTGAATTGCATAAATTAAATCAATAATATTTGCACTAGGATTTGCTTGCCACAAACAAGCAACAGCACCTGCAGTAACCGGAGAAGAAAAAGATGTTCCACCTGAAGTAGTTATTCCGCCAGTATTAGCTGCAATTACCGTTTGTACACCACGAGCGCATGTGTTTGGTTTTATTCTTCCATCAAATGTTAATCCGCGGGAACTAAATCCGGCAATTACACCAGCTGAATCAACGGCACCAACTGTAAGAGCACTATCAGCATCAGCCGGAGCAGTGATTTTAAACCAAGGCGGACCGCCTGAATTACCTGCACTGGTTGTTACAAAAATCCCAACACTTGCTGCCCAATCGGCTGCATTTGTAATAATTGTTGTATTTCCATCCATGTCGGAATAATAATGATCTCCAATTCCTCCGTCAAATTTACTATAACCCAATGATGAATTAATTACATCAGCTCCTACGCTATCAGCAAACTCTGCTCCTACCAACCAATTTATTTCTTCCTGCAAAGTCTCAGTAAATGCATCTTCTGTGCGCAACAACCAATACTTTGCTTTTGTTGCTGTTCCTACTAATTGTCCAGGTAAATTTCCTACCATACATGAAAGGACATTCATTCCATGCGGAAAATCTTCAAACACCATTGTGTCTCCAATTACAAAATCTCTACAGCCTAATAATTGATTATTCATTCGTAAACTATCAAATGCAGGAAGTGAATCTGCTTTAAAAAAACCAGCATCCAAAACGGCTATCGTCATTCCTTGTCCCATAAAACCTAAGTCGTGCATGCAATCAATGTTAATTTGATCTGCTTGAAAAAAGGAAGGGCCGTAATTTAAAACCGAAGAAGCTGATTTCCCCCCATCGACTCCGCTCAGGGTGACAATATTTTTGCGAATAGATTGCACATTCGACACATCAAATTTTGTTGAATGTATTTTTGACACTACAGGATAAGCAGTTAAAGCGATTGATTTAACGAAGGGAAATTCTTTTATACTCAATAATTTTGACTCATCATTGGTTGAAATTGTAATAGCAT
>SXIH01000021.1 GCA_005772895.1 Bacteroidota bacterium | reverse complement strand
TCTTCATCTGTTTCTCCAGGAAAACCAACTATCACATCCACACCAATACAACAATGTGGCATATGGGATTTTATTTTTGCAACACGTTCGCTATACAATTCACGCAAATATCTTCTGCGCATAGCTTTCAGCATTTTGTTGCTTCCTGATTGTAATGGAATATGAAAATGTGGAACAAATCGTTTTGAATTAGAAACAAATTCTATTGTTTCGTCTTTCAATAAATTAGGTTCAATGGAAGAAATTCTAAAGCGTTCAATTCCCTCTACTTTATCTAACTCCTGAACTAAATCAAAGAATGTTTCTTGTTTGCGGTTTCCTTCTTTTGATGAGTTGTTGCCAAAATCTCCAAGATTTACTCCTGTCAAAACAATTTCTTTTACATCTTGTTTGGCAATATCGTTTGCATTTTTAATTGCATTTAAAATACTGTCACTTCTACTTTTTCCTCGTGCTAGTGGAATTGTACAAAATGAGCAATTATAATCGCAACCATCCTGAACTTTCAAAAACACTCTTGTTCTGTCACCAAAGGAATAAGAATCCACAAAAAAGTTGGCTTCTTCTATTTCGCAACTGTAAATTTCAGCTTTTGATTTTTTCGTTAAATCACTAAGATAATTCAGAAGTTTAAATTTTTCGGAAGCACCCAAAACCAAATCAACTCCTTCAATATTAGAAATTTCTTCAGGTTTTAATTGAGCATAACAACCAACTACCACTACATACGCCTCAGGAGAAATGCTCAATGCCGATTTTACAATTTGTTTACATTCTTTATCAGCATTTGCAGTAACGGAGCAGGTGTTTATCACGTAAACATCACTGGGCTGCTTAAAATCAACCTTTTGATAACCCTGTTCTTCGAATAAACGAGCAATGGTGCTTGTTTCCGAAAAGTTGAGCTTGCAACCCAATGTATGAAATGCTACTTTTTTCATTTGTGGATGCGAATTTACTAATAATCCCGCTATTATGCCAAAGGGAAGAGGGAAAGGTGCTTTAAATAAGCCTTACTTATCAATTTGTTAAAAAAACTGTTAATAAGTGAAAAGGCAGGTATCGATTTTACGCAAAAGGTTTTCTTAAACTTGAACAGTATTAAAATGTTGATTGTGGAGAAGAACATCCCGAATAAATTTTTTATGAGAAAACCACTTTTATATATTTCATTGTTTGTTTTTGCGTTAGGCTGTTCTTCCGGAGATGAAGAGAAAGTGGATACCCGGACTGTATTTAAATACAATGATATGGCTGGAATCAGCACACTTGATCCGGCCGGAGCATACAATTTTGAAAATATTTTAGCAGTCAATCAATTATTTAATGGATTAGTTGAAATGGATGATTCACTAAGAATTCAGCCATCTATTGCTAAATCATGGGAAATTACTCCTGATGGATTGACTTATACTTTTCATTTACATTCAGATGTTACTTTTCACGACAATGAATACTTTGAGAATGGGGTTGGAAGAAAAGTAACGGCAAAAGACTTTATCTATAGTTTCACACGCTTACAAGATCCAAAAATATCGAAGGCTACTACATTGCTTTCTTACGTTAATGACAGAAAAGCATTTGAAGCTCCAAATGATTCTACATTTATCATTCACCTCGACAAGCCTTTTACCCCTTTCTTAGGAATTTTAACAATGAAATATTTTTCTGTTATTCCGCAAGAAGTGGTGGAGCGTTACGGAGAAGATTTTAGAAGAAACCCTGTAGGAACCGGCCCGTTTAAATTTAAAATGTGGAACGAAGGTTCTAAATTGGTTTTTGTAAAAAATGAAAAATATTTTGAATTTGAAAATGGTAATCGACTTCCATATTTGGATGCTGTTTCCATGTCGTTTATTAAAGACAAAGAAACTTCCTTCTTAGAGTTTTTGGAAGGCTCTGTAGATATGGTTTCCGGAATTGATGCAATAAATACCGATGAAGTATTTACTGTTGAAGGTGTGCTGAAAGAAAAATATAAATCAGCGTTTGTAATGCAAACTCAACCGTATTTAAAAACAGATTATTTAGGTTTTTTAATTGATGAGAACTTGCCTCAGTTTAAAAATTCACCATTAAAAGTAAAAGCAATTCGTCAAGCTATCAATTATGGTTTCGACCGTAAAAAGATGGTGATGTATTTACGTAAAAACTTAGGAACACCTGCAACCGCTGGTTTTATTCCTCCAGGTCTGCCTTCCTTCAATAGTTCTAAAGTAAAAGGCTACGATTACAATCCGGATAAAGTAAAAGAACTTTTATTTTTAGCAGGTTATCCCGATGGAAAAGGTTTGCCTGATATTACACTTTCAACTACGGAGCAATACTTAGAATTGGCAGAATACATTCAATCACAATTAGCCGAATTTGGAATTAAAATTAAGATTGATGTTCAGAAATCTACTGTTCTTGGAGATGCGATTGCAAATTCTAAATTAAATTTCTTCCGTAAATCGTGGGTATGCGATTATCCGGACGAAGAAAATTTTCTTTCATTGTTCTACAGTAAAAACTGGAGTCCGAAAGGATTCAATTACACACACTATAAAAATCCGCAATTCGATTTGTTATATGAAAGATCACAAGCGGAATTAAACGACTCTATCCGTTACGATTATTACCAGCAAATGGATCAGTTGTTAATAGATAATGCGCCTGTTGTTCCTTTATACTATGATCAAGTAGTGAGATTGGTGCAGAATAATATTACCGGCTTAACTTCTAACTCTATGAATTTACTTTCTTTGAAGAAAGTTAAGAAGACTTCAATAGTTAAATAGTTTCCAGTTTCTGGTTTTCAGAGCTTGCATAAACTCTAAACTAAAAACTCTCAACTGATTTATTGCTTCTCCAAATAACAAACAATCGGGTAGTGATCGGATAATTCTTCTTTGATTGTTCTGAAATTATATGCTTTAAAAGTTTTATCGTGAAGTATATAATCAATTCTAAAAGAAGGAAACTTTCCGATATAACTTCTTCCAAAACCATTTCCACTTTCAACAAACGCATCCGATAAATTTGTTGCGATTGTATTTTTTGTGTACGAGCCGGGAGTGTCGTTAAAATCTCCGCAAACAATTACAGGGTAAGGTGATGAGTCGATACTGAACTTAATAATATCTGCTTGTTTTGCACGTTTTATGAAAGCTCGTTTTAAACGTGTTAAAATACTTTTAGAGTGTTCTATGTCTTCCGTTTCTACATCTTTTTGTAAATCGTCAATGTATTTGTAGTCATCTTTTGAAAAGGCAATGGATTGTAAATGCATGTTGTAAACTCTGAATGTATCTTTTGAAATAATGACATCAGTATAAATACAAACGTTATTGCTTTTGTAGCCAAAATTTATTTTTCCCTTATTAACGATGGGATAATTGCTAAAAGTTGCAATTCCAAAATGTTGCTTTGGTTTTATATTGGATGTGTTTTCAATATGATAATATTTAAAATTGGTAAGTTTTAAAAGTGAATCGGTGTTTGCATATTTACTACTGTCGCGATGGTAGTATTCTTGAAAACAGGCTATTTCAGGCGATTCTGTATTAATAAGCTCAAACATTTTATTGCGTGTATGATTATTTGTATTCCAATCATACAAGTCGAATAACTTTACATTGTACGACATAACACTAATTAGTTTTTTAGAACCATCAGGTGTATTGTTAAATGTAAATTGAACGTAGTTGTGAAGATTGGAAAAGCCGGCTATAATAATTAAGAAAGAATAAAGCGATCGTTTTTTAATTTGAATTGCCCAATAAAAAACAAACAATAAATTAATAATTAAAAGCACTGGGTAGAATAATCCGAAAAATGAAATAAGCCAAAACGTTTCCGGACTTATATGCGGAGCCATATAGGAAACAAGCAGTGCAATTACTGCAATGTGATTACAAAACATAGCAATACGATTAAAGAAATGGCGTTTTCCTTTTCTTTTTTTCTTTTCTGCTTGTATGTTTTTTTGTTCCTCCAAATTCTACGAATTACGAATAAAAACGAATTACGAATCTTTGTATGTTAGAAACGCTAATTATTTTCTTTTTATTTGTCAATTGTCTACTTTTTTAATTGTCTACTGTCTATTTTTTCTTCCCGCTTGCTTTAAACAAAATTTCCTTCTCTGTTTTTGATAAACTCTCGTATCCTGATTTCGAAATCTTATCTAATATTTTGTCAATTGTTTCTTGTTCCATCTTTTTATTGTAATTATAATCTTCATCCGAAACCTTACGTTTGTAAGCAACTTTCATCTTGCTTTTGGGTCCAGATTTAAATATACCCGTTATCCAATCAAAAAATTTTGTAATCCCTTTTGAAAGATCATTTCCCTTTTTATATTGAATAATAAATATAAACCCCATCAATGCTCCTCCTAAGTGAGAAAGATTTCCTCCTACATTGTCGTAAGACGCAACATTCAATATATCAATGAAAATTACAAATAAAGCAACATATAATAATTTAACCGGTCCAATAAAAAGCATATTCATATTTACATTCGGAATAAGTGTAGCTGTTGCAACTATAATTGCTGTTACACCTGCTGAAGCGCCAATCATTGGAGCTCCAAGGTAGACCTGAAATTGTGGAATAAGAGTAAAAAGTGCAATTGCTATAAGCGCACCTGCAATTCCACCTAATAGATAAAGCGGAATCAATTTTTTTGAATTGGTGTAATTAATAAAAAGATCACCAAACCAGTAGAGTGTTATCAGATTCCAAAAAATATGAATCAACGAAAAGTGTGTGAACATATAAGTTATAAGGGTCCATGGTTTTAAAATTAAACCTTGAAAACTTAAGGGAAGTGCAAGATTGCTTTTAATGAAATCCTCTATGGCAACAATCATAGATGATTCACCACTCAGGAATGAAATGATCCGGAAAACACTTACAAATAAGAATACTGCAACATTAATAAGGATTAAACGTGAAATCGGATTCCCATTACGCATTTTAGATTTAAAATCTTCTATAATTGGATTTGCCATAATTAATAAAAGTTGTTACTCTTTTTTTGCCAGTATTTAATTAAGAAAAATCCAAAGAGCATTCCTCCTAAATGTGCAAAGTGTGCAACATTATCTGATGGTCTGTTTGCAATTCCGGAAAATAATTCCAGTGCTCCGTATAAAACAACAAACCACTTTGCTTTTATAGGAATCGCAAAATAAATGTAAAGCATAGTATTTGGAAACAACATTCCAAACGCTAACAAAATGCCAAAAACGGAGCCGGATGCACCAACTACTACTGGTCCATTTAAAAAATCTGTTCTGTATGTTTGCATATATTCAACAGAAATACGAAGTGCTTCCATATTGTTGTTGCTGTTTACTGCATCATTAAATGCAGTTGGAATAGTTTCATTGTAATGATTCAGCATTTCTAAACTGGTTAATTTAAAATGTTCAGAATCTAAAAAAGCTGCAAACGATGAAGGTGAGGGATTAGCAATGTATGAATCAATAATTTCAAGTGTTGGTTGAATTTGAAAATGAACAACCGAATAATGACAAACTGCTGCGCCAATTCCTGTGATTATGTAATAAATCAAAAATCGCTTTGGTCCCCAATAATTTTCTAAAGTATTTCCAAACATCCATAAAGCAAACATGTTGAAAAAAATATGCATCAATCCGCCATGCATGAACATGTACGATATAATTTGATAAGGCTGAAATTTTTCTGAAAGAGGATAATGTAATCCCAATGTATCAGCTAAGTCAATTTGATTTTGAAAAGCTAATGTTGCAAGAAAAAACAAACCGTTGATAATTAATAGATTTTTAACTACCAATGGTAAAACATTAAAACTATTCGGACGGTATTGTTGATAAGACATGCTTACTACGAATTACGAATTTTCACGAATTACGAATCTGTGTGGTTAAAACAAAGACGTAAAATTTTATTTTTTGTTTATTTTTTTAATTGTCGACTGTCTACTATTTTTTTAATTGTATACTTTTTTATTTTTTACTTCCGAAATCGAACTTTCGTCCCGATAGCTATCGGGATCGCACTTACTTTTTAAATCGTTTATCTAAATCATCACTCGAAAACGTAGTAATGGTTGGTTTACCACTTGGCGTACTGTAGGGCATTTTGCATGCGAACAGTTCATCTATGATATTCTGCATTTCTTCTTGAGTCAATGCTCTTCCAGATTTTATTGCAGTGTTTCTTGCCATCGAACGTGCTAGGTTTTCTCTTTTATCGGATTTTAATTCCAATAAATTTTGTTTGTAGTTCTCCAATAATCCTTCCAATAATTTTACCGAATCATATTCTGACGTATCGGCAGGAACGCCATGAATCACAAAGGTGTTTTTGCCAAATTCACTTATATCAAATCCCATAGCCTGAATTTCTGACTGTAATTCCTTTACCAATTCAAAGTCGGGAGTATTTAACTCTATGGTTTTAGGAAAAAGCTCTTGTTGTGTAGCAGATTTATTTTTTTCAAATCCCTCTAAAATGCGTTCATACAAAATGCGTTCGTGAGCACCTTGCTGGTCAATCACCATAAATCCGGTTTTGATATGCGTTAAAATGTATTTGTTATGTAATTGATAAGTCGATTTTTTATTGCTCTCGTGTAAATCGTTGTCCCAATCGGTATTTATCGTTTGTTGTGTTTCTTCTTCTTTCTTAATCTCAAACTCAAGTTGATTATCAACGTGACGACTATATAACTTCTCCCAATTGGTTTTATTGGAAAGTTCGCGTTCTATTGTTTCTTTCTTTTCTGTTTTAAAGGGATTGTAATTTTCATCCACCTTAATAGTTGGTTGCTTGTAAACTCCATCAACAGGCTTAAGAGGCATATTATACAGATGCGCTTCCTGATCAAAATCTAAACTCGGAGAAATGTTAAATTGTCCGAGTGATTTTTTTACGGCAGAACGTAAAAAAGCATAGATCGCTTTTTCATCTTCAAATTTTACTTCTGTTTTAGTCGGATGAATATTTATATCAATTGATTTAGGGTCAACATCCAACATTAAAAAGTATGAAGCAAAACTATCAGCAGGCAGCAATTGCTCAAATGCCGATTGAACAGCATGGTGCAAATAGCCATTTTTGATAAATCGTTTATTCAAAAAGAAAAACTGTTCACCACGTGTTTTCTTAGCGAAATCAGGCTTAATTACAAAACCTTTTATTTTTACTATGCCTGTGTTTTCTTCAACCGGGACTAATCTCGAGTTATATGAACTTCCAAAAAGACCGACTAACCTTTGTTTTAAAGACCCCGGTTCTAAATGAAAAATTTCAGTATTGTTATGGTGAAAACTAAATGCTATTTCAGGATTTGGAATGCTTACGCGATGAAATTCATCAATGATGTGGCGCAATTCCACCGAATCGGTTTTTAAAAAATTTCTTCTGGCTGGAACATTAAAAAATAAATTTTTAACGGAGATGGAAGTTCCCTCAGCACAACTTACAGTTTCCTGACGTTTGATTTCGCTTCCTTCAATATCAATTTGTACTCCAACTTCATCACCAATTCGTTTTGTCTTTAATTCCACTTGTGCAATAGCAGCAATAGAAGCCAATGCTTCTCCGCGGAAACCCATTGTTCTGATAGCAAATAAGTCTTCCGCTTTTTGAATTTTCGAAGTAGCGTGTCGCTCGAAACTCATCCGCGCATCCGTTTCGCTCATTCCACAACCGTTGTCGATTATCTGAATAAGCGTTTTCCCTGCATCTTTTACTATCAACTTTATCTTTGAACCACCAGCATCCAATGCATTCTCCATCAATTCCTTAACAGCTGAAGCAGGTCGTTGAACCACTTCACCTGCAGCAATTTGATTGGCTACCGAATCGGGTAAAAGATGTATAATGTCTGGCATAATTGTACTATTCCTACAAAAATAATACTAATTAATCGAATAAAAGCAGGTGAAAGAAGGAATGATAGGTTGTAATAGTAACGCCTGTTGTAAGTGCTTTATTGGTAAGTGTTTGTAGTGGTTTCTTATTGCATTTTAGTTTTCAACACTTGCCATAAATTAATGTCGAACCACTGATGTAAATAGATAACAAAAAGAACTCCAAATATGGCTATAAACGATAAAAGTAAGCCCATGTTTTTTCCAAAGGAATTGCTTCCAGAAACCAATACACGAGCCACTAATACTTCAATTTTGGGTTTCATGTAGCTGTAAGCCGGAACGAGAATAAAAACCAAAGTCAACATAGCTATTCCTGTGAATTTGTAGGGATTTATTCCTATGTCGTAATGCACAATATAGTCGGTAACGAAGCCAGTAATAAGGTTAAGCGTTAATACGCTTATCATTAAAACCATAAGATTGAACAACTTTTTATACATATGAAGTTTTGATGATACAAATCTCGATGAAATCTGCGTTAAGTTAGAATTTGCTTGACTTTTTCAATTAACATCCTTTCGTTGAAAAGTATAACATCCTTTTCATGAAGGCTTAATCATACAAGGTAACTTAGCATCATAATTGCAGGGCAACATCCAATTTATTTTTTGCTAATGAAAAAAATCATCTTCTATATATTTTCTTTTCTTGTTTTTATTTCACTGAGTTTTACTCCGAAATCAGCAGGGCAGGATCCACCATTTTATTCAAAAGATACTCGCTGGGCGGATTCTGTTTTTAAAACACTTACACCTGATGAACGTTTGGCGCAACTTTTTATGGTGGCTGCATATTCTAACAAAGACAATGCACATGTTAAAGAAATAAAAGACTTAGTAGATAAATATAAAATTGGAGGATTGATATTTTTTCAGGGCGGACCAATCCGACAAGCTATTCAGGCAAACTGTTATCAATCGTGCTCCAAAGTTCCTTTGTTTATGTCGATTGACGCTGAATGGGGATTGGCGATGCGACTGGATAGCACAACAAAGTTTCCTCGTCAAATGACATTGGGTGCAATTCAAGACGATTCGTTAATTTATGAAATGGGTTTTGAAATTGCCCGTCAGTGTAAACGATTGGGAATGCAAATTAATTTCGCTCCTGTTGTTGACATCAATAATAATCCTCTGAATCCGGTTATCGGAAATCGTTCCTTTGGTGAAAATAAATACAACGTTGCAAAAAAAGCATTGATGTATATGAAAGGAATGCAAGACAATCAGGTGCTTGCCAATGCGAAACATTTTCCCGGTCACGGAGATACCGATAGCGATTCACACAAAACATTACCAACAATAAAATCATCACGCGAGCGACTGGATACTTTGGAATTGTATCCTTTCAAAGAATTAATTGCAGAAGGATTGGGAAGTATGATGGTAGCACATTTGAGCATTCCGGCTTTGGATACAACACGCAATCAAGCATCCACACTTACCAAAAAAATTGTATCAGGCTTGTTGAAGGATACGCTTGGATTCAAAGGATTAGTTTTTACTGATGCTTTGAATATGAAAGGTGTAAGTAAATTTTACAAACCAGGAGAAGCAGATGTACGAGCACTTTTAGCAGGTAACGATGTTTTATTGTTTGCAGAAGATGTTCCGACAGCAATTACAGAAATCAAAAAAGCAATTGAACGTGGCGATATTTCTCAGGAAGAAATTGATAAACGTTGCATGAAAATTTTATTGGCAAAACAATGGGCTGGATTAAATAATTATTCTAAAATTAAATTGAAAAATTTGTATGAAGACTTAAACACTCCGAATGCAGAATTGATTAATCGTAAATTAACGGAAGCATCACTTACATTGTTGCAAAATAAAAATGATATTCTTCCATTACAGAATTTGGATTCAGCAAAAATTGCTTCTGTGTCGCTTGGCTACAAAGGCTTAAGTATCTTTCAACAAACTCTTTCGAATTACGCCTCTGTGAAACATTTTGGCATTGAGAAAGATGCAAAAGCTCCAGCATTTGATACATTATTATCTCAATTAAAAAACTACAATCCAATTATTGTTCACATTAACAATACCAACAATAAACCCGATAAAGATTTTGGTTTAACTCCACAAGTATTTGCAATGTTAAAAGCAATTATCAAAGAACATAAAGTAATTGTAAATGTTTCTGCAAATCCATACATCCTTGCCAAACTCGACAGTATTCAGTTTGCAGATGCTGTGATAATGAGTTATGAAAATAGTGATTACAGTGAAAGTTATTCGGCACAATTAATTTTTGGTGGAGTAGGAGCAACAGGAAAATTACCAGTTACAGCAAGCTCACATTTTAAAGTTGGAACAGGAATTGACATTAAACAAGTTCGTTTGAAATATACTATTCCCGAAGAATTAGGATTTGATTCTAAAAAGTTGGCAAAAATTGATAGCATTGCCATGAGTGGAATAAAAGAGAAAGTTTTTCCTGGTTGTCAGGTATTAGTTGCAAAAGACGGGAAAGTGATTTATCAAAAATCTTTCGGTCATCATACTTACGATACCAAAACAAAAGTAAAGAATACTGATTTGTATGATATCGCCTCCATTACTAAAATTGCAGCTTCTACAGTATCCTTGATGAAATTAGTAGATGAGGGTAAAGTGAGTTTAGACAATCCATTGTGTTATTATATGCCTGAGTTGGAAGGTACAAATAAGCAAAACATTCATTTACGTGAAATGATGACACATCAAGCTGGATTAAAAGATTGGATTCCGTTTTGGATGAAAACAGTGAATAAAGATGGAACATACAAAGAAGGAATTTACAATAAGACGCCTAATGATGTTTTTTACAAGCGTGTGGCGAATGATTTATACATCAATAAAAATTATGAAGACACCATTTACAAACGTATTATTGAATCACCTGTAAAAGATGCAGGAAAATATTTGTATAGCGATTTAGGATATTATTTTCTGAAAAAAATTATTGAAAAAGAAACACAAAATGCATTGAATGTTTATGCGCAAAATTCTTTTTACGCTCCATTAGGTTTAACAACAATGGGATACAAACCATTGGCAAGATTTGACTTGAACAGAATTGTTCCAACGGAGTTTGACGCAAAATTCAGAAAACAACAAGTACACGGTGATGTACACGATCAAGGCGCAGCGATGATGGGTGGAGTAGGCGGACATGCAGGATTGTTTTCTAACTCAAATGATTTAGCAGTGATGATGCAGATGTTTATGAATTACGGAACTTACGGAGGAAAACGTTACATCGATTCGACAACACTTTATAAATTTACTGAATGTCAGTATTGTATAGATGGCCAAAACAGAAGAGGAATTGGATTTGATAAACCAGAAATGAATCCTGATAAAGACAGTCCTGTTTGCAAAGCTGTTTCTTATATGAGTTTCGGACATGCAGGTTTTACAGGAACATTGGCTTGGGCTGATCCTAAAACTGGAATCATTTATATTTTTCTTTCCAATAGAGTTTATCCAGATGCGGATGATAACAAACTTTCAAAAGCAGGAACACGCGGAAAAATACATGCAGTGATTTATGATGCGTTGAAGTAGATGTTTTCTAGTTTGAAATTTAGATTCCCAATAATTCCGTATTACTTTTCATTCTAACGTTAATTTTGTATATTTGATTATGTTCAAATCTACTATCAAATATTTTTTCCTTTTCTGTACATTAGCATCATATTCTCAAACAGGTAAATGGACATGGGTTAGAGGTGATACTATTTTAGGCTCTTTAGGAAATTATGGTATAAAAGGATTACCTAGTAGCACTAACGAACCTCCAGCGAGGTATGAATCAATCGAATGGACAGATGCTCAAGGAAATTTTTGGGTATATGGTGGAGAAGATGCTGCAGGAACACTTTGTGATTTATGGAGATATAATCCAATAACAAATATTTGGACATGGGTTAGTGGGGACAGTATTCATAATTTTTTAGGAGTTTATGGAACTCAAGGTGTTTCATCTCCAACAAATTCACCTCCAAGTTCTTCGGTAGCAATTTCGTGGAGTAGTCTAGATGGTGATTTATGGATGTTTTCAGGATATGGAAATTTTTGCAATACTTTGTGGCGATATAATATTTCTTCTAATCAATGGACTTGGATGAAAGGAGATACAGCAAACTGTGAACCAGTATATGGTATTAAAGGAATATCAAGTGTATTTAATACACCTGGATATAGGCTTGAAACTTCTTGTTCTTGGGTAGACAATGTTGGTAATTTGTGGTTATTTGGAGGTGATGGTAAAGCTAGTGGTTTTTCTTCTGGCTATCTAAATGATTTATGGAAATACAATACTATAACAAATGAATGGACTTGGATAAGTGGCGATAGTATTCCAAATATTCCATCTGTATATGGAACTCTTGGCGTTGCTAGTATTAATAATACACCTGGAGGAAGATATGTATATGCTAGTTGGAAAGATAATTTAGATAATTTTTGGTTATTCGGAGGTGCATATTTCACTTTTGAAAATAAAAATGATTTGTGGAAATTTAATCCATTAACTAATGAATGGACATGGATGAACGGAAGCAGCTTAGTGAATCAAACTGGTTCATATGGAATAAAAGGTATTGAATCGTCTTCTAATTTTCCTGGTGCTCGTTATGAAACTCGTTCAAGATGGACCGATGCTTGTGGCGATTTTTGGTTATATGGTGGGCATGGAGGAGGATTTTTTAATGATTTATGGAAATATAATGTTAGTAATGGAAAGTGGACTTGGGTTAGTGGTGATACATTAAATTGGTACTCTCCTCCAATCTATGGAACAATGGGGGTTGCATCATATACAAATAAACCAGGTGGAAGACAAGGCGCCAACGCATTTAGAAGAGGAAATGAATTATGGTTATTTGGAGGATTCACTTCCGATCCAAGTGCTTGGATTCCTCTGGAAAATACACTTTGGAAGTTTACTCCTGATTCTGTTTGTTCAGGAGGTTTGTCAATTGCTGAAAATGTTGCTACTGAAGACTATTATAAGATTTATGTTTATCCAAATCCTTCAAAAGGGTTTTTTAATATTGAAAGTAGAAACAAAAACGGAGAAATTGGAATTTATAATTTAGTTGGACAAAAAATTTATTCATCTAAAATTACAAATTATATTACAGAAATTAATTTAAGCCAATTGCCTAGTGGAATATATATGATTGTAGTCCAATCCAATAATATTGTATTGTCTGAAAAATTGATTAAGGAATAAGAACATTTAATTTCTCCCTACATCCTCTCAGGAACTTCAATTCCCAACAAGCCCATAGAATTCTTAATATTAATTCCAATCGTTTTTGCTAATTGCAAACGGAACAAAATCAAATCTTTTTGTTCTTCTTTTAAGATGGATGTTTCGTGGTAGTACTGACTGAATTCTTTTGCTAAGTCGTAAGTATAGTTGGCTATTAATGCAGGACTTAATTCATTGGCTGCTTGTTTCAATAAAGCATCAAATGAGTAAAGTTTTATTATTAACTCTTTTTCTTTTGGCAACAATGTTACGTTGTGAGTAAACACATCAATGTTTTCAAAATCCCAACCATCTTTTGCTTTACGTAACAGTGCTTGAATTCTCACATAATTGAACTGAATGAAAGGAGCAGTATTCCCATTAAAATCAATTGACTCAGCAGGATTGAAAAGCATTTTCTTTTTCGGATCAATCTTCAGCATAAAATATTTCAATGCACCTAGTCCAATCGTTTTGTATAAATGATTTGCTTCTGCTTCTGTTAAGCCTTCTACTTTTCCTAATGCTTTTGTTGTTTCTGCTGCTGTATCAATCATCACTTGCATCAAGTCATCAGCATCCACAACCGTTCCCTCACGCGATTTCATTTTTCCTTCCGGTAGCTCAACCATTCCGTATGAAAGGTGATACAAGCCATCTGCCCAAGAAAATCCTAATTTTTTTAAGATTAGAAACAATACTTTAAAATGATAATCCTGTTCGTTACCAACAGTGTAAATCATTTTTTCAAATCCTACTTCTTGATGACGAAGCAAAGCCGTTCCCAAATCCTGAGTCATATATACAGATGTTCCATCCGAACGCAACAATGTTTTTTCATCTAATCCATCAGTAGTCAAATCAATAAAAATAGATTTATCAGTACGTGTTTCAAAAACACCTTTTTCTTTTCCTCGATCAATAATTTCTTTTCCTAAAAGATAGGTGTTACTTTCGTAATAAGTGCTGTCAAAATCAACGCCCATCATTTTGTAAGATGCTGCAAAACCTTCGTAAACCCAACCATTCATCATTGTCCATAAGTCACGCACTTCTTTGTTATTTGCTTCCCATTTCAACAACATTTCTTGCGCTTCAATTATTAACGGAGCAATTTTTTTTGCTTCTTCTTCGGTTTTTCCTTCCGCAACCAAACTTCCAACTTCCGACTTATAGTGTTTATCAAACTCTACATAATATTTCCCAACCAAATGATCACCTTTTAATCCTGATGATGCAGGTGTTTCTCCATTCCCAAATTTTTTCCAAGCAATCATACTTTTACAAATATGAATTCCACGGTCGTTCACCACACTTGTTTTCACCACTTTGTTTCCTGCTGCAGTTAAAATTTTTGAGACAGAATATCCTAAAAGAATATTACGTACGTGTCCAAGATGTAAAGGTTTATTTGTGTTTGGAGAGGCGTATTCCACCATCACAGTCGGAGCATTTCCCGGAACAGGTTTAATAAGTGATTTAGAATTTATTGTTTTAAAATAGTTCAGCCAAAAAGAATCAGCAATCACTAAATTTAAAAATCCTTTTACAATATTAAAATCAGCTATTTCAGGGACATTAGCTTTTAAATAAGTTCCAATATCGTTGGCCGTATCTTCCGGTTTTTTCTTAGAAATTTTCGCAAAATTAAAAACCACCAATGTTAAATCGCCTGTAAAATCAGGATTGGTTTTTTCAAAAGCTATTTTATCAGACGAAGCACCATAAAGCGATTGTAATGCCTCAGCAGTTTTCTCCGTAAGTTTTTGTTCTAAGTTCATTTGCGCAAAAGTAATAAAACTAAATTATAATTAAGAACTGGTCATCCCGTGCCGCGACACGGGATCTCCCAGTTGAACAGACTACACACAATTATGAGATTCCGTGTCGTAGCACGGAATGACGAACACGAAGGAAGTATCTCTTCGAAAAATCTCTGACTAATAAGTTAATTGAGAAACCACTTTCTGTAAAATTTCAAAAGTGTTTTCAGCCATCAAATTTTCTTTATCTAGGGTAGGATTTACTTCACAAATCTCAAAACAGCAAACTTTTTGGTTTTGGATAAGTCTAACACATAAACTACCAGCTTCCTTTTCTGTAATTCCGTTGCGAACCGGAGTTCCTGTTCCTTTCGAAATGGATGAATCCATGCTATCCACATCAAAAGAAATGTAAATTAAGTTACAACTTGAAAGGTGTGCCAGGGCATCACGGGCAATTTTTTCAACCCCATTTCTCTTCACTTCGGCAGTAGTAAAGGTCTTTATCTTATGTTTTTTCAATAAATAAGTTTCTTCAGGCTCAACGTCACGCACCCCAATATATACAACATCGCTGTAGTTGATTTTTGGTGCAACTCCTCCAAGTCTCTTCAATCTATTCCACAATTCAATCGTGTCTTTATCGGGTTTATTCATCTTATTCGCCATATTGTCTTCGTTTAATGAAACGGCAATTGGCATTCCGTGCATATTTCCTGATGGAGAAGTGTAAGGACTATGAAGGTCGGCATGAGCATCAATCCAAATAACTCCCAATCTACTTTTCGGATAAGCCATTTTAATTCCGGCAATGGTTCCTCCTGCGGTTGAATGATCTCCAGCTAATACAATAGGGAAGTTGTTCTTCTTCAACGTTTGGGAAATGGTAGCTGCAACACGTTCGTATATAGCTAAAATTCCGCCTATCCGCTTGGCATACTGCGTTTTAGGTGGTTCAAACAGAAGTTGATTTTCTACCTTAATCTCTATGGATTCAATCTGTTTAAACATGTTACTTCCATAATCCAATGCGGCAATCTTAATGGCATCAACTCCCATACTCGCACCTCGGGTACCAGCCCCAATCTCGGATTTCACTTCTATAAACTTTAAATTTTTCATCTGAATTGCTTTATATATAGCACTATTTAATTTTTAAGCCTTGTTTAACCGATTCTTGATAAAATGTTAATTTAAATCACTTACTTTGGTTATAATTTATCAATGTAAGTTACTTACATTTGCTTTTCTCAGAATATCAAACATTTAAATCAGTAAATATGGAAAACTCTTATCGCGACTTAATTCAACAAACCTTCGATTTTCCTCAGGAAGGGTTTAACGTTGAAGAAGATAGCCTTTATTTTAATAATAT
Organism: Bacteroidota bacterium; assembly: GCA_005772895.1. Classification (GTDB taxonomy): domain Bacteria; phylum Bacteroidota; class Bacteroidia; order 2-12-FULL-35-15; family 2-12-FULL-35-15; genus 2-12-FULL-35-15. The sequence continues at coordinate 7,433 of SXIH01000021.1, read as the reverse complement.
TCCTTTAATGGATATCATTAAGCAATATGGTACTCCTTTGAAGATCTCTTATTTACCGAAAATCAGCAGCCAAATCCAAAAAGCCAAGAAAATATTCAATGTGGCAATGGCGAAAGCCGATTATAAAGGCAAATATACGTATTGTTATTGTACTAAAAGCTCTCATTTTCAATTTGTATTGGAAGAGGTTCTTAAAAATGATATACATTTAGAGACATCTTCAGCCTTTGACGTGCCTCTGGTAAGGGCTTTGTACGATTCCGGTAAAATTTCAAAAGATACTTTTATCATCAATAATGGGTATAAACGACCGAATTACTTAAAATATATAAGTGAGCTTGTAAACGATGGTTTTGTGAATTCGATTCCTATTTTGGACAACATTAATGAACTTCCTTTGCTGGAAAAAATGTGCAAAAACAAGTTTAAAGTGGGTATTCGTGTGGCAACCGATGAAGAACCGAAGTTCGAATTCTATACTTCCCGCTTAGGTATCCGTCAGGCAGATATCATAGATTACTATCATAAAAGCATTAAAAATAGTCAGAAATGTGAACTTAAAATGCTTCATTTCTTTATTAATACCGGAATTAAAGACACTACTTATTACTGGTCGGAGCTCACAAAGTGTATCAATGTGTATTGCGATTTAAAGAAAATGTGTCCTTCTTTGGACTCATTGGATATTGGCGGAGGATTTCCAATACGTACTTCTTTGAGCTTCAGTTATGATTATGAATATATGGCTGATGAAATTATTCAGAAGATTAAAAACATTTGTGAAGAACGTGAAGTAGATGAGCCACATATATTCACAGAATTCGGAAGTTTTACTGTTGGAGAAAGTGGTGCAGCTTTATATTCGATAGTCGACATTAAGAAGCAGAACGACAATGAGTTATGGTACATGATTGATAGTTCTTTTATAACTACTTTACCCGATACCTGGGGTATCAAGCAAAAGTTCATTTTGTTAGCAGTAAATCATTGGAATAAAGAATATCAAAGGGTGAATTTAGGCGGTTTAACTTGTGATAGTGAAGATTACTACAATGCCGAATCGCATCTGAATCAAGTATATATGCCAATTGTGGGCGACAAACAAAAAGAACCTTTGTATTTAGGTTTCTTCCATACGGGAGCTTATCAGGAATCGCTTGGTGGATATGGTGGAATTCAGCATTGTTTGATTCCAGCTCCGAAACATGTTATTATAGATGTGGATGATGATGGTGAAATGCACACACATTTATTTGCAAAAGAACAAAGTTTTAAATCCATGCTTAAAACCTTAGGTTATTAGGTTTTATAGAAAAAAAGCGTTTTTTTTTGTCATTATTATTTTATCGTTATCTTTAGCAACTTAATCGGCAAATTTTGCTTGTTTGAAATGGTAAAAGCATAAACTACTCCTAGATTATTTTGATGAAAAATAGATTTATTCAATGTGTTTGCAGTTTATTGGTGGTGCTGATTTTAGGCTCATGTTCAGGTGATACCGGAAAAGCTGCAGATGAAGGCACAATTGAATTTACTGCCACCGTTGTTGATCAGGCAAATCCTATGGCCGGGTTAGCTCCCAGCAAAATGATTATTAAATTCAAGAATAATAAGTCGTGTGCCGAAATGAGCGCAGGTATGGGGCTTTTCAGCACTTCTTTTATTTCTGACCCTGAGAAAAAAACACTTACTCAATTAGTAAAACTTCTTAATAAAAAGCTATCTCTAGTTTTGGATGCAGCTGCAATTGAAAAAGAAAATGCTGCTTACAAGTTTGATTTAACTCCATTAAAAGAGGTTAAAATGATTGCAGGATACAAATGTCAGAGTGCACACGTAAAAATGCATGATGATTTTGAAACCGAATTTGATATTTTTTATACCAACGAATTAAAAATTGACAATCCTAATTTTGCCAATCCTTTTCATATGATTGATGGTGTTTTGATGGAATATCAAATGAAAAAATTCGGTCTGGAAATGAAGTTTACCGCCAAAACAGTAAAGAAAGAAGATATTGATGATTCCGTATTTGAACTTCCTGCTGAATATAAGCCTATTTCAGCCGAAGAGATGAATACTTTGTTTGAACAATTGCAGTAGGTGTGAGAAAATAGTTAATTAAGGAAATAGTTAATTCGGAAAAAAAGGAAAAACTATTATTTGCACTCCAAAAATTCAATAACCCGCATCTCAATTCCTTATTTACCCCAATCACCTCAATTCCCTAATTACCCCAATTAACTATTAACAATTTGCCGTTTATAAGATTTTGACTTCCTGAGACTATCCCCTAAGCCATTTAGTAATTTTGATAGAATAAGTGTGCATACCACATTTATAATTCATCATTTATAATTTTTAATTTCCTAATGGCTGAGCCTAAAAAAAATACAATTAAGAATACATTAAAGGAAGAAGTTGTTGATACTAAAAATTCCAAAGAGCCAAAAGCTAAAAAGGAAAAGACAACAAACGATTCAGGTAAAATTACACTCACTGAAAAAATAAATAATTTTTTCGCTTTTGCCCGTGACGACCGTTTTCAAAAAATTGTAGGTTTATCACTTTTACTTATTTCAGTTTATACAGCTATTGCATTCACATCTTTTATATTCACCTGGCAAGCCGATCAAGATAAAGTACTGGGGAATTTATTTGCTGCTGATGTAGTTGTAAATAATTGGCTTGGGAAGTTTGGAGCATTGATTTCTCACGTGTTTATTCATAAATGGTTTGGTGTTGCATCTTACATTTTTTCTTTTGTAGCATTGATAACCGGTATTCGTATTACGTTCAATGTTGAATTATTAAATCTCAAAAAAACGTATATCAATTCTTTTGTCTTACTGATTTTAGTTTCTGTTGCTCTCGGATATGTTTTTCACGATGCGTTATTTTATTTAGGTGGAGCATTTGGTTTCACAATAAGCAATCAGTTAAATGCAATAATAGGATTTGTAGGAACTGGAGTATTACTGTGTTTTGTGTTGTTGGTTTATTTGGTAGCTGTGTTTAATATTTCATTCGACTTAAGTAAAAAAGATCCAATAACTGATAGTGTTGTTGAGCCGGTTGAAGAAGAAGAAAAAGTTCTTCCGATCAATACTTTCAAAGAAGAAGAGGAGGAAGAAGAAACTGAAGAAAAACCAATCACTCAGGAATTGGAAATTACCAATGAAGAAAAACACGACATTGTTGAAGAAGTTGTAAAACCTGTTGAAATAATAGAAGAAGTAAAACCGGTTGTGCTTTCAACTGAAGAAAACGGGGTTCAATTTACTGTTGAGCAAGTAGAAGAGAAAGAACAAGAACTTACACCGGAACAAATTGCAGCAGCATTGGTGGATCAAGTAGGTGAATACGATCCTACACTTGATTTAGGCACCTACCAATTTCCTCCTCTTGATTTATTAGAGAATTATGGTGGCTCTAAAGATATTGTTATCAATACCGAAGAATTAAATGCCAATAAAGACAGAATTCTAAAAACACTTAGTGATTACGGAATTGAGATTGATAAAATTAAAGCAACCGTTGGTCCGACCGTTACTCTTTACGAAATTATTCCTGCTGCAGGTGTTCGTATTTCTAAAATTAAAAATTTGGAAGACGATATTGCATTATCACTTTCTGCATTAGGTATTCGTATTATTGCTCCAATTCCAGGAAAAGGAACTGTTGGTATTGAAGTTCCAAACTTAAATCCTGAAATGGTTCCGATGCGTGCACTCATTGCCTCTGAAAAATTTCAGAATACAACCATGGATTTACCAATTGCTTTAGGTAAAACCATTAGCAACGAAACATTTATTACCGATTTGGCAAAAATGCCACACTTGTTGATGGCTGGTGCAACCGGGCAAGGTAAATCGGTTGGGTTAAATGCTGTTTTGGTTTCACTACTTTACAAAAAACATCCTTCGCAAATTAAATTTGTATTGGTGGATCCTAAAAAAGTGGAATTGACATTGTTCAACAAAATTGAACGTCACTTTTTAGCGAAGCTTCCGGATAGTGCCGAAGCGATTATTACCGATACTAAAAAAGTAATCAATACGCTTAATTCCTTGTGTATTGAAATGGATCAACGTTACGATTTGTTGAAAGAAGCTCAAGTAAGAAATCTAAAAGAATACAACACAAAATTTATTGCACGAAAATTAAATCCGAATAACGGACATAAATTTTTACCATACATTGTTTTAGTTGTAGATGAGTTTGCCGATTTGATTATGACTGCTGGAAAAGAAGTAGAAACTCCTATTGCTAGATTAGCGCAACTTGCCAGAGCAATTGGAATTCACTTAATTATTGCAACGCAACGACCATCTGTAAATATCATAACTGGAACAATTAAAGCAAATTTCCCGGCACGTATTGCATTTAGAGTAACATCCAAAATAGATTCAAGAACCATTTTGGATTCGGGTGGAGCCGATCAATTAATAGGAAGAGGTGATATGTTGCTTTCTACTGGAAATGACTTAATTCGTTTGCAATGTGCATTTGTTGATACTCCAGAAGTGGATAAAATTTGTGATTTTATTGGAAGCCAAAGAAGCTATCCTACGGCCTTTATGTTACCCGAATATGTGGATGAAACAGGTGAAGGAAGTGGCAAAATGGACGACCCATCCGAAAGAGATGCATTATTTAACCAGGCAGCTGAAATAGTAGTTTCTACCCAGCAAGGTTCAGCGTCATTACTGCAACGCAGACTGAAACTTGGCTATAACCGTGCAGGACGTATAGTTGACCAGTTAGAGTCGGCAGGAATCATTGGTCCGTTTGAAGGTTCAAAAGCCCGGGAAGTACTTATAAAAGATATGTTATCTTTGGAACAGTTTTTGAATAAGCCTGATAACAACTAATACTCTATTTATTATGTTTACAAAACAATTATCAATTATTGCACTTTTCTCGATTGGAAGTCTTAACGCAATTGCTCAAGATCAAGACCCGAAAGCAAAAAAAGTGCTGGACGAATTAAGTGTAAAAACCAAAGCTTACACAACCATTAAAGCAGAGTTTTCATGGGTAGTGGAAAAAAAGGATAAATCCAAAGATTCACAAAGTGGTAAAATTCAAACCAAAGGAGCTAAATATAAATTAGAAATTCCCGGACACGAAATTTACTGCGATGGCAAGACAGTTTGGGATTATATTAAGGATGCCAACGAAGTTCAGATAAAAGATATGGAAGTTGGAGGAGACGATGCTGTTAATCCTTCAAACATTTTTACTATTTACGAAAAAGGGTTTAAGTATAAATTTGATGGAGAAGATGCAACAACGCAAACCATTAGTTTGTTTCCAACAAATCCTGATAAAAAGAAGTTTCATACTATTAAACTGACGATTGATAAAGCTAAAAAACAAATAAGCAGTGTAAAGATGTTTATGAAAGATGGAACTACTCAAACATATACTATCAAAACATTTGTAGGAAGTACTCCAATCCCTGATACCGATTTTGTGTTTGATACAAAAGCACACAAAGGAATCTCAATAGAAGATTTGAGATAATAAAATTTCAAATGAGAATCGTCCGTAGAGAAATCTTCGGACGTTTTTTATTTGGTATATTTGAATAAATTAAAACAACTAAAATTAATATGTCAACAACAAAAAAAATGTGCGAAAGTTGTGGAATGCCTTTGAAGAAAGACCCCAAAGGTTCAGGAACAAATTCAGATGGAACCAAAAGTGATAAGTATTGCAGCTATTGTTATGAAAGCGGACAATTTACATATACAGGAAAAGATGTAAATGAATTTCAGGAACATTGCAGAAAAATGATGGTGCAAGGCGGTCATTCCAGATTTATTTCATGGTTATTTACCAGAGGAATGAAAAGATTACCAAGATGGAAGAACTAGAATCAAAAAGTCCACCGAATACTCGGAGGACTTTTTGATTCTACCACACCACAAAATATTACTTTTTTCTCATCATTCGTTTGAGAATCCACAATACTATAAAAACTACAGGAATAAGAAGAGCCCATAAAGGATATGCAGTTACTGTTGTATTGTAACTAAAATCTTCTGTGAAAATGCTTAGTGTTTTGTTAGTGTCAAATTTTTGAATAAAACTTGCTTGTCCATCCACAAAAACCAATTCTTTATCCTCTCCGTTAATAATAAAACTAATTTTTCCTTTATTTAAAAGGAGTTTCGTGTGATTAGGATTCACGAAACGTAACTTTATTTCAACATCTTTAAAGGTAAATATCAGGGAAGGTAAGGTTACTTCAATATCGCTGTTTGTGACACGGTCAATTACAACAGAATTGTCAACCACTTCAATCGTCTCATCAGGTATTTCCTTAGCAAATCCGGTAATTACAGAACAAAATAATGTAACAGCAAAAAGTGCTTTTTTCATACGTTTTTTTTAATTTGAGCACAAATATACTCCTTTCATAAAACCAATTGCAAATTTTTAGATAAATGGCACAAAAAGGGGGATGACTTAGACTAATGCAAAAAAAATGCCCCATCATACCAATTAATAGTATAATGGGGCAAAGGCTTTAGGGATGTAGTTAATCTCTTAGTCAATCAATTTTGCTTCGGGATATTTTTCCTGCCAAGCTTTTAGAGCACCTGCTGAACGAACTGTAATAGTTGTTCTGTGATCAATTTGTAATTTGAACTTAGGGCGGTTATCTATAACTTCTTTTTTAGTCTTCATGGTCTTCATTTTTTTAATTATTAGGTATTCCTTATATGTAACACAATATCTCTGCCAATTGTTTTAGGGTTAACATATTTTAACAGGACTTACTTCGCTTTCTCTTTCTTTGCCTTCTTATCAGCATCAATAGGGTTTCTAAAAACAAACTCCTCGTTAAACACATCCAGTACTATATTGGCATCTTTTTCAACTTTCCCTGCCAAAATTTGTTTTGAAAGTTCGTTCAAAACACGTTTTTGTAGCACTCTTTTTACAGGTCTAGCGCCAAATTGAGGGTCGAAGCCCAATTGTGCTAACCAATCAATTGCTTCTGGCGTGGCTGATATGTGAATGTCATTCTCCTCAAGCATTTTTGCTATTCCATTGAATTGTAATTCCACAATGCGGTGTACATCATCTCTGTTAAGTGGAGTAAACATGATTGTTTCATCAATTCTGTTTAAAAACTCCGGGCGAATAGATTTTTTTAGTAATTCAAATACCTCCACTTTTGTTTTTGCCATAATCTCGTCCCTGTTTTTATCAGTAAGCTTCTCAAAATTTTCCTGAATCAAATGAGAGCCCATGTTGGATGTCATTATGATGATAGTGTTTTTGAAATTCACAACACGCCCTTTATTATCAGTTAATCTGCCATCATCCAAAACTTGTAGTAAAATATTGAATACATCGGGATGCGCTTTTTCAATTTCGTCCAACAATACAACACTGTATGGTTTTCTTCGAACGGC
>SXIH01000020.1 GCA_005772895.1 Bacteroidota bacterium | reverse complement strand
CAAAGTCGGCGAGCAGGTGGCCACGGCGGCCTCAGAACCTGCTTGTGTAAAACGGAAGATGTTATCGATAAAGAAAAGGATATCACGTCCACCAGATTTCTCATCACCATCACGGAAGTATTCCGCCATTGTTAATCCTGATAAAGCAACACGTGCACGGGCTCCCGGAGGCTCATTCATTTGTCCGAACACCAATGTCGCTTGTGATTTTTCTAATTCTTTCAAATCTACTTTCGTAAGATCCCATCCGCCACTTTCCATTGAATGTTTAAATGCTTCTCCGTAGCGGATAACGTTCGACTCGATCATCTCACGCAATAAATCGTTTCCTTCACGTGTACGCTCACCCACACCTGCGAATACTGATAAACCTTCGTATCCTTTTGCGATGTTGTTAATTAACTCCATAATCAATACGGTTTTACCAACTCCGGCTCCACCGAATAAACCAATTTTACCTCCTTTTGCATAAGGCTCTAAAAGGTCGATTACTTTAATTCCTGTAAATAATACTTCTGTTGAAGTAGATAAATCTTCATATTTAGGAGGCATACGGTGAATTGGTGCACCACCTTTTTTGTCTGTTTGTTTGATACCATCAATCGCTTCTCCAACCACGTTGAATAAACGGCCTTTTACTTGGTCTCCAACAGGCATGGTAATTCCTGCACCTGTTGCAGTAACTGTCATTCCTCTGTATAATCCGTCAGAAGAGTCCATCGCAATGGTACGCACTGTATCTTCTCCAACGTGTTTTTGTGTTTCTAGAATTACAATTTGGCCATTTGGTTTTACAACTTCCAATGCATCCAAAATGTTTGGTAATGTAGCTCCGCCTTCAAAACTTACGTCAATTACGGGACCAATTACTTGTGAAATTTTACCTGTTTGTGTCGACATTTTATATGTATGTAAATGTTAATTTTAAAAATTCGAGTGCGAAATTACATATTTTTATTCATGTAAAAAATCGATTTTTAACTTTTTTATAATTAAATTTGATGCTTTAAATCATACAGCATTTTTATAGAAAAGATAAGGGATTTAGACCTTGATTTATAGGGAATTATCGAAACCTGTTAGCTTTTTGTATGATAAATATCATTGATTGAATGAAGGTTTATACCAATATTGAAGATTTTAAGGATGTAAAAAATCCGATAGTTACTACCGGCACTTTTGATGGAGTTCATTTAGGACACCAAAAAATTATTTCCCGACTAAAAGACGTAGCTCAAAAACACCAAGGCGAAACTGTTTTGTTGACTTTTTATCCGCATCCACGGATGGTGCTTTTTCCGGATGATAATGAGTTAAAATTATTGAATACCCAGCAAGAAAAAATCCAACTTCTGGAAAAATATGGTGTGGATCATCTCATTATTTATCCATTTACAAAAGAGTTTTCACGACTAACTTCTATAGAATTTGTCAGAAATATTTTAGTGAATCAAATTCATACAAAACGGCTAATCATTGGGTATAATCATCACTTCGGGCGTAACCGCGAAGGTTCATTTGAGCATTTGAAGGAGTTTGGTCCTATTTATGGTTTTGATGTGGAAGAAATTCCGGCTAAGGATATTGATAATATAGAAGTGAGTTCCACAAAAATCAGGAAAGCACTTCAATCAGGAGATGTGGAAATGGCTTCGAGTTATTTAGGACATCCTTATTCACTTTCTGGTAAGGTGGTAAAAGGTTATGAAAAAGGCAGGATAATTGGTTATCCAACTGCAAATATTTCTGTAGATGATAAGTATAAGCTTATTCCTGCTGATGGAGTTTATGTTGTAAAGGCTGAAGTAAAAGGCAAATTGTATGGCGGAATGTTAAATACAGGAAACAATCCAACCATAGAAGGGAAGGGCAGAAGCATTGAAGTGAATATATTTGATTTTAATGATACTATTTATGGCGAAGACGCAACTATTTATTTTATTAAACGTCTAAGAGATGAGCTTAAGTTTGCCGGATTGGATGAATTGAAAAGTGCTTTAGCGATTGATAAACAAAACGCATTAAAAATATTATCAGCTTGAAATTTAAAACTACATATTTCTTTAAAATAAATTTTTTACTACTACTTGTTTTTTGTTCCGGTAAATTATTTTCTCAAACAGTTTTGCTCGATTCACTTACGCTAGATACAATGCGTGCGTATACGAGTTTAGAAGAAGCGTTAAAAAATCCTGAAAAAGTAATTAAGTTGGAATTGAGAAGAAAAAAATTGAAATCCTTTCCGATGGATATTTTAAAATTTCCAAATCTTCAATATTTAGATTTAACAAAAAATAATATTAAAGAAATACCCGCAGAAATTTCCGAACTAAAAAATTTACAATATTTTTCTATTTCAAAAAATGTATTGCAAGAATTTCCACCACAAATTGGTGACTTGTCTAACCTGTTTTATTTGAATGCGAATCAAAATGAATTAACATCCATTCATCCTGCAGTTGGGAAACTAACCAAATTAAAAAACCTGGATCTGTGGAGTAACAACATTGAAAATTTTCCGGAAGAGTTAAAATATCTGAAGAGTTTGTTAGTGCTTGATTTGAGAGTTATTCTTATTCCGGATGCTCAGCAAAGTGCTATTCAAGCAATGATTCCGCATGCTAAAGTGTATTTTTCGCCTTATTGTAAATGTCAACAGTAAGTTAATTGGGTTAATTAAGGAAATTAAGTAAATGGGGAAATTCTCAAACAGCTTCAACCTATTTAACCTACTTAACCCAATCAACTTAATTAACTTTTCAAGATGAACTTCCATTTAAACTTTTCAGTTTCATCCTTTCCTAAAAAAATAAATTATTCAGATAATTTCCTTTTTCTCGGTTCCTGTTTTGCTGAAAATATTGGCGATTTGATGATGGAACATAAATTTAAAACTCTCCAAAATCCACATGGAATTTTATACAATCCATCAAGTATAGTAGTTGCTTTGCGCAGATTTATGAAGATTGATTTTGTGACTGAAAAAGAATTGTTTTTCGCAAACGATTGTTGGAATTCTTGGGAGCATCACAGTCGTTTTTCCAATCCTGACAAACAACTATGTTTGACCAACATTAATAAAAGTATTTCTGAAGCGCATACTTTTTTGAAAAATGCCGACTGGCTTTTTATCACTTTTGGTTCAGCGCATGTATATAAAAGAAATGAGCAGTTGGTTGGGAATTGTCACAAGCAAGCGCAAAAAGAATTTTCAAAAACAATGTTGAGTGTTTCTGAAATGTTGGAGGAATATGGGATTCTAATAAAAGAACTATTAGTGTTCAATCCTAAATTGAAAATTGTTTTTACAATCAGTCCAGTTAGATACATGCGCGATGGAGTGGTGGAAAACAATTTAAGTAAAGCCCGATTAATTGAAACAGTTCATCAACTAACATCCCAAAATGTTTTTTATTTTCCTGCGTATGAACTAATGATGGATGATCTGAGAGATTACCGTTTTTATAAAGAAGATTTAGTTCATCCAAATGAACAAGCAGTTAATTATATTTTTGAGAAGTTTGTTGCAGCTAATTTTGATGAAAGATCAATCCAATTATTAAATTCGATCAAAGAAATTGTTGCAGCAAAAAATCACAGACCTTTTAATTATGAAACGGATTCCCATAAAAAATTTAAAGCTACTTTTTTAGAGCGTTGCAGAAAAATGCAAATGGAAAATCCTGGATTGAATTTAAGTGAGGAGGTCAATTATTTTGGAAAAATGTAGGTTGCTCTTTTTATTTGTCACCCTGAGCCTGCCTGCGGTAGGCAGGCGTAGTCGAATGGGTTACTCAATTGGAATTTTTAATTCCTGAAAGCGTTCTACTAAATTATTGAACGCAACTACTGGATCTTTTTTCTTCCAGATGCAGCTATAAAATGCAATTCCTGCAAATCCTATTTCGTTTGATTTTTCAATTGCGTTAATGTCTACACCACCGCGAGCTACAACATTAAATGAAGTTTTTAAAATAGCCGACTTTAAACTGTGCTCAGTAAATCCGCCTTGAAATTTGCTGTTCAAGCTGTCGAAAATCGGACTTAAAAAAACATAATTGTACTGATAACGATGTTCTTTTTCAAATAGCTGACCAATGTTGCTGAAGGAAGTTGTGATAACAATTTCAGGATTTTTTAATTGAATCAATTTAATTGTCAACCAGGTTTTGAATCTTTTTTTAAGATGCGATTTAGTGAGGTGAATTCCTTTTAAATTAAATTTTCTTGCCAGGTTGTGATGCGAGTGAAGAACAATTCTGTCGTGAAAATGAGCAGGAATAGCTTTTAGTAAATCCTTTGTTTTTTTAGTAGAAAGTTTATGTTTTCTTAAATGAAAATGATCCAATCCGGCTTCAAATAAACTCGTAATAATTTGAGCTTCATTTTCTATTTCACTGGAACTGGAAATAACCAAAAATTTCATAATCTAATTTTTATACGAATGAATTGCTTTGGCAATTGACTCAATTAATGTAACATCTTTTTCAATGGCATTCCCAACAACAACAATATCTGCCCCCGATTTACAGGCTAACACTGCTTTTTTAGGACTGTCAATTCCTCCTCCGATAATTAAGGGAATAGAAATATTTTTACTTACTTTTTTTATCATCTCTGCACTCACGGTATTCATTGCTCCGCTTCCAGCATCCATATAAATTAATTTTAAGCCCAATTGCTCACCGGCCATCGCTGTACAAGCTGCAATGCTTGTTTTGTCAGAAGGAATTGGATTGGTATTGCTCATATAGGAAGCAGAGGTTTGTCGTCCACTTTCAATTAGCATATATCCTGTAGATAAAACCTCTAAGTTGCTTGATTTTATTAATGGAGCAGCAATAACATGTTTTCCAATCAAAAGTTCAGGATTTCTTCCTGAAATGAGTGATAAGAGCAAAATTGCATCTGCATTTTTACTAATTTGTAAATGATTTCCAGGAAAAATCAGGATGGGAATAGAGGTGTGTTTTTTGATGGCTTGGATGCATTTTTCAAAATTACCGTTACTCAAGATGCTGCCGCCAACCATAATAAAATCAACACTTGCACGGTTAGCTATTGAAATTATTACAGTTGATTCAAACTTGTCGGGGTCAATCAAAACAGCAAACAGTTTTTTACCTTTTGCTTTATTTTTTATGATTTTTTCGTAATTATTTTTTTGCATTCTCTGAACCCCAAAATTTATCAAGCAATATTAAATAATTCATTTGATGGATGCATTATTTTATTGAAAATTAATTTGATGAGAAAAATGTTCTTATTTTCATTTTTTTTTTAGATATTTACAAAAAATTACTAAAAAGCGTATGAAATCGACTCTCATCAAAATCAAAACCGCACTTATAATTTTAGTTGCATTGGCTTACCAATCAGCTGTAATGGCGCAGGAAACGCTCTATCCATTTAGTGATAAAGGGAAGTATGGGTATATCAATAAAAGCGGAAAAGTTGTTTTGCCGGCTCAGTTTGAGTTCGCAGAAAAATTTTACGAAGGACTTGCAGTAGTAAAGCAAGGCGGAAAACGTGGTTTTATTGATGCAACCGGTAAAATGGTGATTCCGGCTCAATTCGACCAAAAAACAGATGGCTATTTTTCCGATGGTTTAGCATGTGTTAAACAAGCTGGAAAATATTCATATATAGATAAGACAGGAAAAGTGGTAATTACTCCTAAATGTGAGCATGCATACAAATTTTCTGAAGGTATGGCTCGTTTACAAATAGGGTTGAAATTTGCTTATATCGACAAAACAGGAACAGTTGTAGTAAAACCAGAATATGATGGTGGATGGGATTTTAAAGAAGGTTTGGCTCGCGTTAAAAAGAATGGTAAATGGGGTTTTATTGATAAAACAGGAAAAGTTGTTATTGATTTTAAATACGATGAAACATTTGAATTTTCTGAAGGATTAGCAAATGTCAGAATGGGTGATGATAAATCAGGAAAATGGGGATATGTTGATAAAACAGGGAAAGTTGTGATTGATATGCAGTTCGACAGAGCATTTACTTTTTCTGATGGTTTAGCTTGTATCCGTATCGGAGATTATAAAAATGGTAAATTCGGATACATCGATAAAACTGGAAAAGTGGTAGTAAATCCGGTTTATACTGGAGCTTATTTCTTTAATGATGGATTAGCTTGTATCAGTACTTCTCCATTGGTAAACGGAAATTTGAAAGATGCTAAATGGCAATATATTGATAAAACAGGTAAAGCAGTGATTACACGTGGTGCTGATTATTATGCTGACTTCTATAAAGGATTAGCTTATGTTAGTTATGCAGGAGTTCTATCTTATATCGACAAAACCGGAAAAGTGGTTTGGTCAGCAGCACCCGCAAAGTAATTTTGTAAAAACACTTTTAACAAGTGCGAAATTTGTTTGTTAGTTCAATAACAAGTAATTTCGCACTTCTTTTTTAATATAAAAATCAAAAAAAATGTCAAATTCAACAGTGGAAAAATTCGTAAAATACAAAGTAAAAGACATGTCGTTAGCGGCATGGGGAAGAAAAGAAATAAAATTAGCAGAAGCTGAAATGCCTGGTTTAATGGCACTTCGAGCTGAATACGGAAAGTCAAAACCATTGGCCGGTGCTCGCATCGCTGGTTGTTTACACATGACAATACAAACTGCAGTTTTAATAGAAACACTTAAGGAATTAGGTGCAGAAGTTACCTGGTCATCTTGTAATATTTTTTCTACACAAGATCATGCAGCGGCAGCAATTGCTGATGCAGGAATTCAGGTTTATGCATGGAAAGGAATGAATGAAGTAGAGTTTGACTGGTGTATAGAACAAACTTTATTTTTTGGTGAAGACCGCAAACCATTAAACATGATTTTAGATGATGGTGGTGATTTAACTAATATGGTATTTGATAAATTTCCTGAACTAATAAAAGGTATAAAAGGTTTATCTGAAGAAACAACAACAGGAGTTCACCGTTTGTACGAAAGAATGAAAAACGGAACATTGCATATGCCGGCAATTAATGTTAACGACTCCGTTACAAAATCAAAATTCGATAATAAATATGGTTGCCGCGAATCATTAGTAGATGCAATCCGTAGAGCTACAGATTTGATGCTTGCTGGTAAAGTTGCTGTGGTAGCTGGTTACGGTGATGTTGGAAAAGGTTCTGCAGAATCATTGAGCTCACAAGGAGTTCGTGTTATTGTTACAGAAATTGATCCTATTTGTGCATTGCAAGCTGCAATGGATGGATATCAGGTTCAGAAAATGGACACAGCTGTTAAAGAAGCAGATATTGTTGTAACAGCAACAGGAAATAAAAACATTATTTCAGAGCGTCATTTCAGAGCAATGAAAAACAATGCTATAGTTTGTAACATAGGTCACTTCGATAACGAAATTGATATGGCTTGGTTGAACAAAAATTATGGTTCTACTAAAGATGAAATCAAACCACAAGTTGATAAATATACCATCGATAAAAAAGACATAATTGTTTTAGCCGAAGGTCGTTTAGTTAACTTAGGTTGTGCTACCGGACATCCATCATTTGTAATGAGTAATTCATTTACAAATCAAACATTAGCACAATTAGAGTTGTGGTTGCATACATCTAAGTATGAAAATAAAGTATACACTTTGCCAAAACACTTGGATGAAAAAGTAGCAAGGTTGCACTTGGCAAAAATCAATTGCGAATTAGATGTATTAAGTCCTGAACAAGCTGCTTATATAGGAGTTACTGTTGAAGGTCCTTTTAAATCTGACGCATACAGATACTAATTTAAACGTTATATAAAAAGAAAAACCCCGAAGTTTTAACTCGGGGTTTTTTATTGTACTTTTTTGATTTAATATTTTTTCTTTTTTTACTTACAACTAGTTGCCCTATTAACCGATTCCTCAATTAACCTTTAACTTAATTGTAAATGTGTAACACATTCCCATCAAAAGTAGTATTGTAAGCTTTTAAAGGAACACCTGCAGGTGCCTGTAAAACCGTTCCATCATAAATAGAAAATTGAGAGTTACAGCAAGTATCAGTAGCAATAATATTTGAAGAGTCTACATACACAACAGCACATGGATCGCTTGAGTTGTAAGTGCAGTTTCTATCATAAGCCATAAATTCCGAAATAGATTTTCTGTAAACTAAAATCCCTCTTACTCCTCCGGTAATATAAACCCAGCCACCAACAGCATTCAGATTTATAAAGCTGGGATTGCTTGTATAGATATATATATCAACAGCAACAATTGGAACACCTGTATCGTCTTTTTTACAAGCGTAAAAAAGAGAAACAATTAGTATTGAAAATACCAATGAATAAGCAAGAAGTTTTTTTCTTTTCATTTTTAGTTAAACAAATTTAATGATAATTTATTAATCATTAGATTTGTATGTTAATCATCAATTATGAGGTATTTCTTTAGGATAATAACTGCAATGCTTATTTGTTTATTGCCTTTGACAACTTTGGCACAGGAGCAGACAAAGGATAAAGCTCCTGCAACCAGCCGTGCTCAGAAAAAAGCTGCTAAGAAAAAATGGAAAGAGCAGAGAAAAATGGAGAAAGAACATGCGAAGGCGGTAAAAAAACATCATAAACGAATCCAGGAAAAGAAGACCAGGAAAGTAATGCGTAAGGAAAGACGCAAAGGAGAAAAGATGAGAAAAAACAAAAGAGAATTTTTTCTTATAAGATGGTTTAAAAACCGCCATCGGTAAAGAATTTTCGACCGCTTAATAAATATTTTGAAAAAATTGCAACATATAAGAAATTATTTTGTATAATTGCACATAGTTAGTTCTTAGAACAACATCCCACCAATTTTATTTACAAATAGTACCTTGTAGATTTGCCAATCGAATTTTGTTTTTATTAGTTTTTTACAAAAAGTCTGAAATGCCTATTTTTATTGCTTTTTAGCGATTAAAACAAGCGCTTTTTGAATTGTAAAAAATTGTTAAAAAAAATTTGTTTATGAATTTTAATTATTCCTATATTTACGCACTTCATTTTGCACGAAAATTATTTTTTAAATAAATATTAAAGATTATGCTAAAAAAATTACTTTCCACCTTATCCGTTGTTGTAGTGTCAGTAGGACTGACTGTTGCACAAAACGAGTCAGCCATTAAAGTAAGGCTAACCGATAAAGCAAACAAAGAAACTATTCCGTTTGCGAACGTGGTGGTTGATATGGGCGGTATCCAAGCGGGTGTCGGAACAACAAACATTGATGGTGAGGTTGTGATCAAACCTTTGAACCCCGGTAAGTATACAGTAAAATCAACTTATGTTGGTTATCAGTCTGTGGAAATAAAGGACGTTAACGTTTCAATTGGTAAAACAGTTACTTTAAATATTGAAATGGCAGCAGGTCAACAATTAGATGTTGTTGAAGTAATTGAATATGCTGAGCCATTAATTGACCCGGATACAAAATCAGGTGGAACTGTAACTCGTGAGGAGTATCAGAACATGGCTTCTAAAAATATTAACTCAGTTGCTTCTACAACTGCAGGTATTTACCAAAAAGATGAAGGTGGAGATTTGAACATCAGAGGTGCCCGTACAAATGGTACTGCTTATTACGTGGATGGTCAAAAAGTAATTGGAACATCCGGTGTTCCTCAAAGTGGTGTTGAACAAGTAACTTCTATTACCGGTGGTACTCCTGCAGAATATGGAGATGCAACAGGTGGTATTATTGCTATTACAACAAGAGGTCCAGCAAGTAAATATTCCGGTGGAATTGAGGTTGTTACTTCAGGTGCAGGAGAAAAAGATGGAAAAAGCCGTGGATTGGATGCTTATGGATACAACTTATTAGGTTTTTCAATTAATGGTCCTTTATTAATGAAAAAGGATTCTGTTAATAATATTAATAAACCAATACTTGGATTTAGTTTATCCGGACAAGTCGTTTCGGAAAAAGATCCTGATCCATCTGCAATGGGTTTCTATCAGGTAAATCCTGAAAAATTAGCTGAATTAGAAGCTTCACCTCTTCGTCCTTCTCCATTAGGTTCAGGTTACGTATTAAATGCTGAATATATTAAGATGGATGACTTGCAACACATTAAAGCTAGAAACAACGTAGGTTCAAAGTCAATGGCTTTGGCAGGAAAAATTCAGTATCAGCCAAGCACAAACATGGGAATAACTGTTGGTGGATCTTTGGATTGGAGTAAATACAACGATTTTACTTATGAATATGCTTTATTTAATCCTTCAAATAACGCTGAGGTTACTAAAAATACCTGGAGAATTTATGCTAAGTTGACTCAAAAGTTCAACAATGCTTCTACTAAAGAAGAAGAGAAATCTTCTTCAGTAATCAAAAATGCTTACTTTACTTTAC
This sequence comes from Bacteroidota bacterium, assembly GCA_005772895.1. GTDB lineage: Bacteria > Bacteroidota > Bacteroidia > 2-12-FULL-35-15 > 2-12-FULL-35-15 > 2-12-FULL-35-15. The sequence continues at coordinate 28,283 of SXIH01000020.1, read as the reverse complement.
AAGCAGGTTACGAAAAAACTACTCAAACAACTCAGGATGAAAACCATAGAGACAAAGTTTTTGATTATGGTTACATTGGAAAATTCACTCAAACAAAAGCAAAATCATACTCTCCTTTAACTACTGATAAATATGATGTGGATGGAGATGGTACACGTGATACAGTTTCAGCTTTCTTCATGGATGGTTACGGAGATGTTAATTTATCTTACACTCCTGGAGATGTAAACCCAACAGGTACTCCTTATACTAATCAATTTTATGATTTTTACGGAGCAGGTAATGTGGTAAACATTTTTGATATTCAGGCTAATTTAGGTTTAGCTAATGGCGACAGACCAAGAAACGTTTACTCTGCTTGGTACAATACTGGTCGTCAGTATAACGGATATAGTTTATCTGATAGAAATCAATTCCGTGTATTTGCCAATTTCTCTGCAGATATTAAACGTCACGCAATTCAAGTAGGTTTTGAGTATGAGCAACGTGTTGAACGTGCATATGATTTAAATCCTATTGGTTTATGGACAAGAATGCGTGAGACAGCAAATTTCCACATTTTACAATTAGATAATAATGATAGTTCCGATGCTATTTTGAATACAGATATAGTTGGAGGACCATTTGCATTTTATGATTTTAATCGTTTAAATGATGGGAACCAAACAAAATTCGATAAGAGTTTAAGAGAGGCTTTAGGTTATAATGTTGACGGATTAGATTTCTTAGATGTGGATTCTTACGATAAAGAAATGTATAATATGGATATGTTCAGCGCGGAAGATTTGTTAAACATCGGAGGTACTGGTATCGTTGCATATTATGGTTATGACCATACAGGTAAGAAAACGAAAAACAATCCAAGCTTAGATGACTTTTTCACTAAAACCGATGCTGATGGATACAAGACTTATGAAGTGGGTGCTTATCGTCCAATTTATATTGCTGGTTACTTAAGCGATCGTTTTGATTTTAAAGATATTAAATTCAACGTAGGTTTACGTATCGACCGTTTTGATGCTAACCAAAAAGTATTAAAAGATAAATACTTATTATATGAAGCTAAAACTGCCGGTGAACTTTCTATTCCTGATCGTCCAAGTAATATTGGTGATGATTATGTTGTTTACGTAGAAGATGCTTCAAACCCAACTTTGAATTCTGTTGTAGGTTACCGTGATGGAGATACTTGGTACAATGCTGCCGGTGTTGAGGTGTTGGATCCAGGTGCTGCTTTAGGAGCAGGTGGTGGACAAGTTCAACCATGGTTAGTAGATCCTAGCAAAAAAGATGGTTTAACATCTGCTGCTTTTAAAGATTATGTTCCTCAAGTGAATCTAATGCCACGTATCGCATTTTCATTCCCTATTTCCGATGTAGCTAATTTCTTTGCTCACTATGATGTGTTGTCTCAGCGTCCACCTGAAAGAAACAGATTAAATCCAATTAATTATTTGGATATCGTAAACGGTCAGGCAGGATACGTAAACAATCCGGATTTAAAATCTGAGAAAACAACTGATTACGAATTAGGTTATCAGCAAGTATTAAATGAAAAGAAAAATTCTTCTCTTCAGTTATCATTGTTCTATCGTGAATTAAAAGACTTGGTACAAACTACAAATGTTGTTCAAGCATATCCTCGTTCTTATAACTCATTCTCTAACGTGGATTTCGGAACTGTAAAAGGGATGTCAATTGCTTACGATTTAAGAAGAACTGCAATGGGTGTTTCATTAACTGCAAACTATACAATTCAATTTGCTGATGGAACAGGTTCAAGTACAACTGACGGACAAAACTTGGTTTCTTCAGGTGTTCCGAATTTAAGAACTACTCACCCATTGGATTTTGACCAACGTCATACAATTACTTTAAACGTTGATTACCGTTTTGGTGCTAAAACCGATTACAAAGGTCCTCGTTTAAAATTGAACAAAGGAAAAGACAACGAAAAAGTAATCAACGTTTTAGAAAATGTTGGTGCTAACGTAGTTTTCAGAGCAGGTTCAGGAACTCCATATAGCAAACAAGCAAACATTACACGTGAAGCTCAATTTGGAATTGGTGGAGGAAACACTGCACTTGACGGACAAATCAATGGTTCTAACTTGCCTTGGTCTTATAAAATTGACTTACGTGTAGATAAGAGTATGGAAGTTAATTTTGGTAAACCAAAAGAAGGAAAAGAAGTAAAAACAGGTAACTTAACTATTTACTTGCAAGTGTTAAACTTGTTAAATACTAAAAACATTTTAGCTGTTTACAAAGCTACAGGTAACCCTGATGATGATGGATATTTAAGCTCTTCTGTTGGTCAGGATGCAATCTCTACTCAAACAGATCCACAATCATTTACAGATTTGTATTCAGTTAAATTAAATAACCCAAGTAACTATAGCCGCCCACGTGTAATCCGTATTGGTTTATTACTTGATTTTTAATCTTAGTTTTTAAAAAGAATTTATAATGCTACTTAATAATAACAATATGAAGAATCGTTTCAAATTAATTGTCACTGCAAGCATCGTTGCTTTTTCTTTCTCTGCTCAGGCAAAAGAAAATGTAGGGGTTAGCATTGCAACATCCCAAAATCAATTCAGATCAGTAATGTCATTGTGTGCTCCGGCAACTGCACAAGAAGATTTGGATATTAATAACGTAAGAGCTACCATTTTAACAGGTGGAGATATGTGGTGGGATTTAGTGAATGGTAAATACTTGATTCCTAAACCTGCTCCTGGTTTAAATGGTCCTACGTCTTTATTTGCAGGATCTTTGTGGATAGGTGGAATTGATGCGAGCTCTACTTTAAAAGTGGCAGCTATGACTTACCGTCAAACTGGTAACGATTATTGGCCTGGTCCATTAACATCTACTGCAACTACAGATGCAACTACTTGTTTGGCTTGGGATAAATTCTACAAACTTAATAAAAATGAAGTTGAAGTGTACATCTCTTGGTTTGATGGCGGACAAGTTGGAGATAATCCAACAGATCCAGCTGCGATGGATGTCATTTTAAATTGGCCAACTTTGAGCCCTGAAGGTCAGCCTTTGGCTCCATACCATGACAGAAATGGAAATGGTGTATATGATCCATATGCTGGTGATTATCCGGACTTCTTTATTGGCGATTTTGGTGATACTGCCCGTACAGCTTGTGCTGCAGATTTGTTTGGTGATCAGGTTTTATTTTGGGTATTTAACGATAAAGGTAACGTTCACTCCGAAACAGGTGGTGCTGCGATTGGTTTAGAAATTCAGGCGCAGGCATTTGCTTTTGAAACGAGCAACGAAATCAATAACATGACCTTTTATAATTATAAGGTTATTAATAAATCTTCTTTCAGATTAGACAGTACATTTTTTGGTGTTTGGGCCGATCCGGATTTAGGTTCAGCTTCCGATGACTTTGTTGGTTGTGATGTTGGATTAGGTTTAGGATATTGTTACAACGGAGATTTGGTGGATGACAATCCTCCTTCAGGACAAATTCCTTATGGTATTAATCCTCCTGCAATTGGTTGCGATTTCTTTGAAGGTCCTTTTGCTGATCCGAATGGAGTTGATGATGCTGCCGGAACAGTTCCCGCAAGTTATGTTGGTTTTGGCGATAACTCTGTAGATAATGAGCGTATTGGAATGTCAAAGTTCGTTTACTATAATAACGATGGTACTCCACAAGGAAACCCAAATGCCGGTGTTGAATTTTATGGTTATTTGGCTGGTGAGTGGCGAGATGCTAATCCAATCACTTATGGTGGAATTGGTTATTTAACTGGTGTTCCATGTGATTATATGTTCCCTGGTGCTTCAGATCCAACAGGATTTGGAACCGGTGGAAGTTCTCAAGCTCCATGGGATGAAATTGGAGAAAATAACGTTCCTGCTGATAGACGATTCTTACAAAGTGCTGGTCCGTTTACATTACAACCGGGTGCTGTAAATTCAATTACAACAGGTTTGGTTTGGGCAAGAGCAACACAAGGTGGTCCTTCTGCTTCAGTTACTTTAATGAAAGGTGCTGATGCAAAAGCACAAGAACTTTTCAATAACTGTTTTGTTACTTTAACTGGTCCTGATGCTCCGGTTTTGGCTATTCAGGAAATGGAAAATGAATTGATATTAACTTGGACTAATCCTGTTGCTCCTCACAATAACTACAATGAGGAATACACAGAAGATTATGATAAATCTACAGGTAGCGATTCATTGTACCGCTTCCAAGGATATATTTTATATCAGTTGAAAGATGAAACTGTGACTGCTGCTGATGTTTACAATGTTGATAAAGCACGTATTGTTCTTCAATGTGATAAAACAGATAATATCAAGCAAATTGTAAACTATACTAACGATGTAGCATTGCAAGCTTTAGTTCCTAAGGAAATGGTAAATGGTGCTGACTTAGGAATAGTTCACTCTTTATCTGTTACAGAAGATAAATTTGCTACAGGAAATACTGCCTTGGTAAATCACAAAACGTATTATTTCGCAATCATAGCTTATGGTTTTTCACCAACTTTAGTTACTCCTGATTTCGCAGTTCCTAAAGATTATTTACCATTTATTTCTAGTAATAGTTTTCCAAATGGACAGTTTGCTTATTCAGCTATTCCTCATAACCCTTCTCCTGAAGCTGGTGGAACAGAAGCACACTCAACTTATGGTACCGGTCCGAGATTAACCCGTATTGAAGGACATGGAAATGGTGGTAATGTGTTAGATTTAACTGCAGGAAGTGTGAACGATATTTTAAATTCTTCTACAAGCAGAATTATTAATCCGGTTTACCAACAAAGTCATGGACCGGTTAACATTAAAGTTGTAGATCCATTGAACGTTCCAGAAGGACATAGTTTCCAATTTAAATTAATTGATACTTCAGGCGCTACTACAATTACTTCATCAGCAATCTGGACATTAGAAAATTTAACAACAGGTGATTCAATCACAGCTGATAAAACAATTGCTATTTCTAATGAGCAAATTATTAACGGACAACCTTCTGGTTCAACACAGTATTCTATTCCATCTTGGGGTATTTCTGTGACTGTAGCTTATACAGTTGATCCATTAGTAACAACTCCTGTTGCAGCAGTAAAAGGCGGTTTTCTTGAAGCTACAGTTGAATACGCTGACAATACTAAACAATGGTTAACAGGTTTAGCAGATGAGGATGGTCCAACTTATACAAATTGGATTCGTTCTGGTGGTGCAGTGTTCACGGCTCCTGATAATATTTATAATGATGCAGGTGGTTCAGGAACAGATCCGAATCAAGATTATGAAAATATTCTTGGTAAAACTTGGGCACCATATCGTGTATGTGCTACAGGTATAGCAACTGATCCAATATCAACTTCGGTTTATGCAAAAGGTGCTCCTGCTTGGCCAACAAATATTTCATTGAACAAAACTTCTAACCTTGCTTCTGTGGATGTTGTAATTGATTATACACACCCTGAATTGTGGACTCGTTGCCCGGTATTAGAAGAGTGTGATGATAAAACACTATCAGTAGGTGGAGTAAGAAAATTATTTATGCGTGGATCTCCATCTGTTAACAAGAGCGGAGTTGCAAATTTCCCTTCTACTGATAACAACGATTTTGCAACTGGTATGAGCTGGTTCCCTGGTTATGCAATTAACATTGAAACAGGTGAGCGTTTGAATATGGCTTTTGGTGAAGATTCTTGGTTAGTAACTGAAAAAGGAAATGATATGTGGTGGAATCCTACTGGCTCGGTTTACGCAAGTACAGGAGATCCATTGTTCGGAGGTAAACATTATATCTACATTTTTGGTCACAACGGTGATGCAGTTTATCCTGCAACAGATGCTTATTTACCAAATGCATTGAGAGATATTCCTCGTTACGACAAAGGAAAAGTATTGCATGATTTATTGGAAACTGCTGCTGTTGCAGGTGGTGGTTCTGGTGGAACTAGTGATGCATACAAACGTGAAGTATTTAACGATGCTATGTGGGTGAACATTCCATTGTTAGCTGCTGGTCATGGAATCGGTGAAACAACAATCAAATACAGATTGAGAGTTGCTAAATCGTATCAAATTGGATACACTGCAAACGTGCCTTCTAGTACTGATATTTCTGCTACACCACAAAATAATAACTGGCCAATGTATACTTTCAATTCTTCGGATATTGAAACACATACAAATGATGCAGAAACTGCAGGAAATGCACTTGACTTGATTAACGTTGTTCCAAATCCATATTATGCTTATTCTGGTTATGAGAAAAAAGCTTTGGAGAACATTGTTAAGATTACAAACCTTCCTGAAAAATGTAAAATTTCAATTTATACATTGAATGGAACATTAATCAGAAAGTTTAATAAAGACGATCCAAAAACATCTCTTGATTGGGATTTGAAAAATCAAGCTAGAGTTCCTATCGCCAGTGGTATGTACATCATTCATATTAATGTACCTGATATTGGAGAAAAAACATTAAAATGGTTTGGTGTATTGCGTCCAACGGATTTGGATTCGTACTAGTCTGATTAAATAATTTGTATTAGAATAAAGATTCATAAATATTGACATATGAAAAAATATAGTAAAATAGTAGCACCATTAGTCCTAGTAGGATTGTTTTTAGCGCCAACTAATAAAGCATTAGCTGGTAACCCTGATCGTTCTGGTCAGGCTGGTGCAACCGAATTATTAATCAACCCTTGGGCTCGTAGTTCAGGATGGGCTGGTTCAAACGTTGCAGGTGCTAGAGGACTTGAAGCAATGTTTATTAACGTTGCAGGGACTGCTTTCACTAAGAAAACAGAGTTGATGTTTTGTCGTACAAACTGGTTAAAAGGTACAGACATTAATATCAATGCTTTTGGATTAACTCAAAGAGTTGGTGAAACAGGAGCAATTGGTTTATCAATTATGTCAATGGATTTTGGCGATATTGAAATCACTACAGTTGATAATCCTGAAGGTGGAATCGGAACTTTTTCTCCGCAATTTGTGAATATTGGTTTGTCGTATGCAAAAGGTTTTTCTGATAATATTTATGGAGGTTTAACTTTAAAAGTGATTTCAGAAAAAACAGCAAACGTTAGTGCAAGAGGTGTTGCGTTTGATGCAGGTATTCAATACGTAGCCGGGAAACACAATCAGATAAAATTTGGTATTTCCTTGAAAAATGTTGGACCTCGTATGAAATTCTCAGGTGATGGTTTATCAATGAAAGCTGAAATTCCTGGAAGTACTAATGGTACAACATATACAGTTGAAAACAGAACAGCTCAATTCGAATTACCTTCATTGTTAAACATCGGTGGTGGATATGATTTTTATATCAAGAAAGACAGTGCTTCAATGCAAACGCACAGAGTTACTGCAATGGGAGCTTTTACTTCTAACTCTTTTGAAAAAAATCATTTAAAAATTGGTTTGGAGTACGGCTGGAAAAATATGTTAATGGTTCGCGTTGGATATTGTCATGAAAAAGATATCAGAGACAAAGAAAACAGAACTACTGTATTTACTGGTCCAAGTGCTGGTTTTACAGTTGAGCTTCCTTTCGGAAAAAACAAATCTACTTTTGCTTTAGATTATTCGTACAGAGCTACTGATCCTTTCCAAGGAACACACTCTTTCGGAGCAAGAATAAATTTATAAAAATTGACAAGCTTTTGCTTGTAACAAAATATTGTTTTTAAAATACTAAGAGAATCCCCATCTGAGGATTCTCTTTTTTTTTGATTAGCACAACAACAAATAAAAGATTCCCCATCTTTTAAATGTTGTAAATTTTAAAATGAAAAGAAATCCCCTTCTTTTCAAATAGCTTACTCCGATTGTTTAATCGGACATCCCACGCTTAAATAGAATAACACAATTAATAATAATGATATGAAAAATCGTTTCAAATTATTACTAACTGCAAACGTTCTTCTGTGTTCTTTTTCTGCAGTGGGAAAAGAAAATGTGGGAAGAACTGTTGCAACATCCCAAACTCAAAACAAATCAGTAATGTCGCTATGTGCACCTGCCACGGCCAGTGCCGATTTGGATATTAATAATGTCAGAGCTACCATTTTAAATGGAGGAGATATGTGGTGGGATTTGGTAAATGGTAAATACTTTGTTCCCAAACCTGCTCCTGGGGAAAATGGTCCAACTTCACTGTATGCAGGTTCCTTATGGATTGGAGGTATTGATGCCAATGGAACATTAAAAGTGGCTGCAATGACCTATCGCCAAACAGGAAATGACTATTGGCCAGGTCCTTTAAATTCTATTGCCTCAACAGATGCGGGTACTTGTTTGGCTTGGGACAAAATATTCAAGCTAAACAAAAGTGATGTGGAAACGTTTAGAAATTGGGTCATAACATCACCAGGAACTCCTAACCCAACCGACCCGGCAGCAATGGATATGATTTTAAATTGGCCTACTTTAAATCCAGAAGGTCAACCACTAGCACCATATTATGATTCAAACGGAAACAATATATATGAACCCTACGCAGGTGATTATCCCGATTTTTGGTTAGGTGATGGAACCCGTCCGGATTCTGTAGGATATAAATTTACTCCATGTGATGCAGATTTATTTGGTGATCAGGTTTTGTATTGGGTATTTAATGATAAAGGAAATACTCACTCCGAAACAGGTGGAGCTGCAATTGGTTTAGAAATTCAAGCACAAGCATTTGCATTTCAAACAAATGATGCAGTAAATGACATGACGTTCTATAATTATAAGATTATTAATAAATCTTCTTTTCGATTAGACAGTACATTTTTTGGAGTTTGGGTAGATGCTGATTTAGGTTCTGCATCTGATGATTATGTGGGTTGTGATGTGGAATTAGGCTTAGGATATTGTTACAATGGCGATTTAGTAGATGATAATCCACCACCAGGACAAATTCCTTATGGAATAAATCCTCCTGCAATTGGTTGCGATTTTTTTGAAGGGCCGTTTGCTGACCCTAATGGACTTGATGATCTAGCAACTTCTGTTCCTGCAAGTTATGTAGGTTATGATGATGACGAAATTGATAATGAACGACTCGGTATGTCAAAGTTTGTTTATTATAATAACTTTAATAATATTCCTACTGGCAACCCAAATGGAACAGTTGATTTTTATAACTATTTAGCTGGTTATTGGATTGATGGAACTCCTATCACTTATGGTGGAACAGGTCACTTAACGGGAGTTCAATGTGATTATATGTTTCCTGGTGCTTCTGATCCAACAGGTTTTGGAACAGGAGGCATTCAAGCTCCGTGGTCAGAGGAAACAGAAAATAATGTTCCTGATGACAGACGATTTCTGCAAAGTGCCGGACCATTTACTTTAAAGCCAGGAGCTGTAAATACAATTACTACTGGTTTGGTTTGGGCACGTGCAACACAAGGTGGAAATTTAGCTTCGGTTACCTTAATGAAAGGTGCTGATGCAAAAGCTCAGGATCTTTTTAATAATTGTTTCGCTTTATTAAGTGGCCCCGATGCTCCAAATTTAGCTATTCAGGAATTAGAAAATGAATTGATTTTATCTTGGACTAATCCTACTACATCAAATAATTACAATGAAAATTATTCTGAAGATTATGATAAATCTTCCGGATTGGATAAACCTTATACTTTCCAAGGATATATTATTTATCAATTGAAAGATGAAACAGTATCAGCAACTGAATTGTACAATGTAGATAGAGCAAGAATAGTTTTTCAATGTGATAAAAAAGATACTGTTAGTCAAATTGTAAATTATACTAATGATGTATCGCTACAGGCATTGGTGCCTCATGAAATGGTGAATGGTGCTGATGCCGGTGTTGTACATTCTGTTTCTGTAAAGGAAGATAAATTTGCTACTGGCAATACTGCTTTAGTAAATCATAAAACATATTATTACGCAATTGTTGCTTATGGTTATTCATCTACTTTGAAAGATCCGAATTTTAGTATTCCAAAAGATTACCTGCCATTTATTTCCAGTAACCAATATTCCGATGGATATTTTAATCATTCTGCAATTCCTCATATTCCTTCACCTGAAGCTGGTGGAACCGAACAGCATTCTACTTATGGTTCTGGTCCAAAATTAACACGTATCGAAGGACATGGAAATGGTGGAAATGTTTTGGATTTAACTGCAGGAACTGTTGCTGAAATTTTAGGAGCAAGTTCCCGTTCAATAAATCCGGTTTATGAAAATAGCAGAGGTCCGGTGAATATTAAAGTTGTAGACCCTTTAAATGTTCCCAAAGCAACTAATTTTGAATTTAAATTATACGGACTTACTTCTGCAGCAACTTGGAAACTAAAAAATCTGACAACAGGTGATGTTGTAAATTCAGATAAAACAATTGCAACGGCAAATGAGCAAATTATTAACGGACAACCATCAGGTTCAATGTCGTATTCAATTCCAACTTGGGGGATTTCTGTAAATGTTTCTTATACAGTTGATCCACTTACAACAACTCCTGTTCCTGCTGTAAAAGGAGGTTTCCTGGAAGCAACAATTGAATATTCAGATAATACAAAACAATGGTTGAGTGGATTGGCTGATGAAGAAGGAGATACGTATGCAAATTGGATTCATTCAGGATCATATGTTTCTGGAAATCCAATTTTTAGTGATGTAGTTTCTGCAGGATTTCCAATGGATCCTAATCAGGATTATGAAAACATAATTGGAAAAACATGGGCGCCATATCGTTTGTGTGCAACAGGCTTGGGAACAGATCCAACTTCTACATCTGTTTATTTTAAAGGTGCTCCGGCTTGGCCTTTGTATATGACATTAAATAAAATTTCCAATATCGCATCTGTTGATGTTGTAATTACTTCTGATAAATCATTGTGGACACGTTGTCCGGTTTTAGAAGAATGTGACGATGATCAATTGTCAGTAGGTAATGCAAAAAAATTGTGGATGCGTGATCAGGCTTCTGTAGATAAAAATGGAAATGCAAATTTTCCATCGGCAGATAATAATGATTTTGCAACCGGAATGGGTTGGTTCCCGGGTTATGCTATTAACTTGGAAACAGGCGAACGTTTGAACATGGCGTTTGGAGAGGATTCCTGGCTTACTGCTGATAATGGAAATGATATGAAATGGAATCCCACAAGTTCAAAATATGCAGCAAATGGTGATCCTTTGTTTGGAGGAAAACATTATATCTACATTTTTGGTCACAATGGTGATGCAACTTTTGCCAGCACTGATGCTTATATGCCAAATGCTTTGAGAGATATTCCGAGGTACGATAAAGGAAAAGCAATTCACGATTTACTTTTAACTTTAGCTACCTTAGGAAGTTCGATTGGAGATAATCCATACAAAAGAGAAGTTTTTTCAGATGCAATGTGGGTGAATATTCCTTTGTTAATTCCTGGGCATACATGGTTCGAATCAACTGTGAAGTTTAGGTTAAGAGTTGCAAAACCTTATGAAAGAGGCTATACAACCAATGTTGCAAATAATGCTGATACAGCTGCCGCTCCTCAAAATGTGAATTGGCCAATGTATACTTTCAATACGTCCGAAATAGAAACACATAAAGGTGACGCAGAAACTGCTGAAAATGCACTTGATTTGATTAACATAGTTCCTAATCCGTATTATGCTTATTCAGCTTATGAAAAAAGAGCATTGGAGAACATTGTAAAAATTACAAATCTTCCTGAAAAATGTTCCATTTCTATTTATACTTTGAATGGAACATTAATTAGGAAATTTAATAAGTCTGACCCAAAAACATCGTTGGATTGGGATTTAAAAAACCAAGCAAGAGTCCCAATCGCAAGTGGTATGTATATCATTTATGTGAATGTGCCCGATGTAGGTGAAAAAACATTGAAATGGTTTGGAGTACTGAGGCCAACCGACCTGGATTCCTACTAGATTAAGCATATTTTTGTTGATTTAAATAAAATTTATTATATTTGTATAACAGAACGAGTCCCGCCCCGAGTAATCGGGGCGGGATTCTTTTCTGTTTTAACCAAACCATTTAACCATGTCAACTATTTCTTATTTTACAGAAGAAGGATTAAAGAAACTTAAGGATGAATTGCACCAATTAAAGGTGCATGACCGTTCTTATATTTCGAAGCAGATAGCCGAAGCAAGAGATAAAGGCGATTTATCCGAAAATGCTGAATACGATGCTGCTAAAGAAGCACAAGGCTTATTGGAACTTAAAATTTCTAAAATGGAAGAGATTTTAAGCAATGCCCGTTTGATTGACGAATCGACCCTTGACGTAACAAAAGTGCTTATATTATCTAAAGTGAAGATTAAAAATGTAGCCAATGGTGCTACTATGAGTTATACTTTGGTTGCTGAAAACGAAGCCGACCTGAAAGCAGGTAAAATTTCGGTAGATTCTCCTATCGGCAAAGGTTTACTCGGCAAAAAAGTAGGTGATAAGGTAGATATTAAGGTGCCTTCGGGTGTAATGAAGTTCGAAATTGTTGAGCTTTCCCGCTAATCTATGGCAAGCATTTTCACTAAAATAATCCAAGGAGAAATACCCTGCTATAAAATTGCCGAAAACGACCAGTTTTTGGCTTTCTTAGATGTTTTCCCTCTTGTTCATGGACATATTCTGGTTGTTCCCAAAAAAGAGACAGATTACATTTTTGATATCGATGATGCAGACCTTTCTGCCATGATGTTGTTTGCTAAAAAAATAGCCAAAGCTCAAAAAGCAGCTGTTCCTTGTAAAAGAATTGGTATAGCCGTAATCGGATTAGAAGTTCCTCATGCACATATTCATTTGGTTCCAATGAATACAGCTAACGATGTTAATTTTACTCAGACTAAGATTAAACCCACTAATGAAGAGTTAGCCGAAATGGCTGAGAGGATTAAAGCAAAGTTGTAGAAAGCCCCCCCCAGTCACCTAATCACTTAGTTACTTAGTCACTTTCTTTCAAGGATTATCAGCTAAAAATGCTTTCCATCCAGTATAGGTTTTTTTTGAAGAACCGGGTTTTCGTTGAAAATGGTGACAAACTGCTGCTGCTAAACCATCCGTAGCATCCAAAAATTCGGGAGTTTCTTTAAAATTTAAAAGCGACTTTAACATAGCAGCAACTTGCTCTTTTGAGGCATTTCCACTGCCTGTAATCGATTGTTTTATTTTTTTAGGGGAATATTCATTTATAGTTAAATCTCTTGATAGAGCTGCCGCAATAGCTACTCCTTGAGCTCTTCCAAGTTTTAACATCGATTGCACATTTTTTCCGAAAAAGGGAGCTTCAATTGCCAGTTCATCAGGTTTGTATTCATCAATTAAGGATACTACTCTGTCAAATATTTTTTTGAGTTTTACTGCTGCATCTCCAACTTTCTCTAATCTTAAAACTCCCATCACAATCAATTCCATTTTGTTTCCTTTGATATGAACGAGGCCATATCCCAATATGTTGGTGCCGGGGTCAATGCCTAAAATTATTTTATCAGTGGAATGCAATTTTTTTGATTTAGGTATTTATTTAACAATGATATTCGGCCTCTTTTTGTTAATATTGTTGGAGAATGAGTACATCTCAAAATAAGCCTTACTACAAAGTTATAAGTCTTTTTATAAAGTCGGTAATTTTATTTTTTTCATTTTATTATATCTACGATAAACTGAATGAAGCTCCAGTGATTTTGGACTTTTCAACCTTGTTTACAATCAATAACATTTTTTACATTCTTGCAATTGTCCTGCTGATGTTTTTAAATTGGGGTTTGGAAGCGTTTAAGTGGAAACTATTGATTGCACCACTCGAAAAAATTGATTTTTCTACTTCAATAAAAGGTGTATTGTCGGGAGTAACCATAAGTATATTTACTCCAAACAGAGTAGGGGAATTTGCCGGAAGAGTGTTTTTTTTAAATCAGGCAGATAAAATACAGGCAACTATAATGAGTTTAATTGGTAGTCTTGCTCAGCTTTTAGTCACAGTAATAGCAGGTGTTTTTGCTTTTTATATGTTGGAAAAAAAGTATTATGATTTTTTTCAAATCGAACAATTTATTTCATTGAATAAACTTGTGTGGATTTTCGTATTGACGCTAGTTGTTGCTTCTGTGTTAATATATGTAATTTATAAAAAACAAAAATCTTCCGGGAAATTAAAAAAATACATCAACACGTTTAGACTTCATTCCCGAAAAAATTTAAACACAGTTATAAATTTATCCATACTTCGATACATCGTTTTTTCTATTCAATATTATTTAACACTCAAAATTTTTGGAATAAATGGCGGGACAATAATTGTTTTTTCTCTTATTGCGCTTACGTTTTTTGTAACATCGGTTATCCCTACATTTGCTTTAACAGAAATAGCTGTGAGGGTAGGAGTTGCAATTTATTTTTTTAGCACAATTTATTCTTCTCATGCACCTATTATAGCAGCATCAGTGTTTTTGTGGATTATCAATTTGGCTATTCCTGCATTGATGGGCTCGGCATTCGTTTATAAACTAAAATTTTTTAAAGAATAAGAATGGAACTTTTGTTCTGGATATTTGTTTCTATTGGTTTAGTCTTAGGAGTCAGCTATTTTATGCTGATAGCAAGCTATTGCTATGCATGGAATAGAACGCAAAGCGAAAAAGGGAAAGACGAAAAATCAGTTTTTATAACCGTTATTGTTGTCGCAAGAAATGAAGAAAAAACAATTTCTACTTGTCTTGATAGTATTCTTGCTCAAAATTATCCTATTGAAAAATTCGAAATGATTGTTGTGGATGATCATTCAACAGACTCAACGTATAAAATTATTCAGCAATATTCTGAAAAAAGATCTCATATAAAATGTGTATCACTTCCCGAAAACTGTGAAGGGAAAAAGCAAGGAATTGCCATGGCAGTTGAATTATCAAATGGAGAATTGATTGTTACAACAGATGCGGATTGTAAAATGGGAACAAATTGGTTGAGTTCAATCGCTGCATTTTATAAAAAAACAAATGCGAAAATGATTGTTGGTCCTGTTTCTTTTTTTGATGAAAAAACTGTTTTTGAAAAAATGCAGAGTTTAGAATTTATGGCATTGCTTGCTTGCGGAGGTGCATCTCTCTTTTATAAAAAAGCAATTATGTGCAATGGGGCAAATTTGGCGTATACTAAAAATGCATTTATGGAGGTTAATGGGTTTGATGGAGCAGATAAAAAAGCTTCTGGTGATGATGTGTTGCTTATGTACAAAATAAATAAGCACTTTCCCGGCAAAGTCGTTTTTCTTAAAAATGAAGAGGCAATTGTTTATACTAAACCGATGGATTCCATTAAAAAGTTTGTTCAGCAACGTAAAAGATGGGCATCCAAAGGCTATTTAGCATTAAATGCTGAAACTAAAATGGTTTCCCTGTTAGTATATTTGTTCAGTGTTTATCTGGTGTTAATCCCTGTAATTGGGGCTATTTGTTTATTAAATACCCCATTCTATCCACTATTTATAGGAATTTGTCTTATTCTTATAGGAATTAAATGCATTATTGACTTTTTGTTATTATTTTTATCCGCATCTTTCTTTGGGAAGAAAGGATTTTTAATGTTTTTTGTTCCGGAACAAATCATTTATGTGATTTATGTTGTGTTTTTCGGACTAATTGGTTCGCTTGGAAAATACGAATGGAAAGGGAGAAAACTAAATTAAAGAATGGCTAAAAAAGACGATAAATATTCTCATTCACTTTCCTACTATGCTTGGCAGCGTTTAAAAACGAACAAGCTTGCTATGTTCGGATTAATTGTGATTGGTTTATGTATGATCATGGCCATTTTAGGATTTTCAATTACTCCGGATTCTACTCCTGATGCTAACGACCAATTACTGGAATTATCTAAAAAACCTCCAGGCTTTGAAGTAAAAATGCTTCAGACCCGTAAAAATGAGCCATCACACGAGGTGAATTTTTTTTCAAAAATGATTTATGGTGAAGTGAGTGATTTTCGCTCAATTCCTTTTTCTGATTATCGTTTTGATGGCAATGATATTATTATTCGCGAGTATACCGGTGATGAAAAACGCCAAGGCACCGATATTAGATACAACCTTGCTGATGCTGTTTATGCGATTGACTACAATACACCAATTGTAAATAATGTTGCAGAAGGTTATACCGAATTTTACGAATTTGGAAGTAATAAAAAAATTAGAAAAACTGTAAAAGAATTAATTGCAGAAGTAGAGAAGAACAATATTGTTACAAGAAAATATCTTTTAGGAACCGATCCTGCGGGAAGAGATTTGTTAAGCAGATTAATTATTGGAACAAGAGTTTCGTTTTCTGTAGGATTTGTTTCCGTATTTATTTCTGTAGTAATCGGAATATTAATGGGTGCACTGGCCGGATTTTACAGAGGTAGAGTAGATGATGTGATTATCTGGATCATTAATGTTGTTTGGTCAATTCCTACTTTGTTGCTTGTAATTGCAATTACATTAGCATTAGGAAAAGGTTTTTGGCAAGTGTTTGTTGCAGTTGGTTTAACTATGTGGGTAGAAGTTGCAAGGGTCATTCGCGGACAAGTTATGAGTTTGCGGGAAAAAGAATTTATTGAAGCAGGCAGAGCATTGGGCTTTTCAAATTACCGGATAATTATGCGACATGTTTTACCAAATGTGATGGGTCCTGTGATTGTTATTTCTGCTGCAAATTTTGCATCCGCTATTTTAATTGAAGCAGGTTTAAGTTTCTTAGGAATAGGTGCACAGCCACCAACTGCATCCTGGGGAGCAATGATTAATGCTCACCGTGGTTATATTATTGGCGATGCTCCGTATTTAGCATTCCTTCCCGGGTTAGCCATTATGTTTATGGTATTGGCTTTTGTCCTTTTAGGAAATGGCTTACGTGATTCTTTGGATACCAAGTCCATGGACGATGATCAGGTGATGTATTAAATCTGTAAAAAAGTTTGTTAACAAAAAAGCCTCATGTAATTTGCATGAGGCTTTTTTGTTTCATTAATAATTTTTTTAGAAAGGAAGATCATCTTCTTGAGTTGTAGCAGTAAAAGTTTCTGCAACACCACTCATTTCATTTGAAGCAGAAGTATTAGCACCTGCAGTGCTGCCTTCAATTCTCCATGCTTCTAAAGTATTAAAATATTTAATTTCATTTTTCGGACTTGTCCATTCGCGGCCACGCAAATTAAAGTGAACTTTAATTTCAGAACCTACAGCATAATTATCAATTAAGCCACATTTATCTTGTGTTAGCTGAAAAGAAATGTGCTGAGGGTATTGAGAAGAATTATCAGTTATTACAAATTCTCTTTTTCTGAATTTATCAGAAATTTGCTGCGCTTCGCCTTTTACTTTTAAAATCCCGGTGATGTCCATTTTGCTTTTTGTTTATATAGTTATTATTTCTGTTGATTCAATTTACTGTCCGAAAGATAATAATACTTTCCATGCGTTTTCTACATTGTTAGTATCTAATAATTTCTTTGCCTCAAGATGGGCATTTTCTTTAGTGATATTTTTAAAAATATTGGAAGTTTTAAACTCTTCAATCTCGCTTGATGTTGGCAATTTCTCTATATTTCCCAATTGTCCGAGGTTGTTTCCTGTAAGGACATTCGAGTTGCGGATAAAAGCGGGAATTTGGTCAACGCCAATGCCTAAATTTAATAAAGGTTTTGCAACCTCAAAAAGAGCATCTCCGTTTGTACGGCTATACCAGTTTCCACCCATACGTGCTACAAGGTCAATTTTGTTTGGGTCAATTTGTTTGTTTGCGTCCAACACATCTTCATTCACATGAATCATTACAACTTCGCATATTATTAGGTTTCCTGCTCCACCTTTGTCGCCTAGTTCAATCACTTGTTTTACAATACACTCTAGTTGTGCAGGTGATTCTTTTACTCTGAATGGTTTTACTTTTTCAGAAGCAAGTTGCGTAAAACCAGCTTTTATAAATTCGTTGGTTCCTTTAGGATACTCAGTACTTGCCAAGCTCACTTGCTGTACCATATTGTAGTTTACAACATTTATTACTACTTCCGGTACTTCTTTAATATTGTCATATGTATGTTTGGTGATGCCAGTTCTTCCACTTCTTGCTGGTGAAAAAATGGCGATGGGCGGGTTGGCGCTGAATACATTAAAAAAACTAAATGGAGCCAGATTGGGATTCCCGTCTTTATCAACAGTACTGGCAAAAGCAATAGGGCGGGGAGCAACCGCTCCTAATAAATAGCTGTGCAAAACAGCAGTACTAACTTCTTTTGGGTTTATCGACAGCATAAAATTAAATTCTTTCGCAAAAATAAAACTTTATTCAAAGGCTTGCTAATTATATTATCAACGGGATGTTCATATATCGGCAATCATGCTGTTCTTGTAATATTTTTCTTATGTAGCTTGATTTCGGTAAAAAATTTTATCTTTGCAATCCTTAAATTAATAAAAATGCTTGGATGCATTTTTTATCCTGCGGATGTGGCGTAATTGGCAGCCGCGCCAGACTTAGGATCTGGTGCCGAAAGGCGTGGGGGTTCGAGTCCCTTCATCCGCACTATTAAAAAGCCCTGTTTACAGGGCTTTTTTGCTGATTTTAGTATAACTTATCAACAAAACAGGCGTTTGTCAACAATTTCACGCTTTTTCTGCTTTAAAACTTGCATGATTACTGATGTTTTAATATTTTAGCCTACAATTATATGTTAAACCCAAAAAACTAAAAACAAAATGAACAAAGCAGAATTAGTTGATGCTATTGCATCTGAGTCAAAATTAACAAAAGCTGATGCAGGAAGAGCATTAGATGCATTCGTTAACGCTACAACAAAAGCACTTAAAAAAGGTGACAGAGTTGCGTTAGTAGGTTTTGGTTCTTTCTCAGTTTCTAAAAGAGCTGCAAGAACAGGACGTAATCCTCAAACTGGAAAAGCTATTAAAATTGCAGCTAAAAAAGTTGCTAAATTTAAAGCTGGTGCAGAATTAAAAAAATCAGTTAACAAATAATCATTAACTGAAAAAATAAAAAAGCCCAGACGATACGTCTGGGCTTTTTTATTTTTTATACAAGCGGTTTATCGTTTTCTGAATATACTTCTCAGTTGGAAATAATGACTGCTGAATCCTTCTAGCGTATGTTATACTGTCAATAATTTCTTTTTGATGTTCTTCTACAATTGTTTTTTGTTTTTCTATTAATAGCTTTTGTTTTCTAGTAATTCGCAATGTCCTGAATACAAATACAGCAAAAATTAAAACTAATAATAGGCCGGCAATTACAAATAAAGTAATAAGTTTTTGCTTTCTGTTTTTCTCTGATGCTATAATATCCTGATTTTTTAATTCACTTTTGTGTTCTGCTTCAGCAACAGCTTCTTTTTTTTCATAATCATATTTCAACTGATTTTTTATTGCTGCTTTTTGAGTTTCTTCATTCTTAATGCTGTCTTTCATTTTTATCTCTAATTCAAACATTTCAAATGCTTCTTTGTATTTGTTTTGCTTTTGAAAAATTCTTTTTAAAATGTTTGCCGAACGGCTGATAAGATTAGGATAGCCAATCTCTTTGGAAGTTTGCATTCCCTTTTGGGCATAAATGAATGCGTCTTTAGTTTCACCGTTTTTTAGTTTGAGATCTGCTATATTATTTAAAACACCTGCTGTGCCATCTTTGTCCAAAAGCTCTTCTCGTATTTTTAAACTTTTATTGTAATACTCTAAAGCTTCTGCGATTTTATTTTGCTCTTTATATATTCCGGCAATATTATTTAATGAACTCGAAATGCCTCGTTTATGCCCAATTTCTTCGTAATTTTTTAATCCTTCAAGTAAACATTCTAATGCTTTAGCCTTATTTCCTTGTTGATCATAAATGCTTGCAATATTATTCATTAAGTTTCCTATCCATCTTTTATCTTTCAGCTCTCGATTAATTTTTAGAGATTTTTCGTAACAATCTAACGCTTTTTTAAATTCTTCCTGTTCGAAATAGATAGCGCCAATGTTATTTAAAGTAATTGATATGGCAGCTTTGTTATTTAATTCCTCACAAACTTTCAAGCTTTTATACAGATACTCCAAGGCATTTGGAATTTTTCCCTGATGATGATAAACAGTACCAATGTTGGCTTGTGCATTTGCCAATCGGATTAAAAAAATTTTCTTTTTGCTTTCATCTTCTGCCATATTTTTTTTCGATAATGCTTCAGCCTTTTCCCAAAGTGAAACAGCAGAATCCGGAAATGCAAAATAAATTTCTTCTCCCCAGCTAAGCAAAATGTCACAACGTGTTGTGTCGTGTTTTGCATTTTTTATTGCAAGTTTTAAGGAATCCGTTTTGTTTTGTTGAGCAAAACAATTGCTAATAATTAGTAGATGTATTATAAATAAATAAAAACCGTTTTTCATTAAAGTATTCTGTAATTTTTCACTAATGTAATTAATTCTTTCAATTATTCCATTTCGTTTTCTTATTTTAGCATAAATGAAAAAGTTTTCAAAATATACATTAATAGTTACATTATTGCTTTTTTCTTTTGAGTTTTCGTTTGCTCAAAATAAAGTAATCGATTCATTGAATGTTGTTATTAAAAATGACAAGAATACTATAGAAAAAGTAAAACACCTCAATGCACTATCGTGGGAACATCTTTTAATTGGGGATTCCGATAGTGCAATTCAAATTGCAAATAGAGCTTTGTTGATTGCTGATTTGTTACCTCAAACAGACAAGATGAAAGCTAGTGCAGAATCATTTTCAAATATCGCAATGGGCAATTCTGATAATGGGAATTTTGCCGAGTCAATTACCTATTTTTTAAAGGCTTTAAAAATTGGTGAAGATATGGGAAACAAAAGAATTATATCCAATAATCTGGGAAATATTGGGAATGTATATGGAAACATGGGAGAATTTGATAAATCCATGGAATACATTTTTAAGGCTATGAAAATTTCTGAAGAACTGGGAGATAAAAAAAGGGTTGCCACCGATCTTGGAAATATTGGAAATTTATATGATTCGAAAAATGAAACTGAAAAGGCTTTGGAATATTATATGAAAGCTTTGACTATGAGTAAAGAGTTAAATTTTAAGCATGGAATAGGAACAAATTTGGGAAATCTGGGATTAGTTTATAGTAAATTAGGCGAGCATGATAAAGCCATTACTAATTATATGCAAGGATTAATTATTGCTAAGGAAACTGGTGATCAACGTTCGATAGCAATTGGAGAAGGAAATATTGGCGAATTATATGTTCAATTGTTAAAAGGTGCCGATGCGAGTGAAAAAAAGGATTTGATTAACAATGCCGAATTGCATTTGTTTGCTGCATTAGCAATAGATACCACAATTGGGTTTTTACATCATTTGGAAAACACGTACCATAATTTAAGCGAATTATATTTAATTACTAATGAACATAAAAAATCTCTTGGGTATTTTAAACTATATTCAAATACTAAAGATTCACTTTTTAACGAAGAAAAGAACAAAGAAATTACACGTCATGAAATGAATTATGAGTTTGCCAAAAAAGAAGCCTATTTGAAGGCGGAACAAGATAAAAAAGCTGCAGTAGCTGAAGCCGAAAAAAAGCGACAAAATATTTTTTTCTGGTTAATATCAATAGTTGCTATAGCTATTGCAATTATAGCAATTGTAGTATTCCGCTCCCTTCGTATTACTCGTCAGCAAAAACAAATTATTGAACATCAAAAAGAATTAGTTGAGGATAAACAAAATGAAATTTTGGATAGTATTTATTATGCCAAACGAATTCAAGAATCATTGCTCCCTACAGAAAAATACATTGAAAAAAATCTGAATCGTTTAAATAATAAACGTTCTGATGAATAATAGTATATTTGACGAAAGACATAATTAACTAATTGAATTTGAAAATAAGTTTTAAAAATATTTTGTTGTGCATTTGCCTTCTGTCATTTTGTTATTGCGCACTCTCACAAACTAAAAGTATAGACTCACTTGTTGTTCTTCTTAAAAAAGACAAGCCTGATACTAATAAGGTGAATCACTTAAATGCATTGGCATTAAAATTTAAAAAGAAAAATCCGGATACTGCTATTTTGTTGTGTAACCAGGCAATTAACGTTGCTAAGAAGATCAATCATTCTTCTGAAACTTCGGGTTGGCAAAAGGGTATTGCTGATTCATACTTTAATATTGCTGCTATATATCAGCACAAACAAGATTGGAATAATGCTATTGTTTTTTTATTAAAAGCCAAAGTTGTTAATCAATCAATTGGAAGAAAAGCCGCAATCGCAAATATTTTGACCGAGTTTGGTAACATTTATTATGAACAAAGTGAATATGTGAAAGCACGGGATTATTTTTATCAAGGACTGAAAATTGAAAAAGAAATTGGAAATAAAGCCGGAGAGGCCATTGATTTAAATAAAATTGGACTCGTGTATTTCAGTCTTGGAGATTACCCCAAAGCACTTGATTTATATTTTCAAGCCTTAAAAATTAATGAAGCCAATGGAAGAAAAAACGGAATTGCTGCCAATCTTAGTAATATCGGAAATGTATATATGGACGAAAAGGATTATCCCAAGGCTTTGGAATATTTTGAAAAAGCATTAAAAATAAACGAAGAGCTTGAAAGAAAAATCGGGATTGCAATAAATAATGGTAATATGGGGCTCGTATACAAAGCAATTGGAGAACATGACAAAGCCCTTGTTTATTATGAAAAAGCTTTAAAGCTGAATAGCGAATTAGACCGAAAAACCGGTATAGCCGAAAATTTAAGTAATATAGGAATCATATATAAATTAAAAGCTGATTCTGCTTCGGATAATGCAAGTAGAGATTTGAATTATTCTATTGCTCTTGACTATTATTTCAAGTCATTAAAAATTTCTGAGAAAACAGGAGATAAAGGTGCAATGGCAAATGCACTCGATTATATTGGTTCGGCCTATATTTCTTTGAAAAAATACAAAGATGCCTTTGATAATATTTTTCGTTCAGTAGACTTGGCTATTTCAACAGGTGAGAGAAAAGTATTGCAGAGTAATTATGAGAGTTTGAGCAGTCTTTATGAAAAATCCAACATTCGTTTGCATGATACTATAGAAGGTAAACTGCTCAGCTTTGAGGAAATGCGTTTACGTTCTAAATATTATTTTCAGCGCTCTATAACTATCAGAGATGATCTTTTTAATTCTGAAAATAATAAGCAGATGGTGCAAAGAGAGATGAATTTTGAATTTGATAAAAAAGAAGCTGCATTAAAAAACCTCCAAGAACAAAAAGATGCAGTTGCAGCTGAAGAAAAAAAGAAACAAAAATTTCTGTTACTTGTCCTGTCAGGAGTTTTAATACTGGTTTTTTTATTTTCTGGTTTTGTTGTTCGCTCGTTGCGAAATTCTAAAAAACAAAATGCGATAATTGAAGAACAGAAGATTTTGGTGGAAGAAAAAAATAAAGATGTTATCGATTCTATTAATTACGCAAAGAGGATACAGGACGCTATCTTAAAAGAGGAAGAACATGTTAGCGAACATTTGCCAGAACATTTCATTTTTTTAAAATCAAAAGATATTGTAAGTGGAGACTTTCATTGGTCATTAGAAAAGCAAAAACATTTTTATATGGCTGCCGTTGATTGTACCGGACATGGAGTTCCTGGTGCATTTATGAGTATGCTTGGTGTAGCATTTTTGAATGAAATTAATGCTTCAATTCAAGTGTTAACGCCTGCAGAAATTCTTAATCAGCTTAGGGATAAAATTGTAAAAGAACTTGGTCAAGGAAAAAAGGAATTAGAAGCAAAAGATGGTATGGATATTTCTTTGGTTCGTTTTAATTTAGAGACTAGAGAATTGCAATGGGCAGGTGCAAATAATCCAATTTATTATATCGTGAATGGGAAATGGTTTGAAATAAAAGCAAATAAACAGCCTATTAGCTATCAAGAGAATATGCAACCATTTACCAATCACGTTATACAATTGGAAAAAGATTCTTCTTTTTATTTGTTTACTGATGGATATGCGGATCAGTTTGGTGGACCAGCAGGAAAAAAGTTTAAGTATTCCCAACTAAAAGAAACATTATTTTCTATTAATAACAAATCAATGAAAGAGCAAAAAGTCATATTAAAAAATACATTTGAAAGATGGAAAGGTGATTTGGAGCAAATTGATGATGTTTGTATTATAGGAATGAAAGTTTAATTTTTAAATAATCAGTAAAATCAAGCTCTTTAACGATGTTTTAGCCTAAAACATCTGTAAAATCAAAATAATTCAGCTATTCCCATTTATTTAGTGTATCTTTGTCCTAATTATTAATCAAAATATTATTATCAAAAATGAAAAATGGAATTGTAAAGTTTTTTAATGAAACAAAAGGATTTGGTTTTATTAAAGCAAATGACTCAGGTGAAGAATTTTTTGTTCACGTGTCAGGATTGAAAGAAGAAATCCGTCAGAATGACGAAGTTCTTTTTGAAGTTCAAGAAGGCAAAAAAGGTTTAAATGCTGTAAACGTAAGATTAGCATAATTATAATCATCTATAATTTACCTAAAAAGTCCCGTTTTTTAACTAAAACGGGACTTTTTTTGCCTTAAAAATGGCTCAAAGTTTATAAAATGCTTATTTTTGTGTCCCTTTTAAATAGGTCTAATATTAATATCAATCAAATATAAATACAATGAACATTATTCAAGAAAACATTGACGAATTAAACGCAGTATTAAAAGTGAAAGTGGTGGCAAACGATTATTTGCCAAAAGTGGAGACTGCGTTAAAAGATTATCAGAAAAAAGCTTCAATTCCAGGCTTTAGACCAGGGAAAGTACCTACGGGTATGATTAAAAAGATGTATGGTAAATCCATTATGGTGGATGAAATCAATAAATTATTGAACGATTCACTGTATAAGTATTTACACGAAAATAAGATTGAAGTACTTGGTAATCCTTTGCCAAAAGCGGATAGCATTATTGATTGGGATAACCAGCAAGAGTTTGAATTTTTGTATGAAATGGGCTTGGCTCCTAAATTCAGTGTTGATCTTTCTCCAAAAGACAAATTCACCTATCAAACAGTAAAAGTTGATGAAGCATTAGTAAGTAAATACGTTACTGACATTGCAAAGCGTTACGGTAAAGTAGAAAATGTTGAAGTTTCAGAAGAAACAGATTTGTTAAATGGTGATTTTGTTGAATTAGATGCAAATGGCGAAATTTTAGCAGGAGGAATTTTCAAAACTGGTTCTTTGTTTTTGGATAGAGTGAAGGATGAAGCAACTAAAAAAGCCTTGATTGGATTAAAGAAAGAAGATAAAGTAGTAGTTGATGCAAAAAAATTATCTGAAAATGCAACCGACTTAGCTGCTTTGCTTGGAATTGATAAAGAAAAAGCAGAAGCCTTGAATTGTAAATTACAATTCACAGTTAAAGGTGTTAGCCGTTTGGCTGCTGCTGAAATCAATCAGGAATTTTTTAGTAAAATTTACGGAGAAGGAAATGTTACAACGGAAGAAGAATTTAGAGCAAAAATTAAAGGTGAATTGGCTGGAATGTTTGTTAACGATAGCGAACGCAAATTTTATAATGAAGTTGTGGAGCATTTAATGAACAAGATAAATTTCAATTTACCAACCGAATTTTTGAAACGTTGGATAGTTGCTGCAAATGATAAGCCCGTTACTTTTGAACAAGTTGATGCTGAATTTGATAATTACTCAAAAGGTTTAAAGTGGCAGTTAATCGAAAATAAAATTATCAAAGAAAACGATCTTCAGGTAACAAATGAAGAAGTTGTAGAACATACAAAAGAATTAATTCTTCAGCAATTTGCTCAAATGGGTCAAGGTCCGATGGGTGACGAAGAATTAAATCAAACAGCTCAACGTGTGCTTTCAAACCAGGAAGAGGCTAAGAAGTTGTATGAGAAATTATACGGACAAAAAGTTATGACTTTATTCAAAACTAAATTTACTTTGGAAAATAAAGAAGTAGCGTATGACGATTTCTTTAAAAAAGCATAATTTGTTTGTAATTTTAAAACTATTAACTTTAAGCTTTCAAACCTTAACCCTATAAACTAAACTATATGTTTGATAACAAAGAATTCAGAAAATATGCTGTAAAGCACAAAGGAATCAATGGACATACATTTGATTCTTACACAAAGCACAATATTTCAAACGTTACTCCGTACATCATTGAGGAACGTCAGTTAAACATTACTCAAATGGACGTGTTTTCACGTTTGATGATGGATCGTGTTATCTTTTTAGGAACAGGGATTGATGATCAGGTAGCAAATATTATTCAGGCTCAGTTATTATTCTTGCAATCAGTGGATGCTAAAAAAGATATTCAGATTTATTTGAACAGTCCGGGAGGCTCTGTTTATGCAGGTTTAGGAATTTATGACACGATGCAATACATCACTCCTGATGTTGCTACAATTTGTACAGGTATGGCAGCTTCAATGGGTGCAGTTTTAATGTGTGCCGGACAAAAAGGAAAACGTGCTGCTTTGAAACATGCACGCGTTATGATTCACCAACCATTAGGCGGTGCCGAAGGACAAGCATCTGATATTGAAATCACTGCCCGCGAAATTCAAAAATTGAAAAAAGAATTATACGACATTATCGCTTCTCACAGCGGACAAACCTATGAAAAAGTTTGGGCGGATAGTGATCGCGACTACTGGATGACAGCTGATGAAGCAAAAGCATACGGTATGGTGGATGAAGTTTTAACGAAATCGAAATAGAAAAAAATAGAGAATTAGAGATTTGTTGAAATAGAGAATTTATAAAATTTAATATTTCAGCAAATCTTTCTTGTTTAAGATGTTTTTCAATTCTCCAAATCACTAAATCATCAATTCTCCAATTGAGATGGCAAAAGAAGAAAAAGAAATAAAATGTTCATTTTGTGGTCGCACAAAAAAGGATACAGATGTTTTAATTGCCGGAATCACGGGGCATATTTGTAATCATTGTGTAACGCAAGCTCAAACCATTGTTAAGGATGAATTAGGTTCAAAAACTACTTCCACTTTCAATGCGGTTCAATTATTGAAACCAAATGAAATAAAAAAACATCTGGACGAATATGTAATTGGTCAGGATGAAGCAAAAAAAGTACTTTCTGTTGCAGTTTATAATCATTACAAACGTTTGATATTAAATCAAACAAAAACTACTGCTAAGGATGAAATAGAAGTTGATAAATCCAATATGATAATGGTTGGTGAAACAGGAACCGGTAAAACACTTCTTGCTCGTACAATTGCTAAAGTATTGAATGTTCCTTTTTGTATTGCCGATGCTACTGTTTTGACAGAAGCAGGATATGTTGGGGAAGATGTGGAAAGTATTTTATCACGTTTATTGCAGGCAGCCGATTTTGATGTTTCAGCAGCTGAAAGAGGAATTGTATTTATTGATGAGATTGATAAAATTGCCCGCAAAAGCGATAATCCTTCTATTACACGTGATGTTTCCGGAGAAGGTGTTCAGCAAGGATTGTTAAAATTGCTGGAAGGTTCTGTGGTTGGTGTTCCTCCTCAAGGTGGAAGAAAACATCCTGAACAAAAAATGATTCAGGTAAATACTAAAAATATTTTATTTATTTGTGGTGGTGCGTTTGACGGAATCACCCGTAATATCGGGAATAGATTGAGCACTCAATTGATTGGCTACTCTGTAAGTAAGGATGTTGAAAATGTAGATAAAGAAAATCTATTACAATACGTTTCTCCACAAGATTTAAAAAGTTTCGGATTAATTCCTGAGTTGATTGGACGTTTGCCTGTTTTAACTTATTTGAATCCTTTGGATGCAAGTACATTGTTGCGAATTTTAAGTGAACCTAAAAATGCTTTGATAAAACAGTACACACATTTATTTGAAATGGATGGAGTAAAAATCAAATTCGAAAAAGGTGTGCTTGATTTTATTGTTGAAAAAGCAATGGAGTTTAAACTAGGAGCAAGAGGTTTGCGTTCTATCTGCGAAGCAATCATGGTGGATATGATGTTTGATACTCCTTCTGATTCATCTATTAAAGAAATAAATGTTACTCTGCGATACGCAAAAGATAAATTGAAAAAGTCTACTTTGAATAAATTGAAAGTGGCGTAAAAGTATTCTCGTTTTGTAACGTCCTAAAATAAGTTGACGGATTTTTAATTAATCCCGATTGCCTCAGGTAGTCGGGCTTTTTTGTTCATAGACTTGATCAGGCGTTTTCATTTTTAATGCAAGATGAGGTCTATATCTATTATACAAAGGTAT
>SXIH01000019.1 GCA_005772895.1 Bacteroidota bacterium | reverse complement strand
GTTTGGTAAAATCAATCGGAACGAAAGAGAAATGTGAGTTGTATGAAATACTTTATTAGTTCAGCCGTTCACTGGTTCATTCGTATAATTGTTATTTTATTATAAAACACATTAATTGAATAAGAAAGAGCAAGTTCCAAAATGGACATTATGGTTATTTTCCATACTTCTTACTGTTGTTTTACCGCTTGTTCATAGTTCTAAGACAGTTGATATTACATTAATTCCACAATTTCTTTTTTTTACTTCAATTCTTTTACTATCAGTTATTCTTTTTTTTATTTTTGGTAAACAGCGTAGTTATTCTTTTTTTATTTCTCCTTTTTTTCTAGCTATTATTACATACCTCCTTTTTTCTGCAACATCGTTGATTGGTTCGATTAATAGTAATGAGGGGGTTTTTGAGCTTATAAAGATTGGGCTGTGGTTTTTTTTAATCGTGTTGATTTACCATTTACTAACTAGTAATTCAATTCAAGCAATTCTTTTCAAAACAATTACAATATCTTCATTTGTGTTTTCAATTATTGGCTTTCTTCAGTTTTTCGATATTGCATTCATATCAATCCCGGGCCATGTTATTCCCTATGGAACTCTTGGTAATAGAAATATTTTCATTCCATCTTTGCTTTTGACACTTCCTTTTGTAGTTCATGAAATTATTATTCCCAGTTCGAAAAAATGGAAGGCATTTGCAATTTTTTCATTAATTCTAAATTTACTAGTAATAATTGTAAGTGAAATGCGTACGGCTTGGGTGGCTTTATTGTTTAGTTTTTTGATTATGAGTGTAGTTGTGATTTTTCAACATAAAAATTTTAATCTCAAATATTTAACAAATAAAATAAGATTTTTTAAAATAGGAATGTTTGTCTTTATTTTTTTTGGAATAGTAGGAACTATTATATTATTTAATTCCTTAAATCAGAAAAATAAAGTTGGAAGTGTATTGAGTATGAGTTCAATAAATGAGCGTGTTGTGCTTTGGAAAAATTCTTTCGAAATGTTTAAAGACCATCCACTTAATGGAGTTGGAGTTGGTAATTGGAAAATTTTATTACCAAGTTATGGATTAGCTGAATTACCTAGAGAGGCACAAATAGCAGAAATGCATTATCAAAGACCTGAAAATGATTTCATTTGGGTACTTGCCGAAACTGGAATTTTAGGGTTTATAAGCTATGTTTTGATTTTTGTCCTTGCATTCATCACGGCTTATAAGCGAATTTTAAATGCCACAACTACTTCAGAAAAAATAGTTATGTTGTTAATGATAGGCTTTCTAGTACTTTATTGTGTGATTTCTTTTTTTGGCTTTCCTAAAGAAAGAAGCTTCTTATCAATAGAATTTGCTATAGTATTGGCAATAATATTTTCAGGATATTATTCTGAAAGTAAACAGATTAAAAAAATAAACATACATAGTTCATTTTTAATTGCATTTCTTGTTGTATGCTTTTATGTCGGAAATCGATTATATGCTGGAGAATTACAAACGAAAAAAATAATTGAAGCTCGAACGCGTAATATGCATGAAAAAGTAATTTTGCATTCTAGTAAAGCACTGGAAAAAAATTATTCGTTGGATCCGTCAGCCACTCCAATTAAATTTTATCGAGGTGTTGCTTATTATTCATTAGGACAAATGAGTAATGCACTTAGTGATTTCGAAGAAGCTCGTGTTACTCATCCGTATCATTTGCATGTCTTAAATAATTTGGCTACATGTTATGAAAGCAAAAGAGAGCACAAAAAGGCTATTGAATGTTTGAGTGAAGTGCTAGTAATTTCTCCAAATTTCAAAGACGCATTAATTAATCTTTCAGCAATATATTATAATACAGGAAATATTGAAAAAGCAAATGAATTTATTTCAAAAGTGAATACTGAAGATAAATCAATTTATTATTTGAAAGTTCGTGGAGCCATCGATAAAAAAAGGAATGATTCGATTTTATATCTTGCAAAATGTTACTATAACTCTGGTAATATGATTAGAGCCAAAGAAACATTATTGCAATTTAAACGAAATGCGAGCAACAAAGAATTCATAAAACTTAAAAAGCTTGTAAATCAAAAAGTAAAAAAGATTGGTGCTGAAAAGTAATCTTGCGATGAACATATTAAATGTATAGGTGAATATCTTTAAACATCCAATATGTTTAGGATATAGGTCGCAATTATTTAGTAAGTTTGTTTAAACATAAACACCTCCTATCATGAAAAAAATTACTAGCAATTTAATCTGGATATTTTCTTTATTATTTGTTTTTTCATCGCAAAACCATCTAAGCGCTCAGGGGACAGTTACTTTTGTAACACCTAATAACAGTGTAATAGGAGATACTATAACTTTAAATATTTCTGGATCAGGTACTGTTTTTAGCGTGGGCACTACATCATTAACCAATTCAAGTAGCTGGGCTATTATGCCTACTAGCATTATAGTGAATAATGACAGTTCTATGCAAGCAACTTTCATCATACCTAACAACTTATTATATGTTGGATTGTGGGATGTAAATGCTGGTTTGGCTTCACCATTAGTTAATGGTTTTGAAATCACATCTAACATGGTTACAATTGAAGGTGTAGCTTATTATGATAGTAATACAAACTGTATTCTAGATCCTATTGACCAGAGATTATATAATCGTTATGTATTATTTCAACCTGGAAGTATTTATGCCTCCGTTGATGTAAATGGTTTTTATACTATGGAGGTTCCTACAGGATTTTATACTGGCACTCTTACATATGTCCAGAACTACTCATGGGAAGGAGTCAGTTGTCCAATTACTGGAGATTATACAATAAATATTGCTAGTGCCACACCTTATACAATATCAAATCAAAATTTTGGAACAAACTATACGGATACATGTGCACGAATGAAAACAGATATAGCATCTCTTAACATGAGACCATGTTTTATACATGAGACTTATATTACTTATCAAAATCTCACTCCATTTTTTGCTACAAATACTGTTGTTGAAGTAACATTGGATAATTTTCTTACTCCAGTCTTTTCTTTTCCAGCTTGGTCAACACAAGTTGGAAATGTTCTTACTTTTAATGTTGGAAACGTTGCTCCATTTGCATATGAATATATCTATTTATATGATAGTGTTTCATGTTTAGCTCCATTAGGAAATATTTTATGTATAGATGCAATGACTACTGTTACTCCAACAACCTGTTTTGATAGTGTTGATAATTATATGAACTATTGTGCGCCTACAACATTGGCTTATGATCCTAATGACAAACAAACTATTTTACCCCAAACTACACTTATTGAAGCGACTGATGAACTTAAATATATGATTCGTTTTCAGAATACAGGAACTGATACAGCTTTCACAGTAGTAATACTTGACACATTGCCAGCAAATCTTCTACCTTCTACTTTAATTCCAGGTGTTAGTAGTCATCCTTTTACATATAATGTAAGTGGAACAGGTCTTCTTGAGTTTACTTTTAATAATATTTTATTACCCGATAGTACTGCAAGTGAACCTGAAAGTCATGGGTTTGTTACTTTCTCTATTCGCCAACAACCTGGAAATCCTCCCGGAACACAGATTATGAATACTGCAGGAATTTATTTTGACTTTAATGCTCCCGTGATTACCAATACAACGTTTAATGAAATTGCTATTCCCGCAAATGTAGAAGAGCAAAATATGGATCAGAAGTCCATTGCTACCTATCCAAATCCATTTACTACTTCGACAAGATTCTCGTTCATGAATAAAGATGTTAAGAGTATTTATTCTATAACTTTATTTGATGTTACTGGAAAAGTAGTAAAAGAAATTAAAAATATTACCGGTTTGTCTTATGATTTGGAAAGAGGAGATTTGGCACCGCAAGTATATTTCTATATGGTTCAGGAATCGGATAAGCAAATAGGCGTAGGAAAATTAGTAATTTTGAGTAAATAGCAATTTAAGGATAGTATATGACAAGAGAGGAAATTATTCGTCATACTGTTAAGTATCGCAAATTTATTTTACTGATTACGTTCGCAACATTTATAGTTGTTTCTAGTTTTTCGTATTATTTGAATGGCAGATTTTATAAATCAGGCATAGAATTTTATATCGTAGGAGCTTCCTTTGCAGAATCCAGTAATGAGAATAATGCTATTCTTCCCACCAAACAAGAGCTTGAAATAATAAAAAGCATAACAAATTCAAGCCAATTGTATTTGTATGTGGTGAACTCTTTCAATCTTGTTAAATATTATCATACAGAAAATTTTCAAAACTCTTCTATATCGGAAGCGGAAGATAAATTGCGAAATGTCACTTCTATAAAAATTGATGAGTTTGGTAAGGTATCCATATATATTTCAGATCTTGATAATTATCAAGCTTTCAATATGGCAAATGCTATGATGAAAAAAATCAATGAGCAATATAATTCACATTTAAAGAATTTTAAAAAATTGCAGATTGAAAAATGTGAGAAACAGATAAAATTTTATGAAAACGAAAGAATGAAGATGAATTCGGAGATTTCTAAGTATCCGCTTTCAGTATTAAACTTGGAGTTTTCAAGAGATAGTTTGAGTAATAAAAGCAGTATTAAACAAATTAAGGGGTTTTGTGAGAAAAATGGATTGAAGCTAGGAGATGTGCTAAATGTGTTAAATATTTTTCACCGATTAGGGATGGTTGAAGACCAAATATTTAAATTTTCAGAGCAAACACAACGATTTCAAAATTCTTTGTTTTTCATTAAGAAAAACATTCTAATTACAAATAAATTTATAAGCTATAAGAAATCAGTAAACATTTGTCATCATTTTATTCTTGGTCTGCGGATGGCATTGTTAACTTTAGGAAGTTTAATTATTTTAATTCCTTTTTGGAAAATTTACAAAGATGATATTCTTTTAGTAATAAAAAAGAATAAGTAAAAAGTATACTTTACAATATTATAATTTACTAATATCACTTATCCACGCCTTCAACAATCCCATTTCTTCTTTTCCAATTACATTGATGTCGATTAATTTTTGATAGCAGGTAATTATATTATCGCAGATATTTTCTTGTCCTTGTTTTAAAGTCAAAGATTGTAACTCTTTACAGATATTAAAATTATTAGAGTATCCAGGAATTTCATCTTCAAAATCTTTCATCAAGTTGTGAGCATTACGTTCTTGCCAAACAGTTGGTTCGTGATATAATACACTCCAGCCACATTCCCAGGCAATACGTTGTGCAACATAACTTCTCCAGATGTCCGTCATTCTGAAACTACAAAAAGAAGGAAGATACATTAAAGGAAAAGCTTCTTTAAACCAATAAGTGTTTTGACTGTTAAACGGACTCCAGGCATTTTTTCCTAATGCTAATTTGTTTTTAATTTCAAAATTTAATGGTAAAGGATACGTCAAGCGATATACAGCATCTACATCTGGATTTTCATCTGCTAAACCTTGTTGAATTGGACAATTTACAGAACTGTTTTTTAAAGTGGAAAGTTCAATTTGTTTGTTTTGTAATTCTTCCAAAGGAAACCCTCTTGGCCAGATCATATTTTTTGTGAAGTAGTGATATACATTTACCCAACCAGCATTTTCAAATGCATGACTTTTTACTTCACGGGTTTTTTCAGACCAGAATTCAGCTCTAGGGATATTATCATCATCGGTTTCAACTAACTCTGTAGAACCATTTTTTATTGCTAAAAGATAACCTAAGTTTTTACGAGAGTAGTGGCGAGTAGGAGTAATCTTAGCTAAGTCAAAAGGTAAAGTTAATTGACGGTCAACACTCCAAAAGTCGCATCCTTCAAGTTTAAATTCAGCAGGAGATTTTGTATCACCTATTACGATGTAACCAAAATTTTGTTTTTTACATTCTTCGGCAAACTGTTTTAAAATAGGATGTTTGTCGTTTGCAATAGAAGTGATGATAAGTGTTTTTTTTGTTGCCATTTTACTTAATTAATTCGTTCAATTCTTTTTTTATTTCTTCGAAACCAACATCTGGTTTATAATTAAAATCTCTTTCTGCAGAAGCAATTTCGCCTGCTATATCTTTGTGGAATTTTCCTGCTGCATGTATTGTAGCATTAAGCTTTCCAAAAAGACCTAAAAAACTATCAAGTATACTAAATAATTTGCACATCCAACGTGGAACATAAAACGGATTGTATTTTACACCTATTCCATCTGCAATCATTTGATAGATATCATCAACAGTATGGTTTGCTTTTGTATCTCCAATCCAATACCATTTTCCAAATGTGTTTTTGTTCTTTTCTGCTTTTACAAATGCCTGAATAATATTATCGACATGTGAAATGCTTCTGAAATTTTTTCCATTTCCGAATACAAATTGTTTTTTCCAGTAAAACATTTTGAAAAAATCTTTGTTTCTACTTGGCATAAATGGACCGAAAAACCAAAATCCACGTAAGGATGTCCCATTAATTAATCCTTCTGATGTTTTATCGAGAATGTATTGTTCTGCTTGGTATTTTGATTTTCCGTAATTCTTATAAGGTTGGGCAGGTGTATTCTCATCAAAAATTCTTTTCTCTTTTCCGTATCCGCAAATACTATCAGTACTCATAAACAGTATTCTTTTGATCCCTTTTTCAATACAGCAATCAACAATATTTTTTGTTCCTTCGAAATTAATCTTATAGTAGGTGTCTATAGTTTTTGGGTAAATCGCTCCGGCTAAGTGATATACAGTTGTTATGTTTTCTAGAGCGATTTGTAAACTTTTTTTGTCGGTAATATCTCCATAAACAATTTCAAAATTTGAAGGGAGTGAAATTAAATTTTTAAATTTTGGTTGTACTAACAATCTGACTTTACGTTCAACTGCATTGTTCCCATATCTATCTCCATTCATTAAAATATCAACCATCCGATTTCCCAACCAGCCTGGAAAGCCAGTAATTAAAATCGTGTCATTTGTATCATATTGTAATCGGGTTATTTCAGGGTTCTCTTTTTGGAAAAGTTGATTTAGTCCTGCTACTTTTTTTTGAGTTTCAATAACTGCTTCTGAAAGTATTTTTTCTATTGGTGGAATGGAGTATTTTAATTCGTTTTTTGCTTTTTGAGAATCGTACCAACTATAATTTCCAATAACTGTTTGGATATATTTTGGGTCAACCGGACTCTTTTTACCAAAAATTGCTTTCGCTAATAATGCGCCTGAATAAATAAATAGTTTTGGTAAAAATAAAAATGGTGGTTTGTGTCCGCAATATTTTGAAAGCAGAGCATAAAATTCTCTAAATGAAATATTATTTCCTGCAATAACGTATTTTTCATTTTGCTTTCCAATTATCCAAGCATCGATATGTGCTTTTGCAACTTCCTGAACAGATGCTACAGAAATTCCTCCTGCAAAATAAAATTTTTGTCCTTTTTGAAAATAATCATTTATTATTTTATGTGGTGGAGTGAATTTTAAATCGTTGCTACCTACAACCCATGATGGATATAGTCTTCGGATGTCTGTTTTGTTTTCTTTAATTAATTCATCGCAATATTCTTCCGCCAAAAATTTTCCTTTTACATAGGGACTTTCTAAAATTGTAGTTTTATTTTTTTCATTTATTAATATGTCAGGATTGGTGGATCTCCCTAAAACAACAACAGAACTAGTATAGATAATAGTTTTTACGTTTTTATTTACTGCAGCATCAATAACAACTTTAGAAAGCTCGAAAGTGTTTTGAATTACTCTTTTTTCGTCACTTGTGTCAGTAGTGTTTTCTGAAGCAATATGAAAAAGAGCATCACAATTTTCAAGAATTGATTCGTATGAGCTTGGAGAAAGCAAATTTGCAAAATGAATTTTTGCCCCTTTGTTTTTAAGTAGAAAAATATTTTGATTTTCTTTTCTAATTAAAAGAGTGGTATCAAATCCTCGTTCAATTAATTGCAAAGCCACATGATAACCAATGTGCCCAGAAGCCCCAGTAACAACTACTCGCTTTTGCATTTATCTATAATTCCTTTGGTTTGGATGTTAGTCGTTGAAAGAAATAATAAAATAGTGTTTGATAAGCGTTCTTAATAGCATTTTTAGAAACGCGTGGAGATGGCGCCTGGTAGTGGATAGGAACTTCAACAGTTCTGTGTTTTCTTAACAAGTATCTTAATTCTGTTTGATAGAAATGTGCTTTTGATTTGAATTCATGATTGATTATTTTTCCAACAACATCTCTATGAAAACCCTGGTATCCTGAAGTCATATCACGCAATTTTGTTCCCAATAACATATTTGCTAAAACGGTTCCTGTTTTAGAAAGCATTCTTCTTTTAAAAGGAGAATCGCCCATGGAACCTCCGTTGATGAACCGGCTTCCAAAAGCACATTCGTTTCCTTCATTCAAAACTCTCAAAAACATTGGGATAGCACGAGGATCATGAGAAAGTCCTGCATCCATTTCAATAATTATATCGTGACCGGCTTCATATGCTACTCTTAATCCTTTTACATATGCATCCACAACATTTCTATTTTCGGGAGCCCAAACTGTAACATATCTTGAATCTTTTGCGGATAGTGCTTGGGAAAGTTCTAATGTTTTATCAGTGGATGCTTTGTCAATAATAAAGTAAACATTACCGGGTTGTAATTCATTAATTACAAAATTCAGCATTTCAATAAATGGTTTGAAATCCTGCTCTTCATTTGCCATCGGAATTACGATCGCCCACTTTTTATAATAAAACATTGCAATAAATTAGATGAATAAAATATCTCCCAAAAATAGAAAAACTAATCAGCACATACTCCTTTATTTCAGCATAAATATTTAGTCTAAAATACTTGTCGGAGTACCTAAAATTAGGTATTTTTGTATCAGATTTAGATTCAATCTAAATAAGAATAAGAAATAACTAATTGATTATCAATACTATATAAAATGATAACAGTATCAGAAAATGCAAAACAGCATGCTTTGGACCTGATAAAAAGCGAAAATCATCCGGAAGGCACTTTCATTCGTGTTGGTGTAGATGGAGGCGGATGTTCAGGACTTTCATACAAATTGGAATTCGACAATACTATAAAAGAAGGAGATCAGGTTTTTGAAGACAAAGGAATCAAGATCGCAGTCGACAAAAAAAGTTTTCTTTATTTAATCGGAACCGAGTTGGATTACACAGGAGGTTTGAACGGAAAAGGGTTTGTATTTATTAATCCGAACGCAAGCAGAACTTGTGGATGTGGGGAATCATTTTCAGTTTAGAGTTTTTGGTTTTTAGTCTCCAGTTCGGATAACTATAAACTGTAAACGCTAAACTATTAACTTAAAAAGATGGCAAACGAGATTTTAGAAGAGCAGATCAGCGGGGAATATAAGTACGGTTTTGTTACGGATATTGAAGCTGATAATGCTCCGAAGGGTTTGAATGAAGACATCATTCGTTTTATTTCTAAAAAGAAAAACGAACCGGAATGGATGTTGGAATATCGCTTAAAAGCATTCCGTTATTGGCAAACATTGGAAGAGCCACATTGGGCTCATGTTTCTTATCCCAAACCCAATTTCCAGGATATTATTTATTACTCTGCACCAAAACCAAAAGTTCAATTGAATAGTTTGGATGAAGTAGATCCTGAATTATTAAAAACATTTGAGAAACTTGGAATTTCTATTGAAGAACAAAAACGATTGAGTGGAGTGGAGAGCAGAATTGCTGTCGACATTGTTATGGACAGCGTTTCGGTAAAAACAACTTTCAAAGAAACGCTTTCTGAAAAAGGAATTATTTTTTGTTCTTTTGGAGAAGCCGTTCAAGAACATCCAGAGCTTGTAAAAAAATACATGGGTTCTGTTGTTCCTTATACCGACAATTTTTATGCAGCATTAAATTCTGCTGTTTTTACAGATGGTTCATTCTGCTACATTCCCCAAGGAGTTCGTTGTCCGATGGAACTTTCCACATATTTCCGAATCAATGCTTCAGGAACTGGTCAGTTCGAGCGTACTTTAATAATTGCCGATGAAGATGCGTATGTGAGTTACCTCGAAGGATGTACAGCTCCAATGCGTGATGAAAATCAATTGCATGCAGCAGTTGTAGAAATTGTAACTCATAAAAATGCTGAAGTAAAATATTCAACAGTACAAAATTGGTATCCAGGAGATAAAGATGGAAAAGGTGGGATTTTCAATTTTGTAACCAAGCGTGGAATTTGTTTGGAAGACAATTCAAAAATTTCCTGGACACAAGTAGAAACTGGTTCCGCAGTTACCTGGAAATATCCATCCGTAATTTTAAAAGGAGATAATTCAGTTGGAGAATTTTACTCTGTTGCAGTAACCAACAATTATCAGCAAGCAGACACCGGAACAAAAATGATGCATCTGGGAAAAAACACAAGAAGTACAATCATATCAAAGGGGATTTCAGCAGGCTTTAGTAACAATAGTTACAGAGGTTTGGTGAGAATATCTAAAGGTGCAACAAACGCCAGAAATTTTTCTCAGTGTGATAGTTTATTGATGGGTGATAAATGCGGAGCGCATACTTTTCCATACATCGAGATAAAAGATAAATCGGGAATTGTAGAACATGAAGCAACTACTTCAAAAATTGGAGAAGATCAATTGTTCTATTGTAAATCACGAGGAATAGATAATGAAAAAGCAATTGGTTTAATTGTAAACGGCTATTGCAAAGAAGTATTAAATAAATTACCAATGGAATTTGCGGTAGAAGCACAGAAGCTTTTGGCAGTTTCTTTGGAAGGTTCAGTAGGATAATATATTTTAAAATCATGTTAAGTATAAAAAATTTACATGCCTCAATTGATGGCAAAGAAATATTAAGAGGAATTAACCTTGAAGTTAAAACGGGAGAAATTCACGCAATCATGGGGCCGAATGGTTCTGGTAAAAGCACTTTGTCTGCTGTGCTTGCAGGAAAAGAAGATTATGAGATCACCGAAGGCTCCGTAACATTAAATGGAAAAGATCTTTTGGAATTGTCGCCAGAGGATAGAGCGAGAGAAGGTGTGTTTTTGGCTTTTCAATATCCTGTTGAAATTCCAGGAGTGAGTAATATCAATTTTTTGAAAACTGCTATTAATGAAATTCGTGCTTACAAAGGTCAAACTCCTATGGAAGCAAAAGACTTTTTAGCGTTGGTAAAAGAAAAACAAAAATTAGTGGAGTTGGATGGTAAGTTGGCAAATCGTTCGGTAAATGAAGGATTTAGTGGTGGAGAGAAAAAGAGAAATGAAATTTTTCAAATGGCGATGTTGGAGCCGAAGCTGGCAATTTTGGATGAAACAGATAGCGGTTTGGATATTGATGCTTTGAAAATTGTTGCTGCAGGAGTAAATAAATTAAAATCAAAAGACAATGCAACAATTGTGATTACGCACTATCAGCGTTTGTTAGATTATATTGTTCCGGATGTAGTGCATATTCTTTATAAAGGAAAAATTGTAAAATCAGGTCCGAAAGAATTAGCATTGGAGTTGGAAGAAAAAGGATACGATTTTATTAAAGAAGAAGTTGGAGCTTAATGGAAACGATTGTAAAATTAAATACTATAAAAGATAAATTGATTGCTGAATTTGAATCATCAAAAAGTTCATTGTTCGGTGATACAACTATTCGTGAGAAAGCCTTGGAAGCCTTTTCAAAACAAGGAATTCCGGGGCGTAAAAGTGAAGAGTATAAGTATGTGAATATGGAATTGGCTTTGAAAGGTGACTTTGCATTTTCAAGCACTCAAAAACTTTCTGCTAAACAACTTGAAAGTACTCAATTCTTAAATGATGCGATTGTTGTTGTAATCGAAAACGG
The DNA here is from genome assembly GCA_005772895.1 of Bacteroidota bacterium. Classification (GTDB taxonomy): domain Bacteria; phylum Bacteroidota; class Bacteroidia; order 2-12-FULL-35-15; family 2-12-FULL-35-15; genus 2-12-FULL-35-15. The sequence continues at coordinate 14,026 of SXIH01000019.1, read as the reverse complement.
AAAATTTAATTCGGAATATTCAAAAACAAATTCTTTACCAAAAGGATTGCAAATAGTAAATATTTCGGATGCCGTTTCAAATGATGTATTCAAAAAGCATTATTCGAAATACGCAAATGTAAATTTAGATCCATTTATTGCAATGAATACAGCTTTGACAAGTGGTGGAGTTTTTGTTCATGTTGCAAAAAGTGCAGTGATTGAAAAACCAATTCATATTGTTCATGTTACTGCTGTTTCAGAAAACACGGTTTTGAATTCCCGCAATTTAATTGTGGTTGAAGAAAATGCACAAGCAACAATTGTTGAATCATTCCAAACAGTTGATTCTAAAGCAAAATCGTTTAACAATGCATTGACTGAGATTGTAGTCGAAGCGAGTGCGGTAGTTGATCATTATAAAATTCAGGATGAAAATGCCTGCCTGCCGGACAGGCAGGATTTTGGGCATTTAATAAGTACAACTCAATCTATACAAAAAAAGCAAAGCAATTTTACAACACATACTTTTACCTTAAGCGGATTGTTGGTTCGTAATAACCTGAACATGGTTTTGGACGATGAATTTATAGAATCGCATTTGAATGGTTTGTATCTGACGAATGGGAATCAGGTCGTGGATAATCATACGCTTGTTGATCACCGTAAACCAAATTGTAACAGCAATGAGCTTTATAAAGGAATTATTGAAGATAAATCTTCTGCTACATTCAACGGAAAAATTTACGTAAGGAAAGACGCTCAGAAAACTAATGCTTTCCAATCAAACAAAAATATTTTATTAAGTGATGATGGAACCATCAACACAAAACCTCAGTTGGAAATTTATGCGGATGATGTAAAATGTTCTCATGGTACTTCAACGGGTAAATTGGATGAGGATAAAATTTTCTATCTTCGTGCCCGTGGATTGAGTGAAGCAAGTGCAAAAAAACTACTTATGCACGCATTTGCTTCTGAAGTGGTTGATACTATTAAAATTGACGCTTTAAGGGAATATGTTGAAGCCAAAATTTCAAAACGATTTGAATAATCATTTCTGTGCTTTTTAAAAATAAAAATCTTCTTCTTTTACATTTCATTGTTCTCATCTGGGGCTGGTCACCAATTCTTGGTAAACTTATTAATATTGAAGGTGTAATTGCATACCAATTGGTTTGGTTCAGAATGTTGATTACAGTTATTACTGTTGCTTCCTATTTATTTCTCACCAAACAAAACATTAAACTTGCTAATAAAGATGTTTGTCAGCTTCTTGGAATTGGTGCTATCATAGCTTTTCACTGGTTTTGTTTCTACAATGCGATAAATGTTTCAAACGTTTCGGTAACACTTGTTGCTTTTGCTACTGGCACATTGTTTACTTCCATTATTGAGCCCATTTTTTATAAGAGAAAAATCATTCGCTACGAAATTGCATTCGGAATGGTAATTATAGGAGCAATCGCATTAATCTTTCAAGTAGAAACTCAATATACATTAGGAATCATTTTTGGAATGTTAGCTGCGCTTACCTCTTCATTTTTTACTGTATTTAATGGTTTATTGGTAAGAAGAATTCCCTCACCTGTAATAGCAATATATGAACTAACTGGTGGCTTTATTGCTTTGAGTATATACTTATTATTTACCGGAGAATTTACAGTTGATTTTTTTAATATTACACCGGCAGCTTGGGGATGGTTGGGAATATTATCAATTTTAGGAACGGCATTTCCATTTATCTCCAGCGTTAACTTGATGAAAAAAATTAGTCCGTACACTGTTACTCTTACAGTAAATTTAGAAGTTGTTTACGGAATTATTATTGCGTACATACTTTGGAAACAGGACGAAGCAATGACCCCTGGGTTCTATATAGGAACGTTAATAATATTGGCAACCATTTTTGGAAATGGATTGTTAAAACAATATCTGAAAAAGGATATAGACTAAAAAGCGTCATGCAAAAACTAATTGCATGACGCTTTTTAGTTTTTCAAAATTAATTTTTAATAAACTTTCCAGTTGTTTTTTGTCGGTTAGTTTTAATCAATTCAATAAAATAAATTCCGTTATTCAAATTAGCTACAGAAATTTTTTGTGAACGGTTGTTTCTATCAGCTTGTTCTGCTAGCACTAATCGTCCTTGCAAATCAAAAATGTTTATTAATGAGATGTCGGTACTTTCACTCAAGTCGATATTTAAATCACCGGATGTAGGATTCGGATAAAGAGTGATGCTCAATTGATTTTCTGTTTCCAAAATTCCTTGTGGTTCTTGAATAGTATTTACAGTTTGGTTTGTAATAACGGGTTCGTTGTAATCAAAATAGATAGCAGCAGAGTTTGTAATCTCTGTTCCGATAGCTAAATTTGGTTTTTGTTTAATTGAATAAGAAACTAAACCCATACTAGCTAACTCATTGTTTGATTGCCAATCCAAATGAATATTATCAAATGTAAAAGTCAAAACTCCTGTTTCACTTAAAACTGCTTTGTATTCATGATCTGAAAAACCAACATGCAAGGATTCCCAATCTAAATCAGCATCCAGTGTATCAATTACTACAACTTTATTTGCATAATACGAACCCGTGTTTTGAAAATGAACAACATAATCTAAAACAGAATCATTAATAGTGATAAATCCTTCCACACCTGTTCCTTTTGGACTAACCTCTTTAAAGTTTGGATCGTATGATCCAACTACAGTTGTTTGAAAACTTTCTATATTGTTCCATGGAGTAAAATCATTTAACCAATTGCTCATAGGGGCATCATATGATACGGTGTCGCTATAAAAAATATTTGTAGAAATTGGAATATTAGTAGGAACAAAATCAGTAAAATATATCACAGTTGATGCACCAGGTGCTAATGATGGAAACCCGCTTGTAACACTGTACCAGTTAGGCTCTGTAGCTGCACTCAATTGTGTGTATGTTACAGGTGATGTTGAGCTGAACAATAGTTGTCCATCTGTTTGATAACCCAATTGAACAGTAGATTCGTTTACTGTTCCATTGTTTTCTACAATCAGCCCATGCATAAATGTGTTTCCGGGAACAGCAAAATTGTAGTGAACTCTTAGCAAATTTATGTCGCGAATCACATTCACATTGTTTGCAAAATCAACATTATAAACACATCCACTAGAAGCTGTAACACTTACTGAAATGGAATTGCTTTGGCAAGGAGCTAATGGATAAGCATATTGCACAGACTCGGATAAAGTATAAGTGCCAGTTGGAACAGCAAAAGAATAATCACCATTCACATCTGTAAAAGTATAACCGAATCCTGAGCAATGAATCATGATGTGTTCTATTCCCATTTCTCCCGAATCTTGAATGCAATTGCTGTTTGCATCTCTGTATACCTTTCCTGCTATTGTGCAATAACAACTTGTATTTGTAGGATTATATCCAACATAAGTGTGGTTATTAGTAGAGTTATCTCTACATCCGTTTGCATCGGTAACGTAAGCATAATAATGTCCAGATATCAAACCTGTAGCTGTAGCGCTTGTTTGTCCATTACTCCATATATAACTGTAAGGTGCAGTTCCACCAATTGGAGTTACTAAACTAGCTCCGTCTGCTGCATACAAACAGCTAGCTTGCATTGAACTAAAACCAAGACTGATTGGACTTGCTTGTACGAGTGTTGGATATTTATATAATGAACAACCAACATTGTCTGTAATCAAACACCAATAATTTCCTAAAGGAACACTAGTAAGTGATGAAGTGGTTGCTCCAGTATTCCATAAATAGGTATATGGTGGACTCGTGCCAGTTACATTCACTCCAACTGTTCCTGTTGTTGCAGGACAAATAGGATTAGAAACATAATCAGATGCGGTTATTACACTGTTAGGTTGAATAACAGCAAATCCTGTTTGCACACAACCAACGGCATCAGTAACTGTAAAATAATATGAACCAGCTGGCATACCTGTGATAGTTGTTCCACTCAAAGCAGGAGTTGTATTCCAGTTTATAGTATAGGGAGCAGTTCCTCCTGAAATAGAAAGTGTGCTACTTCCTGTCGGTGCTGTGCACAAACTGTTTGTTGAACTATACGTAACTGTAATTGGAGTAGTAGTACCCATAGATGCGTAACTTGGATTGCTAACACAACCGTTTGCATCTGTTGCTATTACGGATAAAGATGCTCCTCCACTAAGCCCAGTTACTGATTGTGTCGTCATTCCATTGCTATAAACATAACTATAAGGAGGAGTTCCACCCGACCCGAATGAAATGATACTTCCATCATTTTGTAAACAAGTTGCCATTGTAATAACTGGATTCGCATAAATTGCAATAGATTGAAATACATAATCACTTACTGTATTATAGCAACCTTGCATGTCCGTTACTGTTACAGAATACATTCCTTGTGTCAATCCGCTTATTGAAGTTGTGTTTGCTCCATTCGACCATAAGTAGGTATACGGTAACATTCCACCTGTTAACCCACTTATACTTGCCGTTCCATTTGTACAAGATGCAACTGTAGATGATATTGTAAAATTTATTCCGGAGATATTATTTATTGCTACTCCAGACGTACTATCAATACCTGCAGTTACTACACATCCGCTACCATCTATTATTACTGTTGCATATTGATTTGGTGCTAATGTCATTGGGTTTCCTGTTCCAACGTAAGTGCCTAAACCAGAGCCCCAGCCAGCGGTTGTATACCACTGAACAGAAGCTGGTGTAGCTCCACCATTAATTGTAATTTGTGCGGTTCCAGTTAAACTCGGACAAATTGCATCTGTTGTAATTGCGGGATCCACTGTAAAAGGAGCAATCATTCCTGTGGAAGACTCTAAATAATAAACTGACCATGGAGTTAAGCTTGGTGTTGCATAAACGTAAGAGATTTTGGTGCCGATTAAGTAAAGAGTATCTGTTAGTATGCTAATATTTGAATGAATAAATTGGTTGCCATTACTATCATAATAATAAAAATCCAAAGGAGGTGTCATTCCCGAAGTGATTGTAACAGCTAGTATTCCATCATTATTACAAGGCTGCTGAATTACTGTACAGTAGCCTGTTGTTTGTGAGTTTGCAATAGCTGTAAAACTCAGAAACACGATCAGCAATAAAAATTTCACAAATTTTACTTGCTTAACTTTTGTTGATTTAATTTTTGTTTTCATAATAATTAATTTAATAATATGTTAAGGGACGATTTATATTTATTTGAATTAAAAAAATTTGATGTATAAAACATTACTGAGATGACTTAATAAATTTTTGTTGTCCGATTGGTTTATATCCTTCAAATACTTGTAAAAAATATACTCCGTCAGAAAATGTAGAAACTGATATTTGTTTTTCTGTTTGATTTATTGTTCCTGATTGTATTTCTTGCCCAGTTAGATTAACTATTTTATAGGTTAAGTTGCCTGCTAGATTTTGATTTAATGTTAGTGATGTTGTTGCAGGATTTGGAAAAATCAGAAACGAATTTGAAATTGTATAAGATTCGATTCCTGCTGTTGAGCATGTATAAGGTATATTTTCAAGATCTGTTTTAATTTTTAACCATCGTTCATTTATAAATGTTTTTAGTCCAGGTACATTATTCCCAAGATATACTTGATACCCGTAATTTACTCCTAAATCAAACTCAGTGTTGGTAGGTTCTTTCCTCCAATCAGAATAAACAGCAGTTTTAATCTGATTGTAAAACATTGTAATTTTATTATTAAATGTAAGGGTGTCACAATAATTATTTTTTAGCAAGCACATTGCATCCAAATAAGTATTCTTTAATTGTGGTATTGCATTTATTTTATCAAACGGACACTTACTAGAAATCAATGTAGGAATTATGTCTAGTGTGTTTGGGTTGTAACTGCTTGTGTTCCATAAACCAAACGATGCATTGAAATCCCATGGAATTATTTGAAATCTATCTTCAAAAATGCTGTCGAAGAGATAGAGTTGATTTCCGTTGAATGCTAAAAAGGAATCAAAATTTAGTAAATAAACATTCACTGCTTGATACTTGAAAAAATCTTCTATGTTTATATATTCTGGTATAGTATCCAAATATTGACTTACGGATGTGGTGGCTAATTTGTTGGTAAGCATTTGAAAGCGAGGCCATGTTGGTGCAGGGTTTCCATTGGCAACAGCCCAATCAAATGGAGCTTGACTAAAAATACAAGGCGAGCCTAAGTCAAGAGATTCGTATACTTCCGAGTTTTTATTATTAAAATCTCTTTTATAGAGTTCGTCTTTTGCTTCAATTAATGTATATACTCCCCAATATACATTATTGATGTACACTTTTGAAAATGCAGTTCTCAATGATTGTAAGCCCATTTGCTTACAAATATCATAAGTTAATTTTTCTCTCATCAAAGAAGGGTCTTCATAACTATTGTGTAAATAAAATTTCTTTATCCCATCATATTTTTTTCCGCTAACAAACTCGTTCATGTCTATTTTCAAAGGTCTTTTATTATTAGAGTGATTCCAAGAGATGTTTCCTTTTGTGGTAGCGCCAACACTATCAATTACAGTTCCATCAATAGTTATTTTACACATCGAATAAATACCTTTGTTGGCAAGCAAAAAGAATGTACTTGTATCTACATTGTCGAATCTGATTTCATGAATTATAGCATCTCCAAAAAGTACATTCCCTGTTTGTGCCTTAATGAAGTTAGAGCTTGTGGCAGTAATTAATACTATGAATAAAATTATTTTTTTCATTTTGTTATGAAAATTAAATTTGAAAAATATTAGGTAAAAAAACCTGCCCAATACTCCGGGCAGGCTTCCCTCTCTAAACAAAATAAACAGGTGTATTAACTTATCTATTTACTATTACTTTTTTAACAGAAATATCATTGTTTACTTTTAATTGAAGCAAATACATTCCTTCAGCAACACTTTCTGCATTCCAAGTTGTTGAATATTCTCCGCTGATTTTATTTCCATTTTCCAAATCAGCAATGGTGTTTCCTAAAAGATCCATTATTGAAACAGATACGTTTGCATCTTTATTTATTACATAATTGATAGTTGTATTATCACTAAATGGGTTTGGATAATTTTCCAAAGAAGAAATTGCAGAAATTTGTTCGCTTACTCCTAGCGGATTCACAACACTTATTGTAAATACACTCGACATCATTAATCCAGGATATATTGAATCGCAATATGTATCTGTACAAGAGCCATCAGAAATTGTTAAACATAATAATACTGGAGTAGTAGTTGCATATGTATGAGTTGGATACATTGCAGTTGATGTTGATCCGTCACCAAAATCCCATAAGTAGGTTAACGTTCCCGGAGAAGTTGAATAATTATAAACAAAGTAATTATATAAGTTAGATGAATCTTGTTGAATAATAAAATAAGAATTACAAATTCCAGTCATAGAAATCCATTGACAAGTTGTGCTGTTGCAAGTTGTATCTAAAAAAGACGTTGCAGTTACACATACATTATACGTTCCGTTACTTGCGTAAACATGATACGGATTTTGTAAAGTGGATGTAGATCCATCACCGAAATCCCAAAAATAACTACTTGCAGACCCCGTTCCAGACCCGAAGAAACTACAACCATTACCAACAGCATCTGGAGTGTATGTGAAACTTGCATTGCAGCTCGAAACAAAAACGCTATCACAATAGGTAGAGTTACATAAAGTCGATGGGTTGAAAGTTGTCAAACATATTAAATATGCCCCTCCACTTGGATATGAATGAGTTCCTGGATTTGCCAAAGTACTCGTTGTCCCATCTCCAAAATCCCAAAAGTAACTTGTAATACTGCCTGAAGAAATATTTGTAATATAAATAGTTCCAAGGGTATCGTTATAGATATAAAAATTCGCATTACAAGTTCCTAAACTATTTACAACTGAGATTGTAGTGCAGTATGAATTGTAACAACCTAAAAGGCTATCAAACATACCTAATGAATCATATATAGTCAAACATGCGGTGTAAGTACCCGTCCCAGCATAAGTATGCGTTCCAGGATTTATTGAATTACTTGTATAGCCGTCTCCAAAATCCCAGAAATAATATAATCCGGAGCCTGTTGAAGTATTTGTAAATGTCACATCACCATTGTTTGCTGTATCAACTGTGTAAGTGTAACCCGCAACACATTGTGCACTTGCTTTAAAGCCAAAACAAATTAGTGCTACAAACATTAAAACTCTTGTAAGTTTTGAAAGTATGTTTTTTTGAATTTTTAGAATTGTTTTCATGTTATATCGATTTAATTGTTTTTAATTTAAGGCATTTAATTGTGCTTTGAATGCTACATCTGTTGTTTCTGTTAAAGAAAAATTAACTGTTTGACCAGATGCAATCGTAATTGGTGTGAACGAAGAATATAATTTTCCATCCTTTACACCTAATGCAACAATTGTACACTCTAGTCCAATTGGAGCAAATGAGTAATCGAAATTTGTTGCTGAACTTTCATATACATGAACCATTGAATTAACTGATGAAAAAACTAAAAAGACTTGTGTATTGTAAAGTGCATGGTCATCGTTTGCAACAATGCCAAGTGTAGTTTGTGGGTAAGCTGCAAAGAACATATAGTTGTCGCTGTTACACCATGTTCCAGAATCAGCAGGATTACTAAAATTGTACATTGTGTATATATAACTGGATGCAGCATAATTGATACTATCGTTTGGATTTTGCCACCATGATATGCCACCACCAGGTATTGAGTCAGGTACTGCTACAAATGGTACCATTGCTGTATCAGGAAATCCATCCATTGCAGGCTGTTCTACAGTAATCGCTTTCCCTGCATCTAAAACAACTGCGACAGAACCAACTTTCGCTATAATAAAAAATTCTCCAGCAGATTTTAGTGGTGCTCCATAATAAGTCATAGATGGAACATTAGAAAGTAACATATCGCTTTTACTATAAATGTCCTTGAATTCTATTGTTACAGATCCTGTAACTGGTCCGCCAGATTGTGTAACAAATGCATTTGCAGGAATAGTTACTTTAGTTCCTTTTGGCGAAACAAACATCCCACCTGTTGAAGCATCAATAGTGTAGATCTGTTTTTGTACTCCATTTGTATTATAAAAGTCTTGTATAGAAGAATAAGTATTCGCACTTGAGTTAGTAGGAGTTGGCGAATCTTTTTTACAAGAAGCAATTACTAATGTGATTAGAATTGCGAAGTATGCAGTTTTAGTTTTCATAAGATTTTAATTTTCGTGTATTTCTATTTTGATGATACAAATGTGCAACACACTACTCAGAAATTAAAATCAAAATCTAAAAAGCTTACGCATCCAAATTGATAAAAATTACATTTTAGTCAATAAAAAAGGGTAATTATATTTAAATAATTACCCTTATTCAAGATTTAAAATAAAGCTATTTTTTAATGATCAATTTACTGGAATTTCGATTTTCGGAGCTCAATTTTATTAAATAAGCACCTTGGCTTAACAGTTCGGTATTAATAATTGTTTGGTGTTTTCCTGATGTTTGTAACAATGAACTTGTAGAAATTTTATTTCCAATGATGTCAAATAGTTCAATGTTTATTAATGCTGATTGTAATAACTCATATGAAACGGTTACATTATTAGTTACAGGATTTGGGTAAACGGATAAATTAAAATTAATAGCATCATTCTCCATTATTCCTATTCCGGTAATGTTTGTAACAATAGAATCGCAATAAGTATCGGTGCAAGAATTAAATGAATCTATCATTGTTACACATACATAATAATTGCCTTCTACAGCATAAGTGTTTGTAGTTACTGCGCCAGTTCCTGTATTACCATCTCCGAAAGTCCAAGTATAAGTACTTGTCAGCGAAGGCGGAATAGCTGTGAAAGCAACTATTCCGTTTACATCAATATAAGTATATGAAACTGAGCAAACACCTCCTGTTCCTGCTGCAACTACGCTGTCGCAAAAAGTGCTAGTACAAGATGTAAGCGGATCGGTTGTAGTTAAACAAACATAATATGTTCCTGCAGTAACATAAGTGTGAAGCGAAAAAGGCAATGTTCCTGTTGTGCCATCGCCATAATCCCAAGCATAAGTATCTGTAATAACAACAGGAGCAACTTGAAAAGTAAGATTTCCTGATCCATTGTCAGTATAAGTAAAAGTTGAACTACAACTTGGAGTTGATATATATACTACAACACTGTCACAAAATACATCAGTGCAAATTCCTCCAGTATCCGAAACTGTTAAACAAACATAATATGTTCCTGATGCTGCATACGTATTGCTTGCAGCAGCTCCCGTTCCCGTATTGCCATCACCAAAATCCCAAGCATAATTAACATTTAATCCTATTGGACTTCCTGTGAAAGCCCCAACTCCAGTTGTGGTATCAATCATAGAAGTAAAAGATCCTGTCATTCCACTATTTACAGTAATGGTGGTTGAATAAGTGTTTGTACAAAACAGGCTTGTACCAATAGTTAATGATACTTCGTATACTCCACATACATCGTAAGAATGGGAAGGATTTTGTAAAGTGCTTGGAGCAGAAAGATCTCCAAAGGTCCATATCCATGTAATAATACTTCCTGAAGAACTAGTAGAGGCATCTGTAAAGTCGAATACATTTGCAACATTACTAGATGTAAAATTTGCTGTACAAGCTGATTTTGCTGACTTTGTGAAACAAACGAATAGAATAGCTATTGCTATTATAGAGTAATATTTTTTCATGATTTTAGTAGTTTTTATCCTTATCAAAAATACAACTTTTATGAATTAGTTAATAGCATTTCTCGTAAATTTGTACCTCAATCAAAAGCTTATGAATACTAAACTTTATTGCAATAGTCTTACGCAATACTCAAGATACAAAACCCGTGTTGTCAACATTGGTGATGTGCCTTTGGGTGGAGATAATCCTATTCGTATTCAGTCGATGACTACAACTGATACGATGAATACTATTGCAACGGTAGAGCAGAGTATTCGGATGATTGATGCAGGATGTGAATATGTTAGAATCACAGCTCCAAGTATTACTGAAGCACAAAACTTAGAAGAAATAAAAAAAGAATTAGCAAAAAGAGGATACAAAACTCCTTTGATAGCGGACATTCATTTTACGCCTAATGCAGCGGAACTTGCTGCTAGAATAGTTGAAAAGGTGAGAGTAAATCCTGGCAATTATGCTGATAAAAAGAAATTTGAAAACATAGAATATACGGATGCGACTTATGTTGCTGAGTTGGATAGAATAAGAACACGTTTCACTCCTTTGGTAAAAATTTGTAAAGAGTATGGAACGGCAATGCGTATTGGAACAAATCATGGTTCCTTGAGTGATAGAATTTTAAGTCGTTATGGTGATACACCACTTGGAATGGTGGAAAGTGCTTTGGAATTTTTACGTATTTGTGAAGACCATAATTATTACAACATTGTATTGTCGATGAAAGCTAGTAATCCGCAAGTGATGGTGCAAGCTTATCGTTTGTTGATTCAAAAAATGCAAGAATTGAATATGAATTATCCTTTGCATTTGGGAGTAACTGAAGCAGGTGAAGGAGAAGATGGAAGAATTAAATCGGCTGTAGGAATTGGAACATTGTTAGAAGATGGAATAGGTGATACAGTTAGAGTTTCATTAACGGAAGATCCTGAGTTTGAAATTCCAGTTGCGAAGAATTTAGTTGAACGTTATTCCAACAGAAAGAATCATTCATCAATTCCTGAAATTATCAATTTACCATATTCCCCTTACGATTTTTCAAAAAGAATTTCGAAAGAAGCTGTAAATATTGGTGGACATAATGTTCCGAGAGTTATTACTGATTTTTCTGAAAAACAAAAAATTACTGCTGCTTCACTTTTTGCTGTGGGGTATAATTATTCTGTGCCATTGGATAAATGGAATTTAACATACCAAGCTTGTGATTATGTTTTTGTAGGAGATAATAGTATCGATTTTCAAATTCCAGGAACATTAGGATTGATATACAATGCAAGTACTTGGAATGATTTAAAAGACAAAACAAGATGCTATCCATTATATACATTTGAAGAATTTAGTTCTGCTCAAAAAAAATCAGATATTTTAAACTTTATTTCAGTTACAGTAAATAATGTTCTTCAATTTCCAAATTTCCAAATTGAAAAATTTCCAAATTGTATTTTTGTCTTCGAAACTTCCAACGAGCACGGAATGGCAGAACAAAGAAGGATGTTTATCGAACTTCTGCAAAATAAAATTTCGATTCCTGTCATCATCAAAAGAAATTATTCAAATCTTTCAGAGGAAAAGTTTCAATTGCACGCATCAACAGATTTCGGAGCATTGTTTTTAGATGGCTTCGGAGATGGAGTTTGGATAAATCAAAAAAATTGTACTTCTCCTAAAAATGTAAATGCAACAGCATTTGGAATTTTACAGGCAACTCGAACACGCATTTCAAAAACAGAATATATTTCTTGTCCGTCCTGTGGAAGAACATTATTTGACTTACAAGAAACTACAGCAAAAATCAGAACTAGAACTGATCATTTAAAAGGTATTAAAATTGGAATTATGGGTTGTATTGTAAATGGTCCGGGTGAAATGGCGGATGCCGATTATGGTTATGTGGGAACAGGAATTGATAAGATAACGTTATACAAAGGAAGAGAAGTGGTAGAAAGAAATGTGAACTCCGAAAAGGCTGTTGATGCGCTTATTGAGCTGATTAAAAAGCATGGAGATTGGGTTGAAAAGGAGTAGATTTAATAATTGAAAAATTGCTATATTTGTTATTGAAAAACTAAAAAATAAATACATGAAAAAAATATTTACGCTACTCCAAATTATTTTTGCTTCTAGTATGATTGCTCAAACAACTATTCAAAATGGAGATTTTGAATTATGGGAAAATGTTGGTGCAGCAACTGAAGAACCAACATTTTTTAATTCAAACAGAACAGGAACTGATTGGGCAACAAGTGGACCACAAACTTGTTACAGAGATGCAACTACTTTTCATGGTGGTTCTTATTCTGTAAGAATGGAAACAAAAACATTTATTGTTGCTGTTGTGAATGGATCTGTTACTACAGGTATTGTAAATGCCCCTACAACCAACAAAGCGGATGGCTATATTGGCACAATGAAAAATACAGATGCATCTGACATTAGAAGAATGTCATTTGTTGGCCGACCAGATAGTTTAGTTGGTTGGTATAAATATACTCAAGGTGGTTCTTCTGAATTAGGAAAAGTAAGAGCGATTTTGCATACCGGAAATTACTATGATCCAGAAGCGGCTTCATCTTATCATCCTGATTCATCAGCAAATAAAATTGGAGATGCCTTGTTTTTAACACCTACTGCAAACGTTGCTTCTTGGACACGATTTGCGGTTGCTTTTAGTTATGTATCTGCAAGCAATCCAGCATATATTATGATTAATACAACTTCTTCTAACGATCAAATGACTTCAACTGCTGGAAGTAAATTATGGTTGGATGATTTATCTGTTGTTTATAATAGTTCTGCAAGTGTAACAGACAATGCCTTCAATCAAAATAATGCAAATGTATATGCTTATGATAAAACAATTTATGTTGATTTTATTAAAGGCATTCAATCCCAATCGACTCTTAATATTTATGATTTAACAGGTAAATTGGTTGCTAGTAAAGTTGTTTCTAACTCAAGTCAGAACTCCATTAATGTTTCTGAATTAAATTCAGGATTGTATATGTATCAATTGAGCGGTTCTGAAATACAAAAATCAGGAAAGTTATTTATTAAATAAATAGAGATTATATTTTACAAAACCTTGACATACTTTGTCAAGGTTTTTTTATTTTAGAAAAATGTTTTCACGAAAGTTTATATTGATTAATATTTTAGCTCTCCTTTCTGGAGATTTATTGCATTCTCAGGAAACAGGAATTTTAAAAGGGAAAGTTACGGATGGTAATTCTAAAGAATATATACCAGGCGCGACTATTCGTTTAGTAAATAATCTTTCAAAAGGTACTGTTTCTGATATTGATGGAAATTAT
>SXIH01000018.1 GCA_005772895.1 Bacteroidota bacterium | reverse complement strand
ATAAGCAATTGAGCATTTTGATTTTGTGTATTGATAGTATGATTATGAATTACTTCTTGTGCAAACAAAGCATTTGCAGACAATAAAGAAACAATTCCGAAAATTTTTAATTTGTTCATTTTTTTCATATAAAAATTAAAATTTGATTTAGGAGTAGCCAAAGTACTATAATTTCAATATAAATGGATGCTTTTGTATCAAAAAAAGTTGCATCTGTTTAAAATTAATTTGAATATGTTAATAGAATATCCATAATTTGCTAAAATATTGAAATTATAGCTTCTAATTTTGGTATTGTATTAAATATACTTTCTCATGAACATTCGGTCGATTCTAGCTCTTCCTTTTTTATTTTATAGTATTAGTATTTACTCACAAAGCCTTCCTGTCATTATCCAAAATGGGACTGTGAAGCTTGCTGCTAGTAATTTTGAAGCTGCAGAAGTGGATTTTGCCAATGCAATTCGCTTGAACGATCCAGCTACTGCAACCTATTTGGATAAACTCAAAAAGTATGGCACTTTGAATGAGTATCAGAAATCAACATCTGATATGCCTGATGGCTTTGTTTATAATCATGATTTAGCGGTTCCTTACTATGGTCATGGAATGTCGTTAGTTGGATTAGGTAAGCAAGATGAAGCATTGGCAGATTTTGAAAAGGCAATTACTATTGATCCTAAATATGCTGAAGCGTTTTGTGAAAGAGGAATAATACTTATTGCAAAAGGGACTAAAGACAAAGGCTGTATGGATTTGCGAAAAGCCAAAGTTTTGAAAAATGAAAAAGCAAAAGAGTTATATAATTCAAATGCTTGTACAGAAATGAGTTCGGCTTTTATTACGGCAGGAAATACAAAAATGGATGCAAAAGATTATGCAGGCGCTTTGTTAGACTACACTTCAGCTATTCAGTTGAATGGTGATTCTATTATGCCTTTTATCAAACGGGCGGAATGCAATGTGTTATTGAAAAAATATGATAAAGCTTTGTTGGATTATAATAAAGCCTTAAAAATAAAACCTGATACCATTCAAATTCTTTATTTACGTGGATTAGCATACAATGCAGCTTCCAATTGGAAAATGGCTTTTGAGGATTTTTCTGCCGTGGTTCGTAAAAGTCCAAACTATTACGATGCTTATATTCAAAGAGGAACAGCTTGCGAAGGAATGGAAAATTTCAGATCAGCCATGTATGATTATTCTGAAGCAATCCGAATTAAGCCAAAAGACGGACAAGCGTATTACAAAAGAGGTTTAGCTAATGCAGATTCGAAAGATTTTAGTCATTGCAAAGATTTTAAAATTGCATTTTCACTAGGTGTAGAAGAAGCAAAGTCCTTAGCAGAAAACTGCGGTCCGCCTCCGCCAAAAGAAAAATAATACAGTTGTAACACTGCCGTCACACTGAGCGGAGTCGAAGTGTAAGCGCAATAACTTATTCAGAATTTTTCGCTAATTTCGCTTGAAATTTATTGCAATGTATAAAAGCATAATTAAGCCTCTCTTTTTTCTTTTTGAACCCGAAAACATTCATCACCTGGTTTTCAAAACAATAAAATTTCTTTGTAAAATTCCTGGAATACCATCTTTAATAAAAAGTATTTACTCTGTTAATGATAAACGATTAGAACGAAAATTATTCGGATTGACATTTCCTAATCCTGTTGGATTAGCTGCAGGATTTGATAAAGACGCGAAGTTGTATGATGAGTTAGGATATTATGGGTTTGGTTTCATAGAAATAGGAACTCTTACTCCAAAACCACAACCAGGCAATGACAAACCACGTATGTTCCGTTTACCGGAAGATGAAGGTTTGATTAACAGAATGGGATTTAACAATGGTGGAGCAGAAGCTGCAGCAGTGCGATTGAAAAACAGAAAGTCGAATATCATCATCGGAGGAAATATTGGAAAGAATAAAATCACTCCAAACGAAGATGCAGTAGGTGATTACGAGAAATGTTTTGAAGCACTTTTTGATTATGTAGATTATTTTGTGGTGAATGTAAGTTCTCCGAATACTCCGGGATTACGTGCATTGCAAGACAAAGAGCCACTCACAAAATTATTGCTTCATGTAAAAGAATTAAATGCTAAAAAGAAAAACCCCAAAGCGATACTTCTAAAAATAGCACCAGACTTAACAAACGAGCAGTTGGACGACATTATTCTTATTGTAAAAGAAACAAAAATTGATGGAGTGATTGCTACTAATACTACAATTGACAGAAGCAATTTGACAACAAATAAAAATAAAATTGAAACTTGTGGAGCTGGCGGATTGAGTGGAAAACCACTAACAAAGCGCTCAGTAGAAGTTGTAAAATATTTGAGCGATAAATCCAACAAAGCATTTCCAATCATTGGAGTTGGAGGAATTCATACCGGAAAAGACGCAGTTGAAATGCTGAAAGCAGGAGCAAGTTTGGTTCAAGTATATACAGGATTTATTTACGAAGGACCGGGAATTGCGAAAAAGATTAATAAAGAAATTTTAAAACAAGGATTATGAAAATTGTAGAATGTCCACGTGACGCGATGCAAGGCATCCATGATTTTATTCCAACTGAAAAAAAAGTCGCTTACATCAATTCTATTTTAAAATGTGGTTTTGATACGGTTGATTTCGGAAGTTTTGTTTCTCCCAGAGCAATTCCTCAAATGCGCGATACAGCGCAAGTGTTGGAACAATTGGATTTAGCTTCTTCTAATTCTAAATTGCTTGCAATTATTGCAAATGTCCGTGGAGCTCAAGATGCTATTGAGTTTGAAGAAATCTCCTATTTGGGATTTCCATTTTCTATTTCTGAAACCTTTCAGCAAAGAAATACTAATTCATCAATATCTGAATCAATTACCAGAGTTGAAGAGATAAATGATTTATGTGTGAGAAATAAAAAAGAGTTGGTTGTATACATTTCAATGGCTTTTGGTAATCCATACGGAGATGAGTGGAGCAGTGATGTGGCGATAACGTGGACAAAAAGATTAGCGCAAATGGGAATTAAAATTATCGCTTTGAGTGATACTATTGGAGTTTCAAATCCGGATAATATCAAAACTTTATTTTCAAAATTAATTCCTGAATTCCCGGGAGTAGAAATTGGTGCGCATTTGCATACAACGCCAACTACTTGGGAAGAAAAAGTACATGCTGCATATTCGGCTGGATGCAAAAGATTTGACAGCGCAATTAAAGGTTTTGGTGGTTGTCCGATGGCAACTGATAAACTAACGGGTAATATGCCAACTGAAAATTTACTTCAGTATTTTAAGCAGAACAATATTAAAACCGGTATTAATGATGTTGCTTTTAATGAAGCGATGGCTTTGTCGGGAAGTACGTTTCCAATTTAGGCTGGTTCTCGACTCCGCTCGAACTGACTTTAGAACTGTAATGCTAAACCCTGTCACTTCGAGCGGAGTCGAGAAGCAAGGGCGAGGAATCTTTAATGTCAAAATGTAATTAAACTTGCAAAACTAAATGCCCAATTCTAAATTCCAAAAGCTAGTCAACAACTCATTCCTATTCCGCATTTATTTGCTGAAGTCATTACCTATGGCATATATCGCAGGCGTACGGGTAAAAGAATTGTCCAATACAAAAGCAATCACTACAATTAAATTTGGTTGGTTAACACAAAATCCTTTTCGTTCCATGTACTTTGCTTGTCAGGCTATGGCTGCTGAAATGAGTACTGGTTTGTTGGTGTTAAATGCTATTTATGAATCTACACCGGCAGTTTCCATGTTGATTGTCCAAAACAAAGCAACATATTTCAAAAAAGCCATAGGAAAAATAACTTTTACTTGTGCTGACGGAAATCATATCAATGAAATAATTGCTAAGGTTAAACAAGGTGGAGAAGGCATAACTACCGACCTAAAATCAATTGGTGTAGACGAACAAGGTGATACTGTTGCTGAATTCATTTTCACCTGGTCGTTGAAAGCTAAATCCAAAAGTTTTTAACAAGTTATTTTTAATTATTTAACAGAGAATCAAGCTGTTTAATGATTATCTTTGACCGAATCATATAATTCAAAAGAATGCAAAAAGTTAGTTTCAATAATAAGGATAGCGATTTTTTTAACACACTTAAAGGAAAAGTTGATACTTATTTCAAATCCAACAATATCAAGGAAACCGGTAATTACAAGCTATATATTAAAACCGTTTTACTTTCTTTATCACTCATAGCTTTATATACTATTCTTGTGTTTTTCACACCAAATGTCTGGATTTCATTAGGCTTATGTATTTTAATGGGAATCAATCTTGCAGGAATTGGCTTTAACGTTATGCACGATGGTGCTCATGGGAGCTTTTCTACAAAAACCTGGGTAAATGAGTTGATGGGTTATTCTTTAAATGTAATGGGTGGAAGCGTTTATCTTTGGAAATACAAGCACAATGTAAACCACCATTCGTTTACAAACATTGAAGGAATGGACGATGATATTGATATCAAGCCTTGGATTCGCGTTCACGAAGACCAAAAGAAACATTGGTATCATCGCTTTCAACATGTTTATTGGGTTGTTCTTTATGGAGTAACTTATTTGTTGTGGATTTTCGTTCAGGATTTTAAAAAATATTTTACCGGTAAAGTAGGTGATCTTCCTTTCCGTAAAATGGATGTGAAAGAGCATATCATTTTCTGGGTAAGTAAATTATTATATATCGGTGCATTTATTGTATTGCCTATATTTACAGTTGGTTGGTTAGAACTAATCATAGGCTATTCTGTTATAGCATTTGTATGCGGATTTGTAATTGCAGTTGTGTTTCAATTAGCACACATTGTTGAAGATGCAAGTTTTGAAATGCCGACATCTAAAAATCATAAAATAGAGGAGGAGTGGGCTGTTCACCAAATACAGACTACTGCAAACTTTGCAACAAAAAGCAAAATTGTTTCTTGGTTTACAGGAGGATTGAACTACCAGGTAGAACACCATTTATTCCCACGTATCAGTCACATTCATTATCCGAAAATCAGTGAGTTTGTCAGAGAAACATGCCAACAGTTTGGAGTAACGTATTTAGAATTTCCAACTGTGATGAGTGCAGTAAGATCTCATGTGGTGCATTTGAAATATGTAGGACGGAATTAAGAAATTATAAATTAGAGATTATGAATTATAAATGAGAGCTCAATTGAGCTCTTTTTTTATTTCTAGAATCTTCATTGCAAGATAGAGTCGAACCTAAAGTCAGAATTTATATATTTGCTTTCAGATGCAAAAAAATCTATTCATTCTCCTTTTTTTACTCTGTTTTAGGACAGTAACTGCACAAAATTATGATGAGTGTATTGATCTTGCTTGGGAGAAATACAATCAAAAACAGTATGAGGCATCCGCTAAACTTTATGAGAAGGCATTTATAACAGATTCTTCAAAAAAAGATTATGATGATTATTATAATGCAGCCTGCTCCTGGGCATTGGCAGGAAATGATTCCATGTCGTTTGTCAATCTTGATAAAGCAATAGCATTGGGCTTCCCAGATGCAGGGCGATTAAAAAGTGATACAGATCTAACAAAGCTTCATAATTATCCTCATTGGTCCATTCTTTTTGAAAATATAAAAGAACATACTAGGAAAGAGCAGGCAGAAATAAAAAAAGAAATTCCTACATTTTATTGGGGAGTATATCTCGGAATTCTGCTGGTGTTTTTTTTCTACAATTTAATATTATGCATTTCTCTCCGTGATATTACATTTCTTTATTATTGTGCTTCCATATTTTTTCTTGCTCAGCTACACACGCTTATTATCAAGCCATTTGGCGCTTTTTCAAGAGATTTATTTTTCTGGTTAGATTATATTAGGCTGACAACTAATTTTTCATTTGCAGTCGCAAACCTTATGATTATTTTTCATCTTTTGTTCGTATCAAAATTTTTGAACTTAAAAGAAATTGCACCACGTTTGCATAAAATTAACAAATGGTTCGTAATATATCTTTCTGTATTTACAGTATGTTTGATATTTGGTCCGCGTTATTTCGATATCATGTTTTTCCTTTCTGCAATTGTGGCTTATTTTTTTCCACTCTATGCAGGAATTGTATGCTGGAAAAGGCGTTACAGACCTGCAAAGTTTATAGTAATAGCAAGTGTATTCCTTACAATAGGTGTTTCTTTGGTATTGATAAACAACTTGGCAAAACTGGATTTAAATATAAAGTTTGATGTTTATAGGACAGATAATATCGCCTTTATTTTATTTTACGGATTCCTTTCATTTGCTTTAGGCGATAAAATAAATAATCTAAAACAAGAGAAACTGCAGGCACAGGAAAAAGCAATGCTGGTATTGGAAGAAAAAGTGAAAGAGAGAACTTCTGAAGTAGTGAAACAAAAAGAAATAATTGAACAGAAAAACAAAGACATTACAGACAGTATTCGTTATGCAAAACGCATACAACAAGCGCTTTTGCCAACATATAATTATATTGATAAAAGTTTAAAGCGTTTGCAGGGAAAGTAGAAATTTGGATTCTGTTTATTCTATTCTTATTGCTTTTGGCGAAATGTAATCTTTCCTTAAAACAGTCACAGAGACTCTTTGATTCTTTTCACTTTCTTTTGTTACTTTAACAATATTATCATTGTCATCTGAATATTCGTATAGCTTCGAATCAGTATATGCCTTTGCTACCAATCTTTCCTCTTCAATACCTTTTTTGATTAGTAAATCACGGATAAAGTTTGATCTGTCCAACGACAGTTTTTCTTTTTTCTTTTCATTGGCTCCAGAATGCCCTCCAATCTCTATTACAAATGTGGGGTTATCCAGCAATATCTGATACAAATCATTAATCGACATAGAGATTGTGTCAGTAACGTATTTTGTAGAATTATTTTTTTCAAAAAAGAATGTTGGAAGTCTTATAGTACAGCCCTTGTTTTTATAAAGACAAAAATCTAGTACTGCTTTTACAAGTGGCCCTTCCAGTGTATTAAACTTCTTCTTGTCTGAGGAATCAAAATACCGTTGACCTGAAAAAGGTGTTGATGCGATTACAAGGTAAGATGTATTGACATTTATTTTTGTACTATCGAAAATATAAAAGCCATTTGAATCAGAAGTGGTATTAATGCTGGTACCATCGCTTCCTACAAGTTTAATAATTGCGTCAGATATAACAACTTTCGTCTTACAATCGGTAATTGTACCCGATAATTTATTGTGTCTGTCATTAATTGGAATATAATCCTTTCTTAAAACGCTAAAAACAACACGCCTGCTTTTTTCATTAGTTTCTTCTTCACTTTTTTGTATTGCCTCGCCACTATCATTTCTGAATTCCATTGGATATTTGTCTGAATAACCTTTCGATTTTAATCTACCAGGCTCAATTCCTTTGTCGACTAATAGCTTGTATATTTTTTTAGCTCTATCTTTTGATAGTTGTAATTTGTCATCTTCGTCTGATGATGAGTGTCCAGAAATCTCTAAAACCCACGTCTTGTGAACCAGTAAAAAACCAACGAAACAATCGATTGTCGTATCGATATTTTCTGGTAAATTCCTAATATATTCAAAACTTGAAAATTCTATATTATTTTTTTTAAAATAAAAAGTAGGTGGTTGACCGCATCCAAGAATTTCAATTAGGCATATATCATACTTTTTGCTTGAGAGGGTATCAAAATAAGTAAATTTGATTTTATCGCTACTATTCATATAGCCGTATTTTTCGGTTATTTCTCCAGGGCAAATACCATATTTTATTTTAGCCCCACGCCCAATACTATCACTAACATTAGTAGATATTATATAGTCCGTGTTGTCCTTAAAACAATTTGAAAAAACATAGTGGCCTGTGAAATCTGATTTTGTCTCAATTAAACTTTTATCTCTGCCTATTAATTTAATGGTTACCCCTGGTATAGCCTTTTTTGTTTGACAATCCGTTACAACACCAGAAATAGCAAATTTATTCTCCTGCCCAAAAAGACAAGAAGAAAGCAAGAATAGAAGCAAGATAATTCTTTTCATTAGTTAAAAATACAAAAAAGGAGCCGTTTTGGAGCTCCTTTTGATCCCGATAGCTATCGGGATTGACTTTATTCTCTTTTGACTTATTTAGTCAGCGTTAACTTACTAACCAACTTATTGTTTTTGTTTGTAACAGAAATAAAATATGTTCCTGCATTTAATTCTTCTACATCTAATTTAATTGTTTGTCCTTGAATTGGATTTTCTACAGATGTTGTTTTTACTAATCGTCCGGCAATATCATTAATTTCAATCACTGTTGTCTCATTCATGTTGTAACCGAATGTAATATTCACTTCAGAGCTAGCAGGATTTGGGAAAATAGTTAAACCATTATTTTCATCAATCGCAGTAATGCCAGTTGAGTTAGTAATAGTTGCAACAACCGGAACTCGAGGTGAACTAACACAATTAATTGTTGCTCCTTGAATTTTCCAATCGTAGAAATAATAATAAAAAGATGGACCTTGATTTGAACCTGTTAATGAAACAAATCCTGCTAAAGTGTACGGATAAGAAACACCGGAAGAACTTCTTTGCATTCTTGGACTAGTTGTACCAAAACTTGTTGTATTAGTTGGTCCGTCAGTTGTTAAGTGATATCCTGTTCCCGGAGTTAGTGGAAAGTTTAATGTAATAACTGTTGTATCAGCTGGCAAGTTAATAATCAAACTGTTTATTGTAGTAAGCGATGCATCCTGCAAAAGAATTTCTCTGGTTCCCGCCATATTTGTATATACTTTAACTGTAAGAAGTGTACATGCGCTAATAACATCAAAATCTACCGAACCATTTGTAGTTGAACTTGAAGAATACAAACTTGCTCCTGTATGATCGGGAGGACCAACATCTCCAAGAGCTCCGGGATAAGAAGTTGTTTCATCAATATAATAAGTTGTTGTTGTACTGATGATTGGTGTATTGTAACTAGTTCCTGTTCCAACAGAAGCACCTCCTGTTAAAGCTGTATACCAATTAATAGTTCCAGTACCACCAGAAGCAGTTAAATTAAGTGAAATCGGACCTAATCCTGAAGCGCCTGTTCCTGTTGGAGCAGCTGGTGTTGCTAAAACTGTAACAGTTGTTGGTGGCGCATTCCAGTTTTGACACAATCCTGTTGTTGTTAAATTATACGTTCCAGAAAGTGTTGGATTGATTGTTTGTGTAGTTGCAGTAAATCCGCTTGGGCCTGTCCAGCTATAAGCACTAGCAGGTGTACTTGTCAAGGCCAATGTTCCTCCACAAGAACTTGATCCGGAAGTTGTAACTGTTGGAGTTTCATCAGGGTTCTCTGTAACAGTAATCAATGGAGAAAGATTTGTACATCCTGCAGCATTAGTAACCGTTACATAATAGTTTCCTGTTGCAGTAACATTGATGGATGAAGTCGTTGCGCCATTTGACCATAAATAAGAAGTATATCCTGATGGTGCATTTAAATTAACTGAACCACCTGTACAAAATGAATGTGGACCAGGAATTACGTTATCAGTGATAGTGCAACCACCTTCTACAACAGTTACAAATTGATTTGCACTCAATGTTCCGAAAGTATTGCTTAAACCGGAAGGCCATTCAATAACTGCAGAAGTGATAGTAGCATCAAAACCTAATCCAAAATGCAAATCAAAAGAATTTTCTGTTCCGTATGATTCACCAGCTCTTACTTCACGTACTTGCGTTCCAAATGAACCTGTGATAATAACTTTTGCGCCAATTGCTCCTTTGTTACTTACTGTTCCAGTTAAATGGAAAGTGATAAAATTATTTGAGTTTCCATCATTCATCCATAATACATCGTCCGTTGTTGTAGGAGTGTTGTAAACATTTCCGTAAGAAGCAACTAAATCAATAAAACCATCATGATTTAAATCTCCTGTTGCAAAAGATAAGAAGCTTGCCATAGCACCACCAAAAGCATTTGATGCTTGACTGAAAGTACCATCGCCATTATTTTTGTACAATAGCATACCCGGACCGGAAATTAAAATATCCAACCATCCGTCATTATCAAAATCTTCAACAAAAGATTCAATTGCATTAAATGAAGTAGAAAATCCTGAACCAGCTGTAACATCAGTAAATACACCAGATCCATTGTTTTCATAAATCTGACTGTTTTCTCCGTGGTTTGTTAATACAACATCCTGGTCGCCATCATTATCTAAATCTCCAAAACTGGAAGTCCATGTTTGCTTATAATTTCCTGGTAATTCCATTCCGGTTGAAGCAGCATCTTCAGTGAATACTCCGGCTCCGTTATTTTTAAATAAACGATCTCTTCTTCTTTGATCATTGTAGCTGGATGCACTTTGACGGCAATGAGCAATGTATAAATCCAAATCACCATCATTATCAATATCCAACCAAACGCTTCCATAATTTCCTGAATCGTAAGGGTCGCCAGCATAAGTCATTCCAGGATTAATTTCTGTATCAATCAAGGCAGTTGTTAAAGTCATTGTGCCCGAATTGTTTTTGTAAATTTTCATGTAATCATTATCGTCACACACTGCTAAATCAACCCATCCATCATTATCAATATCTCCGAAAGTAATATTCTGAACAAAGTAAGAACCGGCCAAAACAGTTGAAGTAGTTGTAATTGTACTTCCCGACCAAAATAGTTTCACCAATGTAGTTGATCCAGCTCCGGTTGCAACATCTTTCCAACCATTGTGATCCACATCTGCCATAGCCATTCCCCAAACGTTTCCAGCTCCAACATCTCCTAAATTATAATGAGTGTATGTCCCATTAAGATTTTGTAATTGAACTACCAAATCGCTAGCCTGATCCATCTTAACAATGTCGTCAAGACCATCATTATTAACATCTACAACAGTTATAGAGTTACCACAGTGAGTTGCAGTAGGAACTAAACTATTCATATTTGTGAATGAAAATTGTGCATTTGCTCCAATTGACCCAATAAAGCAAGTAGTTGCAAGCAAAATAGATTTTTGAAATGTAGATTTTATCATGGTTGTTTTGTTTATGTGTAACGGGCTATTAATTTACAATGATGAAAATACAAAGTTTTTTTGTTTTTAGCAAACAATTATCCCTTAACTATTAGGAATTGAAAAAGGAACCCAACTTGAGTTCCTTTTGGCATTATTAAACAGTTAAGTATACTATTTAATAACAATTTTTTTACTGTACTGGTTATTCTCTCCTGAAGCTTTTAAGATGTAAAACCCTTTGCTTAAAACCCAATTTACATTTAGTCTGTTATTATTCGAGTTTACACTTTCTGTAAAAACCAATTCTCCATTTATACTATAAATAGAAACTGAATTTATTTTGTTTTCAGGGAAAACAATTGTGAATATTCCTGTTGATGGATTTGGAAACACATTTAAGTCATCTTTCTCTTTGATACTTTCTGATAAGGAAACATACTGCATCGAATTAAATGCATTGATTCTTCCTGAGCCTAATTGCCCTGCATAAGTAGGATTAAGTGCATCAATATTTTCACAACCATTTTTCAAATATGTTTGAACTGAGGCCGGACTAAGACTTGGGTTTTGCGAAAGAATTAATCCACACAAACCTGCTGCTAATGGGCAAGCCATAGATGTTCCACTAATGTAGCCATATGCATTTACCGCACCTGATAATGTACTGTATATTCCTACGCCAGGAGCCATCACATCAACTGAAGATCCGAAATTTGAAAACGATGCTTTTTGATCTGTTTGATCCGTTGCTCCCACAGATATTACATAGTTATAAGATGAAGGAAAGTGTGGAGCACTTGTATTGGAGTTTCCTGCTGCAGCAACAAGTACAATTCCAAAAGCATTGGCAGCATTCATCATATTTTCTCCGGTAACAAATGAACCGGAATATCCTCCCCACGACATGCTTATAATATCTGCATTGGCTTTGATTGCATAATAAACACCATCATATGCATTGGTAATTGTTGATCCTCCGTCAGAAGAAAGATCCGGACTGCATTTAACAGCTATAATTTTAACTTTAAATCCTATTGATGCAATCCCTATGCTATTGTCGGTTGCAGCAGAAGCAATTCCCGCACAATGGGTGCCATGTGTAAAAGGACTTGAAGTTGTTGCGCTTGAAGGCGGATTTGGATTTTTATCTCCGTCAGCAGCATCCCAACCATTTACATCATCTGTAAATCCGTTCAAATCATCGTCTAAAAAATTACCCGCAACTTCTCCGGGATTTATCCAGATGTTATTTACAAGATCTTGGTGAATGGTGCTTACTGCATTGTCAACTATAGCTATTTTAACTGCTGTGGAGCCTTTAGAAATATCCCAGGCGGCAATTGCATTTATTTTGGTTAGCGACCACTGTGTAGGAAGCAAATCGTTAGGGAGATAATCAGTTCGGTATATCGGAGCTTTTTCTGCGTATTCCAAATAGCTTAAAGTTTGTAGATCACTTATAAAATTATCAATTTGAGAAATCTGTAAAAATTGTATGCGATAAGTCTTATCCAATTCTGGACTGATTCCCGGAAATGGTTTCGTAATAGTATCTATATTGTACGTAGAGTAAAACCCGTTTAAAATTGGATCAGAAAAACTATATGGCGACAATTCCATAGTTGATGACGAAACAACTTTAACATAAACAACACCATCAACAAAATTTGAATCTATGGTTTGGCAATAAGCGATATTTCCTTTGAAAATAAAGAAGAACAGAAGTAAGAATAAAAACTTCGCGTGTGGTCTCATGAGTGAAAAGAGTTACGTTAAGTTTACTTACTTCTACGAAAAAATTTAGTTATAAGTTCCAAAAGAAATAAAAAAAAGGAACCTCAAACGAGATTCCTTTAACTTTTTAACTTTAAACTTTGAACTATTCAACTCCCAATTTTGTCATCACATCCATACTTACACCTGTAGTTGAATATCCACCATCGTGGAATAAGTTCTGCATAGTTACCATTCTTGTTAAATCAGAGAATAAGGTAATGCAATAATTAGCGCAATCTTCAGCACTTGCATTTCCAAGTGGGGCAATAGCATTTGAATAATCATAAAAATCACCAAATCCTTTAATTCCTGTTCCTGCAGTAGTTTTAGTTGGAGATTGAGATACCGTATTGATACGAACTTTTTTCTCTAATCCATAATGATATCCGAAACTACGAGCAATAGATTCTAACATTGCTTTAATGTCAGCCATATCTGTATAGAAAGGATAAGTACGTTGTGCAGCCATATATGTCAACGCTACAACGCTTCCCCATTCATTAATTGCATCCAGTTTTTTAGCTACTGCTAGCATTTTGTGTAGCGACATAGCAGAAACATCAATTCCTTTTGCAAAGTAATCGTAGTTTGATTCTGTATATGGTATGTTTTTACGGATGTTCACGCTCATTCCGATAGAGTGGAGGACAAAATCAATTTTACCTCCCAACACAACTTGCGATTGTGTAAATAAGTTTGTTAACTCATCAACATTTGTCGCATCTGCTGGGATAATCTGAGAGTTTGTTTTTTCCGCTAATTTTTTAATTTCTCCCATTCGCATAGCAATTGGTGCATTGGTAAGTACAAATGTTGCACCTTGTTCGTGTGCTTTTTCTGCAACTTTCCAAGCAATAGAATTTTCATCCAATGCTCCTGTAATAATTCCGCGTTTTCCTTTTAATAAATTGTTTGACATATTTTTGAAATTATGAATTATAAATTATAAATGAATGCTTGACAAATATAACAATTAGTTTAGTTTTTGAGAAGTTCTTTTGCATTGCTTATTGCTGCTGCAGTTGGCGAGCCTGTACTTAGCATTTTTGCCACTTCTTGAACTCTTTCTTCAGGATTTAGTTTTTTGATATTACTAAAAGTTTTATTGTTTTTATCTTCTTTGTAAACAAATAAATGCGATTCTCCTTTGCTTGCAATTTGAGGCAAGTGTGTGATTGTAATGACTTGCATTTTATTTGTCATCTTATCCATGATGCTTCCTACTTTATCAGCTACATCACCTGAAACTCCAGTATCAATTTCATCAAAAATAATAGTTGGTAATGCTGTTAGTTGTGCAATAAGTGATTTAATACTCAGCATCAATCGTGATAATTCTCCTCCTGAAGCTACTTTGTTCAGCTCTTTAAAGTCACTTCCTTTGTTTGCAGAAAACAAAAAATTCACTTTATCTAATCCGTTTGCAGATAATACTTCTGTTTCAGTATGTTCCGCTTTTAATTGTGCATTGGGCATGGATAATGAAGAAAGGAGGGAAGCTATTTCTTTTTCAATTTTAGGAATTGCTTTCTTTCTGTTTGCCGACATCTTTTTTGCTAAGACCAATAATGATTTTTGCAAAACACTTAATTCTTTCGACACTTTTTCTATTTCAGCCTCAAGGGAACTAAAATCAAGCAGTTTATTGCTTAAATCATCTTTTATCGCAATTAATTCTTCAATTGTTTTTACCTGATGTTTTAATTGTAAACGATAAACAGCATCAATTTTTTCAGTTAATACTTCTATGCGTTTTGGATCGTAAACAATGTCTTGCTCTAATGTTTCTAATTCATTGCTGATATCTTTCAATTCAATATACGCACTGGAAAGACGAGTACTCAATTCATTGATTTCGGTTTTAAATTTTGCCATTCCTGCAAGAATGATTTTTATCTCATTTAGGGAAGAAAGTAAATTTTGTTCGCCACCGGATAATCCATGAGCTGCTTTTGATAAATTTGATTTTATTTCTTCTGCATTGTTCAGCGTCTCTAACTCTTGCTCCATAGCTAATTGCTGGTCGGACTTCAAGTTAGCATCTTCCAACTCGTTGAATTGAAATTGAAAATAATCCAGGTCCTTTTTAGCCTGTGATTCTTTTTCTGTCAACTCTTTTAATTGTTTTTCTAAACATTTATATCTTTTGAATCCTTCAGCATATTCATCAAGTGTTGATTGATGATCAGCAAACGCATCTACAACAGAAAGTTGAAAAGCACTTCCATTCAAAGTTAATGTTTGATGTTGTGAGTGTATATCAATTAAATAGTCGGCTAGTTCTTTTAGTTGATTTAGCGTAACGGGAGTATCATTAATAAATGCACGGGATTTTCCTTCGGGGTTTATCTCTCTGCGGATAGAAGTTGTTACTTCATAATCCAGCTCATTTGCAGAAAAGAATTCTTTTAAAGCATAACCTTTGATATTAAAATTTGCTTCAACAACACATTTTTTTGTTTTGTCTTGCAAAGCTTGTGTATCGGCACGATTGCCGGCAATTAAACCTAAGGCGCCAAGTAAAATAGATTTTCCTGCGCCTGTTTCTCCTGTAATAATAGTTAAGCCATCGGTAAACTCAACTTCAAGTTTATCAATCAAAGCATAATTTTGTACAGAAATGTTCTTTAGCATAGCGATGCTAAGTTAAAGTTTTCCTTCTTTAAAATTTTGCAGAAATTCTAAAAGTAATCAACAAGAGAGAGTTTAAGCTCCGTAATTGGGAGATCCCGAGTCGTGGCACGGGATGATGATTTGAAACAATGGAATTCTTATTAAAATACAGATTTGTAATTCCTTATAATTCGTAATTCGTAGGTTACTGGCAGGTAGTAATTTTTGTGTACTTGTTACTATTGGTTGGATCTATTTCATTTAGTAAAGCCACTACTTTTGCTTTTTCATCGGGGAAACCGCCACAAAAGACGTTTACAATTTCATCAGCTTTAGCAATAAAAAATACTTGCAAGCTAAATGAAAGTGGTTTTACTTGGTGTACTTTTTTTAGTTCGACTAAACTTTCAAGAATAACTGCTCTTCCAGCGTCTTTATTATCTGCCATAATATCCAAACCCTTGCGGTGAATATTATACATGGCTTCACGCATACTTACAAATGTTGCATCCAGCATATTGTTGATTAACCAATATCTGTTATTGTTACTGTCAAAAGCTTTCCAGCCTTGATAGCCTGAACTTTGAGCATTGTTTACTATAGCTAATGCTTTTTGCAAATAAGGCGTTCCTCCGTTTAGCGAAAATGAATCGTAGTCAAGACCAATTACCAGATAAGCGTAAAATCCAAGAATAGAAGTAAGGTTTCCTAAATAAGTATTTTCAACAAATTCAAGTGGCTGAGCTTCCGTATATTTAAATACGATATCATTGTCGTTGAAATTTAATAATGCTGAATTGTAAGAAGTCTTAAAAACTGGTCTACGTGCTTGAATTTGCAATGTACCCCTGAATTCGTCAGCACCAATTCTTTCAGTAATATTTATCAAAATACTGCAATCAATTCTTTCTTCAATTTTAAATGTTTCGTTTGTCCATTTACGAGTAACCATAAACTCATAAATAGCAGTTTGCATCGCATCAAATACACGCTTATCAGTTCCTGCAATTTGAGTAGAGTTAATAGTCACTTTACAGTCCAGCTCTTGTGATACAGAAAGCTTGAACGAACCAATTAAGAATAATAAAATGACTACTTTACGCACTTATTTAGATTTTAAATTTAGAATTGTTTTTATAATATCTTTTGCAACTTCTTCTTTGCTCTTTAACTCAAATTTAATGATTTTATTGCTTTTAT
>SXIH01000017.1 GCA_005772895.1 Bacteroidota bacterium | reverse complement strand
AGTGATGACAGCAAAGAATTTCCTTACGAACCAGGAACAAATGTCATAAACAACATCTTAAACTATTCAAAAGCTCTCTCCATCCGCAAAACAAAAAGCGGTGAACATTTTGAAATGGTACTAAACTAAGGTCAAAAAGATTTTGAAAACGCCCTTCTAAGATATTAGAAGGGCGTTTTTTTGGCTATATTTGGTTAAAGGTGTTTATTTTAACTTGATATTTTTAGTTATCAAAATACTGTTTAAACTAAAAAATCCTCATTCAATAATATCGCAAAAAATAATTTTACACGTATATCGTTATAATATGAATTTTATTAACCGCATTCGTCTTATTACAAATCCGTCCCCGTAAATTACTCTTCAGCCTATGGCATCATTGACTGAATTAAAATACAGCAGCATGAAACATACAATCATCACGATTGCATTTTTGCTTTTTGGAAAAGCAATTTTTGCACAAAACGGGGAGTTTGGTTCTAATAGTAACGGACTCATTTATTCCGACACAACCGTCAAACAGTTAAAGTTTATTGTTGATTCACTCAATCTGAAATTCAGAGTGTGTGAGCTCAATAAAATCTATCAATCAAAAATACAAGGCAAAGCACATTATGTAATTCTTGAAAAAGGAAAGATAAAGGAAGCAAAAAAAGATATGCAAGCCGATATGTCTTTTGATGAGTTTGTTGCCAAATATAAAAGAGCCGAAGTTGAAAAGAATCTGTTGGTCATAAAATTTAAATACAAAAATTGGGATGAGAATGATGCTGTTCAATTTAGCAGTGTTGAATTGGGTGGTAAGCATGAACATGAATTCACTTTCGAAAAAAATCTGGAAGAATACGACAAACCATTGAAAGGGAAATGGTTGTTTGAATATTCTGAAAAAGACCAGTACTCTGATGAATATATTCAGGCTTTTTATTTTCCGGAAGAACTGTCCTCACAAGCCATTCCTCTTGAATATGCTAAAATGATTCAGTATTCCGATTGTATGGTAGATACTTCCACTCAGATATTTTATGAGAAAGCGGATAGAACAGGAGTGAGATATAGTCGCGAAGAAACCAAAAAAGTAGCTGCGTTTATGACATACGTAAATAAAGCTACCGGAAAACCGGAATACGATTCGGATGAATATGAAAGCTATTATAAAAAGTTGCATGTTTGGGATTCCTTAAGAAGTCAGAGAATAGATAGTTTAAGAAAAGTAGATAAAACATTTGACTTATTACTGGATGAGGCCGTAAAAGAGGCATTGGTTGATTTTGGAACAGGTGCTGATTTTGAAGAATATGTCGGACTTTATTACTCCAAAAAAACGGAATTAGAATTTAAAAGAAACCGAATTGTTGTTGGAGGATGCAGTATGGATAATAGTCCGAGAATTCATGCTTTGGAAATTGCTCGCCTTTCAGCAGAAACAGTTAATTGGGAAATATTTCTTCGTTCGCATTTGGATATTATGAATGATAATTTTCATAGAGTGAGTGATGGAAGTTATGCCTGGGGAGCAAGACAAACATATATAAAAGAGCTGGAAGTTTTGGATATTAATGTATTGGATTTGATGCTTGGGATAAGTTTGAGAATTGAGAATCCCTCAAAAAATCATTATTATGGTAGCATAGGTCGATTAGGAAGAGCTTTGTCCGAAACAGAGAAAAAAACAGAGATAGAAACTAAAATGCTGGAAATGATCTCAGATACTAAATTGGATGATTTCAATAGAGTGCTGACCTATTACCTATTTTTGAATTACAATCATTATCTTGAAGAAGATAAATTAAAAGCGAATAAAGAAAAATTGGCCTTGGCTGTTAAAACCTTGCCGGAGTATATTTCAACAAAAATAAATGCTGAGAAGTAGCAGCTGATTTTTGAAAAAAATATCTTATATTTAACATACTGAATTCCCACTTTATAAAATACTTCATTATGAAACAAGCAAAATTATTTTTAACAATACTTGTTGTACTTGCAACAATGTCGTTTGGTGATAAAAATCCTGCGGAAAAAGTAAAGAAAGGAACTTATGGTGCTTGCGGATGTGGGGAGACTAGTTCCACCAAAATGGAATTAATATTAAATGAAGATTTCACCTTTCATTATTTTGACAATTATAATCCTTCTAAAATTATAGACGTCAAAGGAAACTGGTCATTAAATGAAAATACAATAATCCTTAAAGATTACAAATCTGATATTGTTATTAATAACAAATGGGAAATGGACGCAAACGAAAAATGTCTTAAGTCAAGAAAGGGCTTGGCGTTTACAAGAATATGTCATCTTAAATCCTGTAATTAGCAATACTAAAGAATTTGAAAACGTCCCGAGGTTAAATACTCCGGGCGTTTTTTTTTGATTATATTTGGTTGGGATAATAAGTAACATGAAAAAAGCATTTTATTTACTTGTAGTGCTATTTTTAGTTGGCGCCTGCAATAAAAAAGCCGGTCCCAAAATTCGCTATTATAAAAAAGATGGTGTTTGGTGGTATACTTCTAAAATTTATGGTTATCCAGATGGAAAAAAGAAATTAGCACAAGTAGATAAGTATAAAAAGCAAAACACATCGGAACGTTCCTCAATGTATGATTTGCAGGAGTCGATATTGTATTATGAGCTTTGGCCAAACTATGAATGGAAATTTGTGAGTAAAAAAGGTTTTCCAGTATTAAAAGATGGCGTTTCATATTGGCAGAATGATAGTTTAAAAGTGCCTGATAATGTTATTTATGAATACTTTGACAAAGAATATGTGCAGCATATTGATGTTTATAAAGACGGGAAAAGAGTTCCTTATGAATTAGGTCGCCCGGATGGACACAGGACTATGCAATACATGCGTGAGAAGCCAGGAGTTTATAATTGGAAAGACGGCAAAGAATATTTTGAAAGAGAGTTTACTCAGGAAGAATGGGATAGTCACAACAAAATGAATGAATATTTAAATAAGAACAGAATAATTGATTCTACAGGAGTAAAGAAAGATTAGAAAAGTGTGAATTTTAAACGTTAGAATAAAATGACTTTCGATAAAGAAATAAATTTAGCATTACTTCAGAACTTAAGACTTAAGGCAAAAGTGTTATGCATTTTATTTGGTATCATTATGCTAATGCAAGTTGTTTCTCTTGCATATTTTTATACACAAACCGACTATTTTAAGAATGAAATTTCAATTGAGATAGCAGTATTTGGGCCATTATTAATGCTTCTTGCGTTTTCTTCTGAATTTTATGCATATAGATATTTTAATTCGCAAATTCGACTTAATAAAGAAATTTCTAAATACTTTGCTTATGCAATAACATTTATCGAAATAAGTTTTCCTTCATGCATACTCATTTTTGCTTCAGTTTCTTTTAGCGATACATATTTAATTACATTGCAACAGTTGCTTAACTCACCTCCAACATACATTTATTTTTTAATGATAATGTTGTCAACATTAATGTTAGATTTTAAATTATGCTTATTTAGTGGTGTTGTGGCAGCTTTACAGTTTATTACTTTAGCTTTTTATTTTTTACATTCTGAACTTGGAACTAACATAGTTGACCTTCCTAATAATATTTTTAAAGGAATATTAATGCTTGTTTGCGGAGTAATAGCCGGATTGGTTTCTAAAAAAATTAAAGAAGCGGTTGTTTCCTCCTTTAAATCAAAAAATGATTTGATAAATAGATTGGATGTGTTGGTAAAGGAAAAAACTTTTGAAATAGAATTTCAGAAAGAAGAAATTTTACAAAAGAACAAAGACATTACAGATAGTATTCATTATGCAAGTAGAATTCAAAATTCATTGATGCCTACTGAAAAATACATTGATAAAAATATTAAACGATTAAAAGTAAAATGACAACAGAAAAAATAATAAAAGAACTCCATAATAATATTGGTGCTTTCGAATCTTTATTAAAAGGATTATCGCAAGAAGAATATATGTGGAAGCTAGCTCCTGATAAGTGGTGTTTGCTTGAAATTGTTTGTCATTTATATGATGAGGAAAGAGAAGATTTCAGAGCGCGATTGAATCATGTTCTGGAAAACAGAGAAGGAGCATTGCCGCCTGCAAATCCCGTTGCATGGGTATTGGAACGCAAGTATATCCAGAAAAATTATTCTGAAATGCTGGATAATTTTTTTAAAGAACGTGAACTTACCATAAAATGGTTGGAATCACTTTCTGATGCTAATTGGAATAATGTGCATAATCACCCTAAGGTTGGACCAATAAGTGCAAAAATGTTTTTAGTAAATTGGCTTGCTCACGACTACTTACACATAAGGCAAATAGTGAAATTAAAATTTGATTATCTTAGTAAAACTACAAATGAAAAATTAGATTATGCCGGAACATGGTAAATAAACAAAACATGAAATCTGAAATTCTACTCTGCTTTTTTATTTCAGTTTCAATTTTTGGAAATGCACAGGTCAGTCCGGCTACTAATTATATTAGTCTTGACATTAGCACTTCTCCTCAAAATGCAGGTTTTGATTACGATTCCTGTTTTACAATTGGTGATGATATAGGAATGAGTAGTGTAGGTATGTTTCAAAACTGGACCAATATTGAAACAGCTCCCGGAGTATTTAATCTTTTTTTATTTGATGTTGCCAACTTTTATTATCCGGCTAACGGAATGCCTGTTGATTTAACTATTGCACCTATTGCTACTAATCAATTGGAAGTTCCTTCCGATTTAACTTCAACTGCTTTTGACAGTCCTACAATGATTAATCGTTTTAAAATTTTGTTGGACAGCATTAAACTTCATATTCCTGCTCTTACACTTTCATCTTTGGTGATTGGTTCGGAGCACGATATTTATATTGGTGCCAATGCAACTCTTTGGAATCAATACACAACTTTTTACGATTCAGTTTCGGCTTATGCAAAAATACTTTGGCCCGGATTGAAAGTGGCAACCGAATTAACTTTTACAGGAATTACCAATTATAATACGTTTGCTCAAACATTAAATACAAATAGCGATTATATTGGAGTATCACATTATCCTTTGAATACTAATTTTACTGTGCAACCTGTTTCAGTTTTAGCCGGTGATTTTGATACACTTGTAACATTGTATCCTTCCAAGCCAATTTGTTTTTATCAATACGGTTATCCTTCCAGCACATCTTGTAACAGTTCGGATGCTTTGCAAGCACAATTTATTACCGAAACCTTTAATGTTTGGGATACACATGCAGCAAATGTGAGGATGATTGATTTTACCTGGTTGCACGATTTAGATACAGCTACTGTTAATTATTATGCAACGTATTACGGAATTACTGATACAGTATTTTTAGAATTCCTCCGCACTTTAGGTTTTCGTACATGGAATGGAAATGGAACGGATAAACCCGCGTTGGACGAATTAAGATGTCAGGCAAAATCACATGGCTTTAATGCTTTGCCCATAGTTTGTAATGTTGGGGTGGAAGAATCAGCTCTAGCAGAAAATGATTTTACTATTTTTCCTAATCCGGCAACTGAATCATTGACTATTAACACAAATAGTAAAAATAAAGAGTGTATTCAGATTTATAATTCAATGGGAATGCTCGTAAAAGAATTTGATATGATGCAATCGGTTCAAATTTATATTGATGACTTGCCAAGCGGATTATATTTTATTTGTTTTAAGAATCAATTTGTACAAGCAGAAAAATTTATTAAAGAATAAAATATTTTTATATTGAAAAAACCTGAAGAAATACTTATAAAATTTAATAACTATCTCGAAACCATTCCTGATAAGCATGATAAGGTACGTGCGATAGTGGAATTTATCGTAACGTATGGAGATTCTTATGGTAGTAAGATATTGCCGATGTTCGATTTGGGAATTGCTATTTCAAAGGAAATTGGTTATGCAGGTGCCGAAATTATTCTTTATTATAACTTACTTTTTTTTAAAGGAATTGCCCAGAATGGTATTGATTCACCTCATTTCACTTCCATGCCTTCTATGGAGGAGATGCATGAAATAATAAGTAAGGATGAAGAGTGGAAAGCAATGGGTTATAATCAACTGGCATTTTTTCATTGGTTTAAGGGAGAGTTCGAAATTGCATTCGATATTATTTTTGAAGCACTTAAATCGTCTGAAAAAAGAAATGACATTTCAACTGCATGGAATTATTTTGCGGTTGCCGTTTTTTATTTTGATACAAAAGATTTTCAAAATGCTGAAACATATTACCAAAAAGCCAATCACTTGTTTGAAATAGTGAACGGTGAATATGGAAAAGCTCGTTCTGTAAGCGGTTTGGCTTCTATAGCTATTGTTCAAAACCGCCCCAAAGATGCCTTACCGCTACTTGAGCATTCGGCAAATGTGTACCGTAATCTTTCACATTATTCAGGATTAAGCCGTGCACTCAATGATATGGGTTTGCTGGAAAAGTCGTTGGGGAATTACGACAAAGCAATTGGTTTTTTAAATGAAAGTGTGGAATTCCGGAGTGAAATTGGGCATATTCAGGGACTGATAACTAGCTGCACAGAACTTGGTGAAGCGTATCTTTTTAAAAAAGAATATACTTTAGCATTGCAACAGTTTGAAAAGGCTTTGGAATTAGCTTTAAAAAGCAAAACACTTCAAAAGCAAATCAGGCTTTATAAATTATTTTATGATACTTATAAAGAACTGGGGAATACAGAATTGGCACTGAAAAATTTTGAATCGTTTTTTGAAACAAAGTCTCAATTGCTTAGCGATGAGGCTAACAATAATATGAAACGTATACAAACTAAATACGAAAAAGAAAAATCGGAGAGAGAGGCTGAAATGGAACGTCAGAAAAATATTGAGTTAGCAAAAGCAAATGCAATCATCGAACAAAAAAATAAAGATATTACAGATAGTATAAATTACGCAAAACGAATTCAATTGTCTCTTTTACCTACAGAAATATATATTGATAAAACAATAAAACGTTTAAAAAAATGAAAAACTCCCATTTCCCTAATTCCTTTTTATCTCAATTAACTCAATTAACTTTTTTCCTATTAACCTTTTTCCTTATCTCCTGCGGAAACGATGGAATAAAAAACAATATGCCCGATCCGAATGATACTTCCGGGCAAGTATATGTTGCACCCGAACCTCCCAAGCCTAATAGGGATTCTATTGCTATAGATATGGAAAAAAGTTCTTTTGAATGTACCCGTTCAAAAGCAGTTAAGGATGTAGACAAACAAGTGAAAATTTTTGGTGCAATGATGAATGTAAAAATGGACAACGTTGAATTTTCTGCTCAAACTAAATTGGATATCAAAAATGCCTATTGGTTTATGCTGGATAAAAAATACGAATGCGGCAAAGTTGTATTGGATATGAAAACTGTTGCAGCACTTAAAATAGGGGAGGACGAAAAAGTAGAAGTTGGTAATCCTGATTATCTTGAATCAAAAAAATATCCTACATCTACTTTAACTATTTTGAGTTTTGATTCTATTCCTGATAATAAAAAGAAACTGTTGGTAAATGCCAAACTTCAAATAAAAGACACTACAGCCAATATTAGTTTTCCCGCAAAACTGGAATATACCGATGCAGCCAACCCAAGTGTTCCTACTAAGCTGAATGGGGAATTTAAAATTGACGGAATTAAATGGGCGCTTAATCCTAAGAATGCAAAAGTTACTAAGGATGA
Organism: Bacteroidota bacterium; assembly: GCA_005772895.1. Taxonomy (GTDB): domain Bacteria; phylum Bacteroidota; class Bacteroidia; order 2-12-FULL-35-15; family 2-12-FULL-35-15; genus 2-12-FULL-35-15. The sequence goes on along the minus strand of SXIH01000017.1, from coordinate 44,153 downwards.
GTTGTTGTTTAAGGTGGTATTAGTAAGATAAATCAAAGAAAATAGTTCATATACCTTATTTTATGTTTAAGAAAATAATCAGTTACTTTTTTCCAATCACCAAAAAAATTAAGTCGGTACACAATGGTTATTTAGAATTAACAGTTGTTAATGGCCGTACGGTTTTAGATACTAGCAATACCAATTACTCTTATGGTTCATTGCAAAGAGTTTTAAAGTTTTCGTTAGAACACACGGATGTGTCGCATGCCGAAAATGTTTTGCTGCTTGGATTGGGTGGTGGATGTGTGCTTAAAACATTGTGGAACGAGTTTAACTATAAAGGCAATGTAACTGCAGTTGATATTGATCCTGTTATAATTACTGTGGCAGAAAAAGAATTCGGAATACTTCCCGATGGAAAAACAAGAATTGTTTGTGCCGATGCTCAGGATTTTGTTAAAGACGATATTGATAAGTTCGACTTAATTATAATTGATTTATTTATTGATAACATTGTTCCTGAAAAATTTCTTCAACAGGAATTTTGGAAAGATGTACTTAAAAAAGTGAATAACAATGGAACAATCATCTTCAACACATTGTGTACTCCTTTTACAGATATACAACCCATAGAAGCTAAATTGAAAAGGCGTGGATTTCAGTCGCATGTATATCGCTACGTTGAAAGAACCAATAAAGTACTTATAGCCAATTATCACCTTGAGGGCTGTTAAGTTAGTTAATAGAATTTTTTTTAGTGATGCAACGTTATTCTGTTTCTGTTCGTCTTATATGCAAACTAACTACTCCCAATCATGAAAAAACTCTACATTACTTTAGTATTCCTATGTTCATCCATCTACACTTTTTCGCAATGTTTTGCTGTAGCAACAGCATTTAATGTTACTTGTGCAGGAGCTTGTGATGGAATGGTAATAGTCAATGCTTCAGGCGGAACACCTCCTTATACATATATGTGGTCACCTGGTGGATGTACTGCATCAAATTGTGCTGGTCTTTGTGCCGGAACTTATAACGTTGTTGTTATGGACAGTGGTGGAAATGTTTGTTCTGCTTCTGCTACTGTTGGTTCACCACCTGCATTAATGGTAGGAACTTCTTCTACACCGGCATCTTGCCCTACTTGTGCTGATGGTACTGCAACAGCCACCGCTGCAGGAGGAACTCCCGGATATGTTTATACTTGGTCACCCGGTGGTTGTAGCACTGCTACTTGCACCGGACTTTTACCCGGAGGGTACTCGGTTTGTGTTACCGATATGAATGGTTGCGTTACCTGTGATTCTGTTATGGTAGCATTCACAACTGCTGTTTCTGAGAAAAATAAAATCGATATCATCTCCATTTATCCTAACCCTGCCTCTTCTATAGTTAACATTGATGTGGAATTAGGTGCAGTATCTTCTTCCGAAATTAGTATCACAAACATTTTAGGCGAACAATTGTTTGCTGAAACTATAGCAGAAACTAAAACTTTAAAGAAAGCGATTCCTGTAAGCAACCTTGCAAATGGAATTTATTTTATTACTGTTAAAACCAAACAAGGCAAATCCGTCCAGAAGTTTGTGAAACGATAAGATAATATTATAATAAAATTAAAGACGAAGCCACTCACAAAGTGGCTTTTTCTTTTTATATTTATGTATGAGAAAACTTGAAATATTCTTTAAAGTCCTTCACATTATTCTTGTTGCTTTAACACTTGTTTCGGGAATAGTGAAAGCACTTGGCGTGAGAATGGAATTTATGAGAGTTACACAAGTTGGTTTTGACGATTGGAAAATTACTTTTTTAGGTTTTTTGCAAATAGTGGCAGCATTACTTTTAGCTTTTAAAAAGACAATGGTAATTGGAGCAGTGTTTTATAGTTTAGTATATATGTATGTTACATGGCATTACTTTGCAAATGATCTGCATCCGAAGTTTGCACCCATTTTGTTAGCTGTTTTACCAATAGTGTTGATTGTATATAGGAAAAGTAGACAATAGGCAGTAAGCAATAGACAGTTGGCAAATAATAGACAATAATCTTATTAATCTTTCAAATATGAAAAATATTCTTTTTGCAATTGTAATGCTTACTATATTTTCTAATTGTAATAAAACAAACATTAACAAGTGTTGTTCCGGTGCTCCGCAAGCTGTTTACATTGATAGTAGTTATATTGCTATGCCCGATATATTTACTCCTAATGGGGATGGAATAAATGACCATTTAATTGTGTTTAGCAAAAATATAGTCAGTATTGAGCTTACTATTACTAAAAGGTTTGGGAAAGTTGTATTTTCTTCAACAGATATGTATTCATACTGGGATGGGAAATTCAATGGAAAAGACCAAAGGGAAAAATCCTATTCCTATACTTTAGAGGCAACAACAACCAGTGGAAATACTATATCACTTTCGGGTGATATTGCTGTTATTCGCGACAACTGTGCTAAAGGCAATTTTCAGGATTGTTTTTTTGGTACTCAGTTTAATAATTTAACAAATTCATTTGACAGAAACCTTCCTTCAAATGAAATTATAAACGTTTGTAATTAGCATATGAAAATCACCAAGCAAAACGCTGAACATTATACCTGGGGAAACAAATGTGATGGCTGGCATTTATTAAAATCAAACAGCTTAAATGTAATTGAGGAAAAAATGCCTCCCGGTACTTCCGAGTTATTGCATTGTCACCGTATTGCTCAACAAGTATTTTATATTTTAAACGGCACAGCAAGTTTTGAAATTAATGGTGAGTTTCATACACTCATTGCAAACGAAAGTATTCACATTCCACCACGTGCACTTCACCGTATTTTTAATGATGGAAAAGTAGATTTATCTTTTCTTCTTATTTCTCAGCCAATGGCTCAAAACGACAGGATAGATATTGTTCCTTATACCGAAGAATTAAAATCGCATATTAAAATTTTGAATGAAGAGTGGCTCACAAAATATTTTTCTGTGGAACCAAATGATGTAGTTCAACTCAGCAACCCAACAGTAGAAATAATAAACAAAGGCGGTATTATTTATTATGCACAGCACAACAAACAAATTGTAGGCACTGCTTGTTTGTTAAAAATAAATGAACAAACTTATGAATTAGGCAAAATGGCTGTTACCGATTCAGCACAAGGATTAGGCATTGGTAATGTTTTGATGGATTATTCCATTCAATTAGCCAAACAATTGGGAGCAAAATCTTTAATCCTTTTTTCGAATACCAGTTTGGGTCCCGCAATTCACTTGTATGAAAAATACGGTTTTAAAAAAGTTGATTTTGAACAAGGACATTACACCAGGTCGAATATTAAGATGGAGAAGGTTTTGTGATTGTTGTAAAGATATTTCGCCCCTACGGGGCTACCGATATTTAATCTGCGTGATTTTATTGATAGCAGATTTCTATGAGAATTAACTGGAGTAGTACATTTTTTTAATTGTCCCGTAGGGACAAAATATCGGTAAAAAATAACCCTCATCACCTTAATGTCCCATAGGGACATAATATAGAAACGTAATGTCGGAAAATTTACTTTTTTACCGGTGCTTTAATTTCACCACAATGTTCAACCCCCGCTTTAACTTTTTCCAAGGCACATTTTCCGCAAATGTAATAGGCTATTTCCGGTGAATCATATCCGGTCATTTTTGCATATACTCCATTTTCGGGCATGTTGCAAAAATTGCATTCGTCATGTAACTCACATTGTGTAAGCCCGATTGCCTCAATTTTTTCGTTTTCTTTTGCAGTCATTGTTATGGTTTTAATTACATAACAAATTTGCCATTATTCTGAATCTTTTACTATGATTAGTATCAATTTAGGATATGAGAAATGTCAGTTAGCTCCGACCCCGGCTGGGGTCGCAGACTTTTTGTTTATGTTAATGGATACGCCACAATTGATGTAATAGGAAAAATTTCGGTGATGTTGTTTATTTATTGAATTATAGGATGAATTGCTAAGATCATTTTGTGCCATTAGTTCTGCAATAAATTTAGTATTGCCTTTGCCCAAACAAATTCCTCCACCGTATGTAATTCCTCCGGTTAGTGGATAAAACTCATTTCCTCTTCTTTTATCCGAACTTGGACTTCCTTTGTAATTGTAACCTGTCAAAATATCAACTCTTGGACCGGCTTTAATGAATAATACTTTAGCAAAATTGTATTTTAAAACCGGTGACAGTGCAACATAATTTAATTTGAATGTGTAGCGTTCGCTTCCTATTCCAAGAGTTTCACCTACTTCATTGTATGAGTATACTTTTTCTTCTTTTTGAAACCCTTTTTGTATTATGGATATGTCAGTATTAAAATTGAATTGTTTTTTTGTTCCGAAATTTATAATGTTTGGTTCTATGGTGAAAACAAACCCAACTACAATATTGCCATCTTGTTTATTGGTTGCAACATTTGTACGACCTGAAATATCGGAACCTGCTTTTATAACTATTGAATTAAACGCTTGGCTGTAGCCTTGGTATGATAAGGCAAAAAGTGTAATAAAAATGAGTGATCTCATTGTTTTATTTTTGTTTGATTAGTTTTTTTGTGACAAATTCTCCATTCTCTAGTTTTATTTTTAAAAAGTAAAAACCTGAAGATTGTGAAGATAAATCTATTTGTGTTTTATTTGATTCTATATTTTGTAAGTTAAGTATTTCTATTCCCTGTATATTATAAACCGTAATTTGTGTAGGAAGAGTGGAAGATTCAATAATGAAATAATTATTACTAGGATTTGGGTAAATTGAAAGAGTTTCTAATGTTTCATCACTTTTATTTATTGCTTTGTTAGAAGCGTTTTCATTTATGATTGTTTTTTCTTCTGTATTTTCAACTATTTGAATGTTATCAGAAATATTATTGTTGCGATATTGTTGTGATTCAACTCCATCGCATTCTATTGGACCAGTTATTGCACTAAAAGTGCTTCCTGTGCCTGCTATAAATCCATCTGCTAAAACAATTTGATTTCCTGCCTTCATTGAAACATTTGAACCGCTTGCTAAAATAAAATTGCCGTTTGGAATAGTGGTAGTTACATTTGAACCAGCTTCAATCTTGTTTCCAGCAATATAGTTTTTAGTATCTGTAATTGTTTTATCCTGTAAATATAAATCTTGACTAATTAGCGCATTTAACAATGGCTCTATAATATCTACTGGAATTTCATCATGGAATGTTGTAACGGATGGTTGTATTGCTATGTTGAATTTTGAAATTCCAGCTACTATATCTAATGAGCTATTATGAGAAATAAATGCTGGTGCTGCATATTGATGTATCGTTACAGTTGGATCAGAAAAAGGTCTTAAGATTGATATTAAGGAACTTTTAATGTCTTTAAAATTCACTGCGAAAACATTTCTCATATCCACACATGGAGGTGCGCTTGTATTTAATGTTACCGGTATTGGATCAAATACTAATCTTGGTAAATATGAGCCAGCTTCTGATTCTTCTGTACTTAAATAGAAATGTTCATTGCTATCTGAAGTAATTGCACCATCCACTTCAACAAATAAAAATTCTGTACCAGCACCGGTAGGGTTTGGGCTTGTACTTGAGAAAGAAACTCCGATAGTTGGAATTAAATGTGGATATCCGTCTCCGTTTAAAGAATTTAATTCAGAAAAAAATGTTGTATTAATTGTTCCTGAAATATCATATGCATTATATAATAGCAATTCTTTAGCAGCATCATTATTTGCAGCATGTTCTGCATACCCATCTCCTGAAGTTAATCCTTTTCTCCAATTTTGAAGTGTGCTTGATATTATAGCTCCTTGTTGAGGAGCGTCTAAACTTAAAAATTTGCTTATTGGAAGAGGATTGCCATCAGCTTCTGCTTTTGAACACGCATATCTGTTTATGATTCCACCCATGCTCATGCCGGATGCAATTACTGGTTTGTTTCCATTTATTGCTGAAACGTATCTTATTGCTGAAGAAAATACCGCAGCATTATTTCTGATTGATTGAGAATTGTATTTGTAATTAATAATATAAATATCAAATCCTTTTGTTAATAAGCAGTTAATTAATTCATTGCCACCATTCCTGTAAAATTGTTCGGATCTTGTGTTGTAGGCATCAAATCCTTCTGATAAAATCAACGGAGTAGCATTTATTCCAGCATTGCTTTTCCAAACGCGCAAAGTATTACAATAATTGTCCTTATATAATCCATTCGATTGTGGAACTACATTTACTGTATATTCTCTATGATAAACAGTGCCACCGACAGGATCTAAAAAATTTACTTTTAGGTTGTGTGAGCCAAGAGTTGTAAAATAAGAAGTGGAATAATCCCAAATATGACTAGATTTAGGAGTCCCCGAATATAAATTTATATAGCTGCCATTATCTACACTTACTTCAATATTTGCTAACGATAAGCCATATGTCAAGGCAAAATTAATTTTGTGATTATTTAACTCAGCAAAAATTTCTGCTTTCTCTGTTGGGGGTAAGCTAATAGTAATACCTTGTCCACTTTTGCTTTCTACCCCCCAAGAATAAGCACTTTCTGTATTTGGAGAAGAGCCCGTGACTACTGTTGAAGAAACTTGACTTGTCCAGTTAATAATGGTTGGTGTCACGTCTGTATACTGCCCAAGGTATCTTGCTCCTCCGGTTATTCCCCAGTTGTCAGTTGCTCTTACTTCATAATAATAAGTGGTTCCCGAAACAAAAGGTCCATAATCGACTACTTGATAATTTCTATCTCCACAAGTTCCACACCCATCAATATATCCGCCCACGACAGTATAGCCACTTTCAAAATCTGTATCTGTTGATTTTCGGATTTCGAAATAGTCATTATTTACTTCACCATAGGTTGAGAATCCAACTGTTAAAAAGAGTTGACTTTCATCGCATCCATATTGTGTTGGTATTATCCAGTAATTAATTGTAGTTCCGTAATTTACACCAGCTTTTGCAGATGCACTAAATACAACTAACAATAAAAAAAGTATTTTTTTCATTATTATATAAATATTTGATTTTTTATATTAAAAATTATCCTTTACTTCTGTTTCTTCTCCAATTCCTCAATACGTTTATTCAATTCAATAATGTAAAGTGTTAGTTCTTCAGTTTTTTGTAAAAGTTTAGTGCTTAGTTCTCCTAAGCCAACACCATTTTCTTGCATTTCAGCAGCAGAAGCAATTTCCGGTAAATGTTTATCCGTTTTAATTTTTTGTTCTAAAACATCCAATGGCATTAATTCATAATCTTTTTCAAACACAAAATCTGCTCCTGTTGTATTTACAACAATTTCTAATGCTCTCATTTTTCCATTTACATCTAATTTATAAGTAGAATTCACTTGAGTAGCTTTGTCAATTAAAACATTTCCGTTTTTTAAAACAGTTACTGCATTGTTTCTTGCAGTAGTACTTGTTCCATTTCCAATAACAAATAAAGGGTCGGTTGCTACCCAAGTTGTTGAGCTATATGTTCCTGGATTTAAATTGTTACGACCAATTACAAACATATGGCTAGCTTGTGCGAAAGATGTTTGTCCAAATGCAAATGAGTAGTCTCCCGATGCTGTTGTGCCTCCTCCTCCTGCAAAAGAATTAAGCCCTGATGCAGTTGTTCCAGTTGAAATTGCAAATGAAGATACACCAGTAGCGTATGCAGTGGAGCCAGCCGCAAATGATGTGGAAGCAGTTGCTTTAGTATTAATACCAAATGCGGCTGAATAATTCCCAATATTTACATCATCCCATTGAGTTGCTGTCGTCATCCCAGCTCTAAATGCTTTTTTTGCAGGTATCCACATCATTCTTGTACCAGCTCCACTCATTGGAGTAGCACCGGTTGTGCCGTCAAAAAGTACACTTCCGTTTTTGACTTGTAATAATGTAGCTGTTGATGTTGAATATGTTGGAAATCCAATTGCTACTGATCCTGCGCTCTGTTGAGTAATGTTTCCAGAAGTTGAAGAAAATTGTGCAATAGAAGATTTGCCAATACAAATACTCAAAATTATTAAAAATACTTTTTTGAATTTCGACATGATGTTTTGCTTTTTAAATTATTGAAATAAATTTTTTGGCAAACATATCTGATGTCACTGCCAAAAAGTGGCAGTGAGAAAAATATTTTAATTATTTATAAAATAGGTGCTTATTTTTCTGCAGTATTCTATCTCAACACCTTGTTCTTTAATATTCTGAACAAGTCTAAATAGTGTACGTTCGGATACATTTATCCTTTCTGCTAATTCTTTTGGAGAACCTGTTGCATTTCTTTTAGCTAATTCCTGTATGCGAATTAACTTTTCCTGATACTCATAAAATTTCATAAACACTCTAATTTATGACATTAGGAGCGAATGTCGAATTTAATTTTAAGTATGATTGTTTATCATTGCACAATGAGTAGGAAATTAGCGCAATGTTTTTTGAATAAACTAGGAGCGATTTTATTCGATGCGAAAGTAGTAATTTTTATCTAAATCAAAAGTGTTTTTTTATTTTTTATTTTTCGAAATTTTAATACTCATTCTTCCACCTAAATAAGCAAATGGTAAAAAAATAAAAACAGAACAGATTACTACCCATACAGGATGTAATGAAATTAAGCTGAACATGCCAACACCCATAAAAATCCCTCCCAAAGACATAGCTTGATTCATTTTTTTATCGATGGCAATAGATGATGCTATTAATCCACCCACAAAACATGCTAAAGCATAATTGCATAAAATAATCAGATGTAATGAAATGGGAGCGTTTGAAACATAGGTTTTTAAAGCCTCGGTATCTTTCATATCAAAACCTTCAGGAAGTGGATTTAAAATATGAGTTAAGGCTTCTCCAATTATTATTATGATAACGCTTACTATTATTCCAATAATAACGGCTAACAAATTCCGTATTTTCATTGTGGGAGAATTTTATAAATCAAAAGTATAAAAAACCCAGACACGAGAAACTCGGTCTGGGTTAAAATTTTAATCAATGAAAAATTATTTTACAATTAATTTTTGGCTGTAAGTTTTGCCATCTACAATTGTACTTACAAAATAAATACCTGTATTAAAAGCAGAGATATCTAATTTAATAGTGTTGCTTCCAACAGCAACATTTTTATCCATTGTAGTAATTGCTTGTCCAACCATATTGTAAACTGTAACATTCGCTTTTGCAGCTTTAGCAGAATTCAGAGTCAAACTAACAGAACCATTTGCCGGGTTTGGAAACAAAGTAATTTCAGACAGTACATCGTTTTCAGAAATTGAAGAACCACAAGCTAAATCAACTACAGGAACTTTGTAGTAAATGATGTTTGCTGGTCCGGATTGTGGATCAGCAGTAACAGTAACACCATGTCCTGGTGATTGATCATCTTCCACAATTAAATGAACATCGGTACCATTGTTTTTTGCAATTGCACCGTAAACGCCTTCGTGGTAATCGAAACCATTATTTGCATAATCAGGTTGAGTTAAGTCAATAGGGTCGCACCATGTAGCACCGTTATCATCGGAACGCATTAAGTATTGGTGACGGAAACTTTTTCCTGCAGTTGTTGGAGGAGTTAAAGTTCCTGCTGCAATATCATAACCTTCACCTACTTCGTTAATTCCTTCAAATACTGAACTGTATGTAACAAACAATTTACCTGTTGCATCAATACCTGCACTTGGGAAAGAAGTCATGGAACGTTGGTAAGTTCCCATACCTAAAGTAACTCCACCCGGATCAGTATAAATATCCATCTGTCCGTTACCATTGTAATCTTTCACACCAGCAATCATAACAGGAGGATTAGTTGTCATTGTTTCGTTCCAGTACATTAAACCATCAGTATAAGGGAAGTAAGATAAAGCAGCACCATCACCTACCACACGCATTCTACCATAAAATACGTGAGCAACGTTAGAAGCATCTAATACCACATTCATACAAGCATCTGAAGCATCAACTGTATCAGGAGCTCCGTCAGCAGGATTTGTATCTCCTGTTGTCATTAAAGTAGCATCAAACATTGGAACAGCAAATGCTTCAACAATAGTTTTTGTCCAAGTATTACCATCATCAGTAGATTTAATTAAAACAACATCCACATCAAATCCACCCGCAACAATAGCAATAGTAGTTCCACGAGCATCAATTGAATATGAATCACCACCAAAACCTAAGTAAGAAGATGAATCAATTTGAGGAATTACGGTACGGATTTTATCCCAAGTAGTACCACCATCTAATGAACGTGTGTAAGCAAGTGCACCATCTTGTCCCATATAAATAGGGCCACTAACTCCTGTAGTTTGAGAAATAACGTGGATAGATTGTCCGGCAGGACCACCAACTGAAACGCGAGCCCAAACATCAGGCACACCTAACATAGATTCAGTCCAAGCGCCTGTTCCTTTTGTAGCACGTTTTAAGAAAGCTAAGTCAGCAGTAGCAGTAGTGTGAGCCACTACAACTTCAGCATTTGAACCTGTAACACCAATGTTGGTGAAACCTGTTCTTACTGATTCTAAACGAACAGTTGGAGCAGCCATCCAGGATACTCCGTCAAAATAATTATATCCTGTTCCTCTGTCGGCCCAAGCAGGGTCAGCAGCAAATGTCCAGGTAGCAGAAATTGTTCCGTCCGAATTATTTACAATACGATTACAAATAGCTGCATTACTTTGAAGCTGATATTCTGTATTACCAATGGTAGCAGAAGTAAAAGCTTTAGTAGTAGGAGTAGCAATACTAGGCTTTTTAGCGCCTAAATTGTTAACAACAGTTTCAAAGTCGTCAGTTGCTCCAATGTCGTTTCTAATAACGGCAGATTGTTTTGCAGCAATTGGATTGATTTTTTGTGGGGTAAATGGCGTTGGGCCGGTATACGAGCCTTGTGCAACAGCCGTACTTCCAATTCCAAAAGCCAACCCAATTAGTAAGGATTTTTTCATAGCATTTAAATTTTAGATTAATTGAGGGTTAAAACTAGTATACAAATATAATATAATGGCAATGATATGCAAATTTTTGATAAGAACTTATGGGGAATTGTTAATAAATTAGGGAGGGAACCTGCCTGACGGTAGGCAGGTAAAACGGTCCCGATAGCTATCTGGATTCGCTGATTTTTATTTTAAAATACCACCCTTAAGAACTGTCATCCCGTGCCGCGACACGGGATCTCCCAGTTACGGAGACTATGATTTTGCCTTTACCGTTATGCTGAAATGCTTTTTGGGAGTTGTATTGTCGGGAATATACTCAGCATTTTTTACTCCTTTATAATAGATAGCGCAAAGGGTATTTGAAACTCTGTACAGATTTTTGATTTTATCGGATGGGGTTCCGTCTAGGATTCCGCGTAAAACATCCCAACGGATATCGCTCGGATTATTTCCATAGTCGTGCCATACTATAATAGAGTTTTCATCTTTTAATAAGGAGAACGCATTTTGAGTATCACTTTTTACACTTTCGTAATGATGGTCGCCATCAACAAATATTAAATCAAATTTTTGATTTAATGATTTGTAATCATAAGTAAGTGAATTGCCTTGAAGATGCGTTACGTTTTTTAAATTTTTGGAATAGAAGCGGTGCATCTCCACATATTTTTTATCGAAACCCATTTGTAAAAGTGTTTCATCGGGTAAATTAAGTGTTACACAATTTTTAGCAACGCTTGCCACATTGGAAACACTTTCGCCACGCCAGGTACCAATTTCAAAATAATCACAGTTTGGTTTTGAAGCTGCCAATCCTTTTAATAAAGCTAAGTCAATAGGAGTAGAGCCGCCATCCAAAGCAGCATAAGGTTCAATAGTTACATCAAAGTTGGGAAGCAGTTCGGTGATGTCAACTGTTTTTAATCCTTTATCCAACTTATATTTTTTTACAACTTCATTTTTATTAACGTCAGCATCGTCCAATACTTTATTAAGTAATGATGGCTGTTTCAATATTAATGAAAGTGCTTTAAATAGTTTAGATACTTTACTCATATAATGGCACGCGGATGACGCTGACCTGCCTACCGCAGGCAGGTAAAACGGATTGACACTGATTTTAATTTTTTAATATCTTACTATACAAAGCAACAAATTTTTCTCCAACCTTTTCGTAACTAAAATTATTTTTTGCATAGTTACTCAATTCCTCCGGATTATATTTTCCTGCTTTAATATTATCGATGGCTTTATTTAATGCACTTAATAATGCCGGTTCGTCCAATGGCTTTACTAATAACCCTAAATTGTCTGAAATGTGTTCGGGTATTCCTCCTGCAGTGGACGATACAATGGGGATTCCACTCGCCAAGGCTTCCACCATTACACAAGGTAAATTTTCATAATTCGAAAAAAGTAAAAAGCAATGTGCATTACGCATAATATCCGCTACTTCGGATGTTGTTTTAGTTCCATCAAAAAAGGCGAAGGAACTATAAATGTTTAAGTCTTTTGCTGTTTTGATATGAGGATTTGTATCACCATCGCCAATAAACCAAATTTCAAAATCTGTTCTTTGCTTCGAAAGTTTTTGCGCAACACGCAACATCCCCGAAATATTTTTGTGTGCATCATCTAATGTGGAGATGTGTACTATCTTAATTTTATCTGTTTGCTTTTTTGTTTTTTCCGGATAAAAAAGTTTTGTATCCGTTACATTGTAAATAATTTCATACTTGGTATCAAAACCATGACTCTTCATGGCGTCCTGCAAATCTTTTGAAACAGGAGTAATGTAATTTGCATTGCAAGCAATTTTTTTTGAAAGCATTGTCTCTAACCAACCGCGTTTAGTATTTTTAGAAGGTAAATAGCCGGTCCAATTTTCCGTTATAATATAAGGAATGCCTTTAAATTTTTTCAAGTACCATGCAATAATTCCTGCAGGATATAAAATATTGTGATGAACTAAATCAATAGTCTTTAATTTTTGTTTCGCGATTTTAAATCCGATAAGGTGAGCATGAAAATATCTGTTAGCTTTTTGTAAAGAAGAAATAAACGGAATAGAATGAGTTACTTTTTTATAATATACATTTATTGTAAAAACATTGTTGAGCGTTGATTCAACCACTTCGTATTTTTGCTTGCAATCAGCATCCGAACAAACAAACAACGCAACTACGTTAGCATTTGCCGCAACTGCTTCAGCATGTTTCTGAACAAAATTACCCAGAGTAGGTAGTAGCCTGTTAGGATACCAGCTGGATAAAAAAAGTATATTTAGTTTGTTGCTCATGATTGAACGCGGATGACGCAGATAAAACGGATTCGCACAGATTTTTTTTATTTCTTTTTCTTTTTTTGCTTTTTCATTTTTAATCATTTCGCTTTAGCGAAATAATCTGTGTTTTTATAATACTGCATAATGCTATCCGCGCTTATCTGTTTTATCAGTGTTATCCGTGTTCCAATCACCTATCTTAGTCGTTTCGTCTTCAACCTAATCGAATTCCCAATCACAATCACATCCGAAAACGCCATTGCCAATGCTCCAACCATAGGATTTAAAAATCCGGCAGCTGCAATTGGAATAGCTACAATATTATAAAAAAATGCCCAGAATAAATTTTGTTTTATTGTTATTAAAGTATGCTTACTTATTAAATGTGCTTCCACCAAAGAGGATAAGTCGCCATGCTTTAATAAAATGATTTGTGCCGACTGTATAGCAACTTGTGTAGCATTGCTTAAGGAAATACCAACACTCGCTTTTGCTAATGCAGGTGCATCATTTATACCGTCACCCACCATTGCAGTTGCTTGTTCCGAATTTAATTTTTCTATCAATACTAATTTTTGTGCCGGTGATTGTTCACTGTAAACGAAAGTGATTCCTGTTTTTTGCGCAACAGCTTCACATTTTGATTTGCTATCGCCACTTAATAATGTTGAATTAATTCCTGCTGCTTTTAAGGATGCGATACTTTCTTTTACATTCGATTTTAACTCATCTGCTAAATCAACAGTCGCAATTAATTGATTGTTTTTTAAAACATATACATTGTGTGTGTCATCAGTTGTTAAATGCTTCGCAATTTTATAGGAGCCTACTTTGTATTCATTTTTACTTTCATCAGTTGCAGTAATTCCCAGTCCTTTTTCTTCTGTGATGTTTGCAAATTTTATTGTTGAAGTAGTATTTTGTAATGCTTTCACAATAGATTTAGCAATAGGGTGGGAGGAGTGTTGTTCCAACTGAAACAAAATTTCTTTTACCTCTTGTTCTGAAGTATTATTACAAGTGATATTTTTTAATTGAAATTCTCCTGTCGTTAATGTTCCGGTTTTATCAAAAACTATGTTTTTAATTTTCGCGAATTCCTCCAAAGTATTTCCACCTTTAATTAAAATTCCACGTTTAGCAGCTCTTCCAATTCCTACCATTACTGCTGTTGGCGTGGCTAGCCCCATTGCGCAGGGACAAGATATTACCAATACAGCAATGCTTCTCATCATGGCATCTTTTAATGAAACATCAAATACAAAATACGAAAGACAAAAAGTGAGAATAGAAATTCCTAAAACAACAGGAACAAAAATGGCAGATATTTTATCTCCTAATTTTTGAATATCAGGTTTAGCTTGTTGTGCTTTTTTTACAAGCTCAATTATTTTCGAAAGAGTAGTATCATTTCCTACACTTTCGGCACGCATTCTGAAATTACCGTTTAGTAATATTGTTCCGCCAATTACTTTATCAGCAATTGTTTTTTCCACAGGTATACTTTCTCCTGTGAGCATGGCTTCATCCACACTTGCATCACCCGAAATAATTTCTCCGTCAACTGGAATTTTGTCTCCGCTGTTTACTTGTAAAATAGCACCAACCGGAATATCCTTATAATTAATTTCAGTAATTACTTCTTTGCCAAATTGCAATCCCACAATTTTAGCAGTACTCACAGTTAATGATGACAAATCCTTAATAGCAGAAGTTGTTTGTTTAACAGAGCGGTGTTCCAATACATTTCCTAAAAGGACAAGAGTAATAATAGTTGCAGTAGTTTCAAAAAACAAATAATTGTGTGCTTCATGAGAATCATAAGTATACATTCCAATGATACTATATATAAAGGCAGAACTAGATCCAATAAAAATCAAAACATCCATATTGGGAACTCCAATCTTTACGGAACCGAAAGCACTTTTCCCAAACTGAAGAATTCCGACAATAAAAACGGGAGCACAAATAATGAGCTGAACCAGAGGTTGATTGATAATAAACTCATGATTAAAGATCATGTGACTAAAAAAGAGAACTATAGTAAAAGGCAGGGTAAAATAAAAGCGTTTTTCTATGGGAGATAATTTGCCTTCATTTTCTTCCTTTACTTTGCTGTCGACCACTTTGTAACCCAGACTTTGAATATCTTTTATGGCAGACGTAAGCTTGTTTTTATTGACAAGGTAAAAAGTGGCTTCACCGGTAGCAAAATCAACATGAACATTCTCCATTCCGCTCTTTTGTAAGCTTTTAGTAATGCCCACAGCGCAGTTGGCGCAGTCCATTCCTTCAATATGCAGGACAGTATTTTGTGATTGCTCTTCCATTCCACTACAAAATTAGCAATTATTGATAGGGGAGTGCTTTAAAAAGGGTCAAATAATTGGCTTAATGTTTCTTTCAATTACAAAAAATTCTATCTTTGCACCCTCAAAATACTATGGTGGCCATAGCTCAGTTGGTTAGAGCATCGGTTTGTGGTACCGAGGGTCGTGGGTTCGAGCCCCATTGGCCACCCTTAATAAAAAGTGCCTTGCTTTTAGCAAGGCATTTTTTATTAAAATGTATCTCAGTGCGGGAAGCCTGTCCCGAAAAATGCTTTTCGCATTTTGTCACCCTGAGCTTAGTCGAAGTGCGATGGGCGTGATGCCTCATTGTCTCCTAATAAACAAAAAATCTGCGAGAATCTGCGTGATCTGCGAGCAAAATTTACCCCAACCACTCATGAAATGGAATTAATTCCGGACTATAATGTTCCCAGGAAGTAGGCTTGTTTTTTTGCGCAAGTTCTTTTAGCATTTTTGCAACAACTTTATTATTTCCATTGTAATTAAAACCATCTTTTTCCAATTCTCTCAATGTTTTTACAATTAAAACATCTCTTTGTTTTATTTCTGAACTTTTTTCATGCCGTTGCACATATTTTCTTAATGTTTCCAGTTTTCTGGATGCTTCATCAATTTTATTTAACTCTATGCAAAGCATAATGTTCATTATTTTCAATGAAATGTTCCATGCGGATTTCTCTTTTTCAATTTCAAGCGATTTGTTTAAAAGCTTATGTGACTCTTTATGCTTTTTTTGTGCAAATAATAAAGCGGAGTGGTAATAAATATATTTTGCTCGGGAAAAATTTCCTGTGTCTATTAGTTTATGGTTCAGCAAATCCTGCATACAAACCATTGCCTTATCATATTTACCATGATAAAAATAGATGGTAAATTCTTGTTCTTTTGAAAGAAGGAAGCTGCTGCTGTTTTCTATATAGTATTTTTGAGCTTCTTTGGCAGACCTGGCTGCATCATTATAGTTTTCAGTAAAGGTTTTGTATTGACTTAAATTTAACAATGCATTTCCTAGACGTTCTTCTCTGTATACAACTTTTGAATTTTTCACAATTGAAAACAATGTTTTGCAATACTTTGCCGAAAGAAAATATTTTTTTTGTTTTTCATAATAAAACATTAAAATAATATGGAGGTAATAATTAATTTGATGCGACTTGTATTTTTGATAATCTTTTTTCAAAAGCCGTATTGACCTTACAATATAATTATGAAATAATTTATCATTTTTAAATTTAAGAAGATTATTGTTTATGATTATGTTATAAAAGCAGTCACCTGCGTAAAAAATTCGCTTTTGGCACATTTCATAGAATGCGATCTGTTTACCAATTTTTTTGAATTCTCTTGGTCCGGATCGAATAGCAAATATGTATTTTTTTAAAGAAAGCCCTTCAATGGCTACTTCATAGACTTCATTTTTTATTGCTTCGGATATTGTAATGTTTAAAAATGTTTTGAAGGAACTGAGTTTGTTTTGATTTAAACTTTTAGATAGAATTCTTGCCAGCAGTAATTTTTTCTTTAATCTAAGTATTGCCTGATCATGAAATGAAAAATTTCCTTTATTATGAAGATGATAATCAGAAACGAGGATGTCTGTTATTTGCTCAAATGCTCTTGATTTTAGCATTCTATTTACATTTAAATCATCGTTTTCTTCATCAGCTCCATTTTTCACAGCCATAATATACTTTCTTAGCAATACATCTTCTGAATTGTCCTTGATAGAAAAGTGATAATCAACCGATTTTTTTTCAGAACTGTTTAAATTAGTTAATAAAATATCAATATAGGGTGTTGGCATATAATTAGATATACAATTTTCAATTACATAGTACGTAAAAAAAAGGCATATAATTTCTTAAATCCTTTTATTTAATGGCTTTTTGAGAATGTTACATAGACTATTCGTTTGTCCATTGAGGTATAATAATAAAGCATAATATTTGTAAAAGTAAAATTAGTTCTTTTAAATGAATGTATTAGTATGATTTTATGTGAAACATGCAAAATCGATTACTGGGTATGTAAAAAAATGGCCTTTTTTTTTGAAAAATTCAATAAAATAGCTGTTTTTGAGAATGTTACATAGAAGGTCGATTTGTCCACTGATTTGCTATTTTTGTTGCCTTACTTTGTTCTAGATAAAATTAATAGAACACATTAAACCAAAAATTAAAATTTAGAAAACATGAAAAACACAGCAAAATTAGTATTAAAAGGATTATTAGTAATCGTTCTTTTTACAGGTTCAACAATCGCATTATCATCTATCGGAGTAAAATCTGTTAACGAGGCAAAAGCAGCGGTTTCTTATCAGCAAGTTTATACTTATTTGGTAAACCATGGTTATACAGTTATCACATTAGAAGAAACGTTCTTAAGATCAGATGAAAATTGGATTGCACATACAATTAAAAATGGAATTCACTATTGGACTACTGTAATTGTAGAAGGATCTCAGATTGTTACAGCAAATGACGTTCCAATGTAATTAAAAATATAAAAACAAAAAGCAATGGCAATATTAGAAATGAGTTTTTCAACCGGATTATTTCTTTCAGCATTTGTATTTGCCATGGCTTCTTTGTTATACTCTTTAATTTTTGCCAATGATAAAAGAAACTAATCCGGCAAAGCAGGTTCTTTTAAGATCTGTAACCGAAAGGAAAGTTTATAGCTTTTTTAAGAGGAAAGGTTATACTGTTTGTAATGCCACGCCATTCCAAAATACTGACAATTGGTTTGCGGTGCTTACAAAAAACAAAGAGTTTATTATTGCTACTGTTTTTACAAAAGATAATGAGGTAGAAAGATACGAAGAGTCAGTTATATAGTTTTTTTTAGTTCAGTTTAGTATGGGTCGTGAGGTTATACTGTTGGGGCCACCCTCTTTATAAACCTCGCCATTAAATAAAAGGTTGCTTTTGCTACAAATACTTAGGTTGAGTAGTTAACCATTTTTAAGCATCTTGACGAATTAGTAAGTCTAGGAGTAGGGTCTGCTTATTTTGTTAAGATGCTTTTTTTATTTTTTAATTGCATCAAATGGAAGTAAATGAACAAAATATTAGTAGTTCCATCTATTTTGAAAAGACTTTTGCTTTTAGTAATAGTGTGAAAAAAAGTGCTTGTTCAGATTATTTTTTTAATCCAACAGAAATTTTACAGAATTCTCAGAATTTTATTTTGATATTATCAAGTGAGGGAAAACCTCAAAAAATTTCTAACTCACTTTATTCGGCTTTGGGTTATTCGGATGATGAATTGGTTAATTCAAATGCAAACAGGTTATTGATTTTAGGTGAATTTGTGCTAAATAATAATGTTTCTTCCTATTATTTTGATAGTGTAATAAAATGTAAAGGAGGAATTAATAAAAAAATAACCTGGCGGTTAATTCCTAATCTTTTAATTAATGAGTTTGTTTATATCGGATGGGAAGTGTAATTAGATTGGAAATAGTAACATTTTTTTAATGCCTAATAAATTTGTTAAAATGAAAAATTATATTAACTTTAATGTTAACTACTCCACAATGCGGTTATCATTATTGTACTAAAAGTCGATTTAGTAAATTGTTTGCAGTTTAATTTTTTGCTAGCATTTATTTCATAAAAGTACCCGGTTATTTTTTTGATATTGATAAAAAATACTCTACTCCCAAATGGAATTTTCAAATCATAGTGATATTGTTAAAAAGCTTATTCCGGCTTTAACTCTGAAAGAGCGTGAGGAAATTCTTGCATACTATACTGTTTATGAAAAGTATTCTAAAGAGTTTTCGGAAAAAGCAACAGAAGACTTGAAAGACCACCCGGTTTTTGGACAGCTTATAAAAAGTATTCCCAAGGAAGTTTTAGAAGCCAACAATAAAATGTCGATGGCCCTGCAGAAGGATGCTATACTCAACGACAAATGGCAACCATACATTGAATATCAGATAATGCAAGGGATTACCTATGCCAAAATGGGTCTAGATTTTAAGTCGTGGTACGAAGTAATTTCAATGGTCAGAAATTATTTAAATCCTTATTTAATCCAGGAATATGGAACCGGTGAAAAGTTTATTTCTGCTATAAATGGGATGAATGCATTTATGGACATTGCCATGGGTATTATAGGCGAGGCATACATGCAGGAGAAAAAGCAAATTATAAATGAGGATGCTGAAAAAATAAAAAAATTGAATGAAGAGCTGGAGCAAAAAGTAATTGATCGTACTGCAAAATTAGAAGCCAGCCAGAATATATTTTCAACCATATTTTATAAAAGTCCGGTAATGAACACCATTACTGATTCTAATACCGGAAAATTTATTGATGTAAACGAAAATTTTGTGAAGTTTATTGGATTAGCAAAAGAAGAAATCATAGGAAAATCTTCTCTGGAATTGAACCTTATTCCTCACCCCGAACATAGAGAAGAGATTATTCAGTCGATTAAAAAAAATGGTCATATTTTGGATGCGGTTATAGAAGTATCCGGTAAAAATGGCATAAGATGGGTTTCTTCATCAGTTCACGCAGTTAATATAAATGGAAAGGATTGTTTTTTATCAGCTATGATAGATGTTACGGATAGAAAAAAAGCAGAAGATCAATTGATATCTGTGAATAACGAGCTGGAAGCATTTACTTATTCTGTATCGCATGACTTGCGTGCACCCCTGCGTGCAGTAAATGGTTATGCCGAAATGCTGAATGAGGATTATGGAAAAAAACTGGACGAAGAGGGTAAACGCATTATTGAGAATATTACGTATAACGCAACAAAAATGGGAATCTTAATTGATGAATTACTTGCATTTTCCCGTTTGGGGCGTAAAGAAGTAATTAAAAAGCTTATCGATATGAATGAGCTAACAGAAGGCGTTTTAAGCGAAGTAAATAAAGCTCATCCAAATTCGGCAAAAATAGGAGTCAATAAATTGCACGATATAAAGGCTGATTATGGCTTACTTCACCAGGTGATGTATAATCTTATTTCCAATGCAATTAAATATTCTTCAAAAGAAAAAGACCCACATATTGAAATATCTTCAGAAAGCGTAAATGGTGAAATTATTTTCTCTATTAAGGATAACGGAGTTGGTTTCGATATGAAATATTCAGTTAAACTATTTGGTGTTTTTCAACGCTTGCATTCGCAGGAAGAGTTTGAAGGCACGGGTGTTGGCTTAGCTATTGTTCAGCGTGTAATTGCAAAACACGATGGTAAGGTTTGGGCAGAAGGAGAAGTAAATAAAGGCGCTAAATTTAATTTTTCACTAACTAGAAACTAACAATACTTATGGAAAATGTAATCGAAATACTTTTGGTAGAGGATAATATGAGTGATGCTGAAATGACAATTCGCGCATTGAAAAAAAATAATTT
This sequence comes from Bacteroidota bacterium, assembly GCA_005772895.1. GTDB lineage: Bacteria > Bacteroidota > Bacteroidia > 2-12-FULL-35-15 > 2-12-FULL-35-15 > 2-12-FULL-35-15. The sequence continues at coordinate 23,209 of SXIH01000017.1, read as the reverse complement.
AGCAAACAATGTTCTTCATTTAAAAGATGGTGCTGAAGCACTGGATTTTATTTTTGCAGAAGGAAAGTATTCTGACAGAAAAGTTGAGAGTACACCAAAAGTTATTCTTTTAGATTTGAAAATGCCAAAAGTGAACGGAATTCAAGTACTTAAAAGAATAAAGTCTGATGACCGTACCAAAAGAATTCCTGTTGTTGTTTTAACTTCTTCAAAAGAAGATCCGGATATTAAGGAATGTTATAGTCTTGGAGTGAATAGCTATGTTGTGAAGCCTGTACAATTTGAGCAATTTGTAAAAACAATTTCTGAACTAGGATTGTATTGGATGATATTAAATCAACCACCTCATTAAAATTATTTATGGTTGACAAAATCAAAATATTAATTCTGGAGGATAATAAAAGCGATGCTGATTTGTTACTGCACGCATTGAAAAAATCTGAATTGAATTTTTCCTATGAACATGTTGATACAAAAGAACAGTATGAAGCTGCTCTCGATAATTTTAAACCGGACATAGTATTATCTGATTACCACCTTCCTTCATTTAATGGAATAGAAGCATTCAATATAAAACAAGCAAAATGTCCTGACATACCTTTTATTATTGTTTCCGGAACTATTGGAGAAGAAAATGCCGTAGAGCTTATTAAAATTGGAGTTACCGATTATGCAATTAAAGGCAAACTTTTATCTCTTACTCAAAAAATATTACGTGGTTTGAAAGAGGCAAAGGCTCATTCTGAGAAAAAAATTTCAGACAAAAAGTTAAAAATTCAAAATGAAAAATTAATTGAGATAGCTTTTTTACAATCCCATCAAGTGAGAGCACCCATTGCTCAAATTCTTGGTTTGTATAATTTGTTTAATTTCAATAATGCAGCTGACCCAATCAATGTCGAAATTTTCGATAAAATGAAGGATACAGCTAAGTCATTGGACAATGTTGTTCGGGAAATTGTTCAGAATACAAGTGAGATCAGGGAAATAGAATAGTTTCTCCTTAAATCTTTATACCTATAATTAGAACATCGTCAACTTGTTCTAATTCTCCTCTCCAGTCGAGTAAGATTTGATACAATTGTTTTTTCTGTTCTTCCATTGTGAGATTTTGAACAGTAACAAGTGATTCACGGAATTGCTTATACATAAACTTTTTTCCTCTTGGACCACCAAACTGATCGGCAAAGCCATCTGTAAACAAATAAATTGCATCACCTTTTTGTAAGCTAAACGTTTCGTTTGTAAAAGGGAAAGGTTCTATATCACTTGAAGCACTTATCGGTTGCTTGGTTGCTTTTAATTCAATTAATTCACCTGCTCTCACAATGTATAATGGGTTATTCGCACCTGCAAAACTCAAACTTAAATTTTTGAAATCAATCACACTTAAAGCAATATCCATTCCATCACGAATAGCAGCTTCGTAAGCTTTTTGGTTCAAGGTCTTTTTTATCTCACGATTAATAAAATTTAAAGCATCAGCGGGTGTAGCAATCTCAGGATTGTTTACTGTCCGGTTTAACAATGTATGTCCGATGATACTCATAAAAGCGCCAGGAACTCCATGTCCTGTACAATCCACCGCTGCAACAACTAATAACTCATTTTCTGGTTGCGCAGCGCTGTGTGTTCCTGTGAACCAATAAAAATCTCCTGAAACAATATCTCTTGGTTTAAAAAGGATGAATGATTCAGGTGCGTATTCTTTTATTTTATTTTTTTCAATAAATACCGAACGCTGTATCCGTTTTGAATATTCGATACTTGCAGTGATGTCTTTGTTCTTTTCTTCAATTATTTCACTTTGATCGTGAATTTCTTTTTCTAAGCGTAATCGCTCCGTAATGTCCCTTGCATAAATTACAATGGCTGGTCGCCCTGCAAATGGCGCTACTTTTGCGCTGCATTCAACAGGAATTGTTGTTCCTGTTTTAGTAATAAATGGAATATCGGAAAATATCAATCCTTTTTTCTCCCAAACATCGGCAACAGTGCTGGAACTTTTTTCGATAAATTCTTTTGGTTGTAATTCAAACAATGTTTTTTTCTCTAATTCAGCTTTTGTGTAGCCAAGCATAGTTGCAGCACTCGGATTGCATTGGTGCACTCTTCCGTCAACAATATCAATTACAAACATGGCATCATTGGCTTGGTCAATAATGCTTTCGTAATTAATTTTTTCGGCTTCAATAGTTTTTAAACGCCCCTCAATAAATTGCTGCTTAAAGTAAACCGAAAGTGTAATAACGGTTACCACAAGTAAAGTGCTTAATAATATGATCCAGATAATGTAATTCATTTTCTAATATTGTTTGTCAGACACACCCCTAACCCCTCTCTAGAGGGGAATGGGTTCAACTTATTTTTTTTAATTAATGTCCTAATATAGATTTTCAATAATAAATTAATGTCTAATGTTATAGTATTCTATTCCCCTCTAGAGAGGGGTTAGGGGTGTGTCTTTTTTGTCACCCCTAGTAATTCAACTTCTCAACAATCGGAAAAATAGTTCTCGGATCTAAAAATTCCCCGATTTTATCCGGACGCGAAACATATTGTACTATTCCTTTTTTATCTACTAAGAAAGAAGCCGGTAAAGGAATACCTTCATCATACTTCTCGGCAAAATCATTGTCATATTCCGATAGCTGAACACCATACTGCATAGCTGTTCGTTGTCCTTCATCAGCCAATACTTTAAAATCCAATCCCAATTTCAAAACCATTTCGCGGTTTACTCCAACAGGATCGGGACCAATTGCCATCACTAATATGTTTTTTTGCTGAAAACGTTCTCGCTCCCTTTCATAAGTTCTTAACATCATGTGGCAACCCGGACACCAATCACCACGCACGAATATCAATAGTAAATTTCTTTTGTCAATAAAATCGGATAGCTGAACGGTGTTCCCGTCCTGATCAGCTAATGCAAATTCAGGTGCTTCTTTTCCAATGGCTATTTTATAACCTCCTTTTGTAAAATTGGTGAGTTGTTTTTTGTCTTTGATAATTCCATAAGCCAAAACTCCTTGGAAGAAAATAAGAATAACCGGAAAAGCCCATCCTGCCCAGTTTGTTGGTTGCAATATATTCCCAGCTAAATAAAAAGAGAGCGACAATACAAACATCAATACTTCAAACCAGGAATGTTGAGTGTAACCAAACGTCCTGAAAAATGCAATCCGGAAAGTAGAACCTGCTGCAACAAAAAACATCCCAATAGAAAGAAGTGGAACTGAAGTCAGAGATGCATCAACACTTATTCCCAAAAGCAATGCGGATAATGTCACAACTGTAAATTGATAATTGGATGTATAAGTTGCAACTTCCTTTATAGAACAAAAATAAGCAAGCAAGCCATAAACGGAAGCTAAAAAAGGTAATTGAGAAGGGAATAGTGCTATTCCTGTAAAGAAAAAGATGAGACCAATGGTTGTATATAGGTGTATTCGTTTCAAGCGATAGTATTAGTTAATTATAACTTTCAAAAAATTTAAACACATAGACACATAGATTTTATATATACTATTTGTTATTTTTTTTGATAGGTGAAGCATGCTTCACAACAATAGACATTTCCTTCAAGATAATGTCTATTGTGTTAAAAATTTATTTTTCTATGTAATTGCAGCATATTTTAACACACAGCTTAGCTATGTTTCTATGTGTTTAAATTTTGTTTATTGTTTGTCACTTTGCTCTTTCTTAAGCATACTCAAAGCAAAATACCCGATAATTACTAAAACAACTCCCATCACCACCCAAAGCCACACTTTGCTCTTAATTAATTGACCGGGTTTATTAATTGAAATTATTTTCACTTGCTCTGATCCATAATCTACGTTAGAAAGTTCATTTGGGATTTTATCTTTAAAATGTACTAAATCATAATTAGGAGCATTATCGTTTTCTTTTCCATAAGCCAGATATAAGTTTTCTGATGTTGGCAGGCTTGCAACTAGTTGACATTGCTCTGCAAAAGCTTTTATTTCGTTAATTTCAACGGGCTCGTTGTCATAATTTATAATTTCTATTTTTAATTTTTTTGTTTTTGAATTATTACAGTTGATTGCATTATTTTCGATAGATGAGAATACAGAAGTGTTAATCATATACCAGTTTTCTATGTCTCCTTTCCTGGTTTTTAATGTTCCGCTAGAGCCATAAATATTAATATTCCTGTAGAAATCGTTGGTAGTATTACTTTTGATTGTGATATAGCTTACCAAATAAGGATAAGGGAAATCCACAATTATTTCAGATGTTTTTTCTTTTTTGTTTTCTGTTTGCTTTTTACCTAAAATTTTTAAATCGCTGTACTTTCCTTCAATCAGCTGATTCTCGAATGCATAAGCCGTTGTAACATTTATACGCGGACTGCCATCATCGTCAAATTTTATCCTGAAATAAGTAAATTCAGAACTATTGAAGTTTAGAGTAGTGTAGGAATAATCTTCGGATGAAGTTCTAAAGCGCACAATCCGTAAATGTTCTTTTATAGTAAACCATTGTTTGTTGTCGTTACTCCCTTCAATTTTTAAACTTTTGTCGAAATTAGAATCGGAAACATTTAACTTGATCTGATTGATGCTTTGTTTCTTTGGAAATTTTAAAGTGACATAAGAGCAGCATTTCTCATTGTAAGTATCATTTATCAATTCAAATGGAATGGATACTTCCTTAATGTTGCTTCCCATCCAATTCATTAAATAAGGAACTTCAGAAGTATCACTGTCTGCAATATTATAAATTCGGATATCCGACAAATTGCTTTTGCTTCTTGCAATTACTTCAGGTGAAAGTAGAATTGTGTAATAATTTTCTTTTTCAACTTTATTTAATTGTCGTTTAAACGAATAGTTTTCTATTTGTGCTAGTGCAGAGATAGACGTAAGAATAGAAAAAAGGTATATGAATATTTTGTGTTTTGTCATTTTATTTTTTTGTCATATCGACCGTAGCGGAGATATTATTGTCATCGCCAAATATAAATGCTTTAAATTTTTGATATAAGAACGATACTACTAGTAATATCACTCCAAGTAGAATGTATGCAATAACTTTGTATCCTGTTGATAGGTCCCAAGTATCAAAAGTCAATAGTTTAATCAACGTTATTCCAAAAAGTGAAATAGCAGCAATCCGCATGATTTGTTTCTTCTTCCACATACCGAAGGCAATCATGATAAATGAATAAATTCCCCACAAAGCAGTAAATCCAAGTTTATAAACGGTATTGTTTCGATAATAATCGTATTCAGCATGTCTAATCTCTTGAATGTATACCAATTCGTAGCTTAATACTATCAAAATAAACAGATGAACTATACAACCAATATAAATTTTTGAAATAGTAAACTTTTTAAATGTATCTGTTTTCAATACTTGGTAAGTAAAATAGAGCAAGACGGCAAAAAGTGCATAACAAACATATCGCAAGTTGGTTAAAGAAGTATTTAATGTATAGTACTCCGATTCTTTGTGTAACTCATAATCCAACGAATTAATATCTGTCAATCCTGCTGTAACAAATCCTATTGATAAAAGTATGTTTATTCCAAATGCTGTCCAGCGTGCTGCTGGAGTTTTCATTTTATAAACACTAAGAACACTGAAAACAATAAAGAAGAAAATATTGTAGATAATCAGTGCAATATCCATCAGTCGTAAAATGGAATAATCTTTTATTTCCATTATTGCTCCCGGTTCGGCCCATGCTTCTTTTGAAGGAACTTTAATTAGTGATTTTTCAAAAGCAGATTGGTAGTAAGCTGTAATTTCATTGCTGAAACTAAAGTAGGCCAGAAGAAAAAATGCAATGGCCATAGCATATTCAATAAATACATAAACCTGGAATAATTTACCATCTTCTTCTGAAACAGGTTTTTTGTGGTGAACATAAATCATTGCTCCTATTGCAGTTGTTACAAATAATGAACTGAACAGATGTATGTTAAATATTGGTTTCCAATATTGATAAAAGATAACATCATAATAATAGTCGCGCATTTTATACACTTCACTCCAATCTTGTAACAAACTAAAAACGGAAAGCAAAATCATGGTGTATCCTAACCATTCATAAAAACGGACTGCTTTGTATCTTCCGATTGAAAATAATAATACTGCTTCTGTTGCCCAGAAAAGTGTTACCCAGTTTCCTTCTAATTGAACCGGGACAGCTATGGTAATAAAACTTAAAACAAGAGCTATTAATAAATAAAATAATTTTCTATCAAGCAATTTGTTTTTGAATACTATGAAAGCAAATACAAAATGAACAAGAGCATTTGCAACAGTAAATATTCCTAAATAATCTTTTGTTGATTCGTGATTTAGCGTTGCATAACCTAGCCCGAAGAAAATAAAACTATTGAACACAATTCTTATTACGTCAAGCACACCAAATTTTTCTTGCTTCACAATTTTGTACGACATGTTACTGATGTAGAAAACAATGAAAAATAAAAAGGCGAAACTTAAAGAAAGTGTAGTGTGAATTTCATAATTAAACTTGCCGAGGAACCATGTGAGGAAAATAAGCCAAGTAAATCCAAAAGCGAGATGATTTAGTAGCTGCCAGTCTTTTTTAAATGATAAAAACAATATTCCAATGTTAACTATCACCATATAGCTGAACATCACTTCAATTCTTCCTGAGCCATCGCTCAAAAGCATAGGAACAGCATAAGCTCCCACTAATCCGATTATTCCAATTACTTGTAAATTATAAACTGTAGCAGCAAAAACGGTGAACATGGTAAACACAACCATAATCGCAAACGCAGCAATTTGTCCGAACATGCCATACAAACTATAAGCAATAAAAGTGGTAAAGTAGAGTGAAGCCATTCCACCGCTTAACAAAACAGCACTAAATGCTTTGTAATTTGCTTTTAATCTCAGAGCGATGAATAATAAAATTCCTCCTGCAACATAAGCAAGCACAATTCGTGCAAGCGGACCAAGCATATCATTATCTATGGCGTATTTCACACCAATTCCTAATCCTATTACCAGAATAACAATTCCAATAATGGTAATTAATTTACCACCAATAAATGCTTCGAAATTAAAATCTGATTTTGGTTTTGGTGGAGTAGGAGGAATGTATTGTTGCTGAACAGGAGTAACAATTGTTTGTTCAATTTTTACAATTGGCGTGTCTTCTTTATTAATTTCTGGAGTTTCTACTTTTACTTCAGGAATTTCTTTCTTGATTTCAGGAACGATTTCAATTTTTTGTTCAGGTACTTTAACAACAGGAGGAACAATGTTCTGTTGTTTGTTGGTGCCTTGTTGAAGAGCTTCGAGCTGCTGCTTTAATTGAGCAAGTTCACTGTGATATTTATCTAAATTGTTGGATAGTAGTAAAATCTTTTGTCCAATGAGATTAATCTTTTCCTCGTTTGTCATATGTTTTAGTTTATCCGATTCTGATTTTCAAAAAAAATGCTGATTCTAATGAAAATCAGCATTTTTAACTTTATATAATTAGTTTTATTTTTTTATAATCTGTGCTTCTAAAGCGTCAATCAATAAATCTTTTTGGCGGACTTCACTTCGCAATTCTTCAATTTCTTGTCGAAGTGCTTTTAATTCAAGTGTAAACTTAGCTTCTTCTTTGCTCCAGATATTAACATTGTAATAAGGCTCTTTTTCAAAATCAAAACCTTCAAAGTTTTCACGGAAGAAACTATATAAAGGAATGCGTAGTTCTTTTGAGATTAACTCAAGTGTACGTATTTCAAGGGTGTTATTTTCTAAAGCATAATCTAATTCAGATTCAGAAATGCTTAAATACGATGCCAAATCAGCATACGTAAATTTCTTCATTTCCAATACTTGAAGTATTTTCTCTTTCAAGTTCATCATATTGATAGCTGTTTTCATAAATTCGGAAGCTAAATTACAAAATTTACCTGTTATACGGGCATTAGTCTATAAATGTTATGAATTCAGGGGCAGAATTCGACTATTTACCAGGAAAAGGAGCTGGTTCCGGTGCTTTAATTTCAGCTACAAAGGTCTTTTGGAATTCTTCATAAGTAGCAGTCTTATAGATTCCGCTTCCTAAAAATTTCATAACGGGCTCAAATTGTTCTGCCTGGTGATAACCCACAAGGGTATGAATCTTCTTTATGTCTTCGTTTAAGAATACAATAGAAGGATAAGAAAGTTTACCATCTAAGATAGAAACAGCAAAATCATGAACCGGGCGTTGAGTTCCCTGAGGATTTTTGTTGGCAAAAACATAGCCATTAAACTTTACGCTATCCCGGGTTTCAGCATCAAATTTCACAGGATAATAGTGTTCATTAAGGTATTTAGCAATAATTGCATTTCCAAAGGTGTTTTTCGACATCATTTTACATGGTCCGCACCAGCTGGTATAAATATCCACCATAATTGGTTTGGGATTTTTCTTTTGCAAATTCACGGCTTCTTCGAAAGTATACCATTTAACTGGTCCTTTTGAGTCGTCTTTTACTGAGGAGATATTACTATCAACAAAACTTTGTGCAATAACCACAAGCGTTGCAATTCCTAAAGCGAAAAGTATTTTTTTAATCATGACCTTAAAATTTAGTAACATAAAGATAGGATATTAATGCAAAAAGGTCAAACATTATACCAACGTTTGACCTTTTTTAAGAATTTTTGGGAATCTTATGACACCCCGTGCATCATCTTTTTTAATAAAGGACGCAATAAAAATAGCAATACTGCTGCTACTCCTGTAAGTACCACAAACACCATAAAGAATTCAAATAGGTTATGTATCTCGAAGCCTGCAAAAGAAGGGTTTACAGCACTGATTTTATTTTCGGCTAATATTTTTAATTGTTCTGGTGTAGCTACAACTGATTTATTTAATACGCCTTGTAAATCAATTCCCAGCTCTGTTGCTTTAGTAAACTTGTCACCTGTTGCAGGTAAGATTGAACCTAAAGTTCCAGCTAATGCATAACCAGCAGCATTTGATAAGAAGAATACTCCATATAATAATGATGAGAATCTTTTTGGTGATAATTTACCAACTAAAGATAATCCGATAGGAGAAAGACAAAGCTCACCCAATGTTTGAATAAAGTATAATAAAACCAACCATTTAACTGCTAATAAACCACTGTTTCCTAAATCTTTTACATTGTAAGCTATAATGAAATAACTCACTGCGATTAATAATAACCCAATCGCTTGTTTTACTGGAGCAATCGGCTCTCTGTTTTTCGATCTTAACTTATCCCAAAGCATACTAAACGGAACAGCTAAGAATACTACAAATAATCCGTTAAAGATTTGCACCATAGATGCCGGCATCTGCCATCCGAAGAAAGAACGATCTGTTTGATTGTCCGCAATAAATGTCAGAGAAGATCCTGCTTGTTCGAAAGCGGCCCAGAAAAAGATGACAAAGAAGGCAACAATGTAAATTACATAAATACGCTCTCTTTCAATTTTAGTCAATGAAGTATCTGAAACAATTAGTCCTGCTAAAGATAAACCACTTGCATAAATTACTGAGTAAATATAGTTTTGTCCGAATACAAAGTGGAAAAGCAAACCTAAACCTACAAATGCAATTCCTGCTAAAGCCAATGCTTTAGAAGAGAAAACAGCTTTTTGTGCTTCTCCTTCTTCATAGTCACTTGACTCATTTTTTGATGGTAATCCACCCAATGGTTTTCCATCCGGTGTTACTACATATTTATTTTTTAAGAAATAAAAGATCGCTGTTCCTAAAACCATTGCAATACCTGCAGCTAAAAAGCCCCATTTAAAAGCATGGATATCTCTGATTCCACCGGCATCTTTCACATCTCCGATTAATGGACATAACCATTGGCTGAACAAAGCACCTAAGTTAATTCCCATGTAGAAAATAGTGAAAGCCGAATCCAATTTGCTTTTCTCTTGCTTTGGATACAAACTTCCAACCATACTGGAAATATTGGGCTTAAAAAAACCGTTACCAAAAACGATAACGGTTAAAGCAATCCACATTAAACTAGTTGCCAATCCTAAATTTGAAGAGAAAATACTAGCACTGAAGAATAATAAAAACTGTCCAACAGCCATCATTAATCCACCCAACATAATACAATTTCTATTACCAAAAAATCTATCAGAAATAAAACCTCCCAACATTGGAGTTAAGTAACAAAGACCAAGAAAACCACCATAAATTAAAGAAGTGGTGTCTTCTTTCATCATTAAAGAGTTTACCAAGAACAAGGTAAGTATAGCGCGCATTCCGTAGAAGTTGAAACGCTCCCACATTTCTGTTCCAAATAAAACCCATAATCCTTTTGGGTGACCACTTTTAACTGCTTCTGTAGACATAAAATTGTTATTTTATAGATTAAACCGTGCGAATATATATATAATTAGCATAAACTACAATTCTTATGCATTCATATAGCCTTAAAGGTGCTTATAACCGATAGATTAAAGATTATTTAAGATAAAATCGGTCATTTTTGTGTAAAGATGGTAAGAAGTATTGCCCCCATAAATACCATGGTTTTTGTCTGGATATATAAACAAATCGAACTGTTTATTAGCCTTTACCAATGCTGTTATCATTTCCATTGTATTCTGGTAATGAACATTGTCATCAGCACTTCCGTGGATTAACAAGTATTTCCCTTTTAGTTTACTTACGTGATTGATAGGTGAATTGTCGTCATAACCACTTGCATTTTCTTGTGGTAAGCTCATGAAACGCTCAGTATAAATTCCATCGTAATAACGCCAGTTTGTAACAGGAGCAACCGCAATAGCTGTTTTGAAATAATCAGCTCCTTTGGTGATACACAATGAACTTAAATAACCGCCAAAACTCCAACCCCATGTTCCTATTCTTGATTTATCTACATAAGGCAATGTTCCTAAATATTTTGCAGTTTCAATTTGATCAGCAACTTCTAACTTACCCAATTGTTTGTATGTGCTATGCTTAAATGCTTTTCCGCGATACATAGTTCCTCTGTTATCTACACAGATAACTATATAACCTTTTTGAGTTAACATTTGATGCCAGAAATAATTTCTTCCTGCAAAAGAATTGTTAACCTGATTGCTTCCCGGACCTCCATAAAATGTAAGAAACACAGGATATTTTTTTGTTGCATCAAAATTGCTTGGTTTCATCATCCATGCATTTAATTCAACTCCTTCAGTTGTTTTAAACATAAACAATTCTTTTTTACTCAAATCAAATTCAGTCATTTTTTTGACCAATGCTTCGTTGTTTTCAAGCACTCGGATTTGTTTGCCTTGTGCATCGTAAATGGCAATAAAATAAGGAGTATTTGCAGTTGAAAAGAAATTGATGTAGTATTTCATGCCTGTACTGAAATCTGGAGCATGTGTGCCTTTTTCCGTTGATATTTTTTTCTTAGCACTTCCATCTAGCTTTACTGAATAGATATCTTTTTCTGTTGCAGTTGTTTCCGAAGCTGTATAGAAAATAGTTTTTGTTTTTTCATCTATTCCTAAAAAGCTCACTACATCCCAATTTCCTTTAGTAATTTGATTCATCATCTTGCCGGTCATGTCATACCTGTATATATGATTGAAGCCATCAATTTCTGTCATGATGATAAAACTTCCCTTGTCTGCAGTAAAATAAACATAATCACCTTGTCCTTCGTGAATGTCAATGTAAGTATCACAGCTTTCTGTATAAACTACTTTTGATTCTCCTGTTGTTGCATTGTTAAACAACAATTCCAATTTATTTTGATAGCGGTTCATGCGAACAATCGACAAAGTGTTTGCATCCATAGTCCATTTAACCCGAGGAATGTATTGGTCAACTACTTTGCCTATGTCCATTAGTTTGTCGGCTGAACTTGCTAAGTCGTATGTATGAATAGTTACCACAGAATTGTTTTCACCTGCTTTTGGATATTTGAATTTATAGCCTGACGGATACAGTTGATTATTGAATTCATCAAATGAAAACTCTTTTACCTTACTTTCATCAAATTTATAGTAAGCAATTTTTTTACTGTCGGGGCTCCAGAAATACGCAATCGAAAATGCAAATTCTTCTTCATGAACCCAGTCGGTTGCTCCATTAATAATATTGTTGTGTAAACCATCCGATGTAACCTGTGTTTCTTTTCCTGATGCTAAATCTTTGATGTAAATGTTGTTCCCTCTAACAAAACCAACTTTGTTTCCATCAGGAGAAAAGGTTGCATACATTTGTTTTTCACCGCTGCTAACTGCTGTTAAAGCTTTTGTTTTTCTGTCGTATACATAATAATTTTCGCGTGTAGAGTGACGATAAATTTGCTCTGTTCCTGTAGATATAAGCATTTTTGTTTCATCCGGACTAAATTGATAGCTATCAATACCGATGGATTTACCATCCACTTTTAAATCTGCTTCTGCAGCTATTACAACAGGTGCCGATGTTTTAGCATATTCATATTGCACAATTTTCCCATCTTCCATTGCCGAATAGTGGATTCCGTCTTTCATAGAAACCAAACCGTATACACTTTGGGCTCCAAATGTTCCTGTTTTAAAAATATCATCCAGAGTAATATTCTTTTTTTGTGCTTCAGCACAATTAACAAAAAACAAAGTTGATAATGCGATGATAAAAAGTCGTTTCATAATCATTTTATTTAATTAATTTTGATTGGAACGAAAATAGGAAAATTCGTTTGATGAAACATCAAAAAAGTGATGAATGGTCGAGTAATCGGATATATCTTTTATAATGCTTATGAAATACAATAAAATAACCTCTTCGGTAGTAAAAAAGCTTCAGGAAATAATAGGTGAGCAATTTGTTTTTGTTGATTCCGAAAACCTCAAAAATTACGGGCATGATGAAACGGAGGATTTAGTTTTTCTTCCTGAAGTAGTTGTGAAACCAAGAACAGCAAAAGAGATTTCCGAGATATTAAAACTTGCAAATACAGAATTAATTTCGGTTACTCCAAGAGGCGCAGGAACAGGCTTGAGCGGAGGTGCATTGCCTATTCATTCCGGAATTATTTTATCGATGGAACGTTTCAATCAGATTTTACAAATTGATGAACGTAATTTACAAGCAACAGTTGAGCCAGGTGTTATTAATGAAGCATTTCAAAATGCAGTAAAAGAGTTAGGATTGTTTTATCCTCCTGATCCTGCAAGCAAAGGAAGTTGTTTTTTAGGAGGAAATGTTGCAGAAAGCAGTGGTGGACCAAAATGTGTGAAATATGGAACTACAAAAGACTATATTTTAAATTTAGAAGTGGTGTTACCGACAGGAGAAATTATTGAAACAGGTGCAAACACTTTAAAAAATTCTACTGGATATAACTTAACACAATTGATGGTTGGAAGTGAAGGGACATTGGGGATAGCAACAAAAATTATCGTGAAATTATTACCGCTTCCTAAATATGATTTATTGATGTTGGTGCCGTTTAAAAGTTTAGATGAAGCATGTGCTGCTGTGAGTGAAGTATTCAGAGCAGGATTTACGCCAAGCGCTATGGAGTTGATGGAAAGAGATGCATTGGATTGGGTGAGTAAATATGTTCAAAGCAATGTCGTGAAATTGGAAGATGATATTCAAGCGCACTTATTAATTGAAGTAGATGGGAATGATATGGATGTATTAATGAAAGATATGGAAGCCATTTCTGAATTAATGTCGAAATACAACATCACCGATATTTTATTTGCTGAGTCTGCAGCACAAAAAAATGAATTGTGGCGATTGAGAAGAGGAATCAATGAAGCGGTGAAAAACAATGCTATCAGTAAAGAACAGGATACTGTAGTGCCGAGGGCAGAACTTCCAAAGTTGGTTAAAGGAGTGAAAGAAGTAGGAGGGAAGTATAAATTTAAAACGGTTTGTTACGGACATGCAGGAGACGGAAATTTACATATTCGTTTAATAAAAGGTGATTTAACCGATGAACAATGGAATGGTGATTATATTAAAATAGCCATAGCAGAGATTTTTACGATTTGTAAACAACTAGGCGGAACAATTAGCGGAGAACATGGAATTGGTTTAGTTCAGCAAGAGTATATGCACTTGGTGTTTTCAGAAAAAGCACTGGAAGTTCAACGAAATATTAAAAAGGTATTTGATCCGAATAATATCTTAAATCCTGGGAAAATGTTTGGGGAATAAAAAACTCCACTCAGAATGACGATGAGAATTTAGACGTCATACTGAGCGGAGTCGAAGTATAAGGGCAGAAGTCTTAAGAACTACTTCTTAATTACCACAGAATCCTTTTTTACCATTTTATCTTTACAGCAATCTTTCTTAGCACCCATTTCGCATTCTTCTCCGTTAATTACAATTCTTTTTTCGATACACATTTCAGCTCCACCTTCTTTACATTCCCCATCTTCTTCTTCACACATTTCCATTCTGCTACATGATTTTTTGCTTTTTTTGTTTTTGCAGCAATCATCTTTTTTGCCACAATGTCCTTGACTTTGGTTGATGCAATGTTTCATGCATTTTTTTGCCATGAAAAAAGCTCCACCACCTAAAAGATTCAGGAATCCAACTAGGATGACAAAGTAAGAAACATACTTAAATAAATTAGAAAGATTTTCTTTTTGAGTTTTTGCTAATAAAAACATACCCGCAATAATTACGAGTAATGACATGGAAGCTGCAATTAGTATCATTTGTTTGAGAGTTTAGTGAATATTAATTTTTGTTTGACATACGAATATACCACAATTATTTTATTCATTTTTACATTCAATTATTTTATCTTTCATTTCTAAAATCCATGGAGAATATGCTGGATCTTTTCTATTAGCTGTATTCTTAGTTCTTTTTAATACACTTTCATGAATAAGTAGTTTTCCGTTTTTACTTTCTTTCCAGCTTCTACCTTCAGTTCTAAATAAATGTCCTTTAAAACCTAGTTGCTCATTGTGCATTTTCCCATCTATATTTTTATTGGCTTCTAAGAAAGTAATATAGGCAGGAGCTTTTTCATAAATCAATAATCCTTTTGAAGTAGCTTCATCCATCATCCATTTAAGTGAAAAGTGTGAGAGCTCATCTTCTTTGTATCCGCCACCCACATCTGTATGAACTCCGCAAAACCAAACTTGTTTTAATCTGTCTTTTGGTTGGCCGTCTTCCAGTTTTTCCCATATTTTTGGTAGAAATGTTTTGCGTTTTTCATCTATTGCCAATGCATGTCGAGCGTAAATTACACTATCGCTTAAATCAAGTGAATGAAATTTATGTGTCAAAAATCTATTGAAGAGAGTACCAATCCATCTGTTTTCAAATCCAAGTGCTGAAACAGTATCGAAAACTCCGATAAATTTAATTTTAACCCACATTGTATGGTGCAATTCGATAAATCGTTTTGCTTTGTTTTTTCTTTGAACCTTGTTTCTAATTGTATAGATTTTAAATGCTTCATTAATAATGTCTTTTCTTGCCATAGGCAATACACCAAAAAGATGAATAAATCCCGACAAACTTCTCACGGTTGCTGCTCCTCTGCTGAATCCAAAGAGAAATATATCGTCACCTGCTTCGTAATTTTCAAATATAAATTGATAACAATCTAACAAGTTTTTAGAAAAACCTCTACCAAAAACATTCCCTGTTATTTTTTTCCAATCAGTTCCCAATCCAGGGTCATAATATGTGATTTGCTTTTTTGTTCGATCCTCAACCATATTAAAAAGTTTGTAAATATTGGTGTTATTATTTACGCCACCTTTTTGTCCGGTTCCATCTGAAAACACAACAATATTTTTTCCCATGAAAAATAATTTAATTATGGTGAAACTTCTTCTGCATCTCTTGTAAATCCTTGAGACAATTCGCTCAATTTTAATTTTGGTGTAAACATAAAATATATTTCTGCCGAATCAGTAGCATATTTATAAAAAGTTTTTGTTACTGCCATAAAATTTCTTTTTTCAGGGTATGCGGGAACTCCCAATTCCATCATGCACCAATATTTAATCGTAATCTGATTCAAATTCATTTCTCCTTTTGAATATTGTTTTATTTCAGGCGGTAATTTTGATTCAACAGAATCGGAAATATATATCACTCCATTGCTTGTATTTCCTGAGTATAAATTGTGTGACAAGTAAGAATCCCATGAATTTAAAAAATTAAACAAAGGAAAAAGAATAAATAAAATAGTCACAATTTTTATAGAATGAAAAGTGAACATGTTTTTTATTTGTGAAATTTTGAAAGAGTCATTTTTTATAAAGAGGATGTATGCAAAAAGCATCATGGCAATATTCCAGGGCCAAACAACCGGATTGTAATTATGTCCGAATGGACCCAGTACAAATAAAATAAATAGGTGCATTAAAAACAGTAAGGTGACAGCGAATTTTTTTGTTCTTGAAAAGAACAGTGCAATTCCTGTTGAAATTTCAATTATAGGAAATGCTTTTCCTAGCCAATCAATATTTCTGATTCCATTTTCAGTCATGTGATTTGTTATTGGCTCCATCAGCCAAGGATAGGTATCTGTAATAAAATGCGGATTGAGTTTTTGTAAACCACTCCAAAAGTATATGGCTCCAATCATTAGTTTAAAAAGAGTGATAATGGCTTCTGAGTGCTTGTTGTCATTTTTGTTTATATCATAAAACGAGATAATGAAAAACATCAATAGGTATTGATAAAACCAGGGTTGCCAACGATTCAAATCAAGAATAGATAAGATGATTGCTGAAATTAAAAAAGCGATAATAAATTTTTGAGTATTTTTTAAAATTATAATGAATAAAAGAAATAATGCAGTTAAGACAAATAAAATAATATCGATGGGATGGTGAAAGTCGGGTAGAAAATCAAAAATTGGTATCAAAGGAAACATTCTGTCGCCTAGCCATAATTTATAGGATAGGAGCATGCTTACTAAGCAAGCAAGTGCAGTAATTTTTGTTATGATTGCAATGCTAAAATTGTTTTTCATTAATATTTTTACAACAACAATTAATTTAACATTTATAATTATTTCAGCCTTCCTGCTTTATAAAAATATTTTTTATAATAAGCTTCATCTAAATCGTCAATCATTACACCTTTTTTTGTTGTAGCATGCACAAACTTATTGTTTTGTAAATACACTCCAATATGTGAAATTTTGTCTCCATCAATTTTAAAAAACACCAAATCACCTTCTTCTAAATTGCTTTTTGAAATTGTTTTGCATTGATCAAAAATAGAAGAGGAGGAGCCAGTAAGCGATTTGTTATAAATGTTTGAATAAAGTGTAGATGTAAAATTGGAACAGTCAATTCCACTTTTTGTTTTACCTCCATATTTGTATGGAACGCCATACCATTCATCAATAAAAGAATAAAGTTTTATATTTTCTATTTTATCTTCCTCTATATTTAAGAGTGTAGCATATTTTTCTTTAACTTTTTTTGATTTAGGAACATTTGAGTTTGAAGAATTGCTTGAAGCATCTTTGTGAGATTTACACGAGCTGATTGAAACAGCCAGAGGCAAAAGAATGCATACTAAAATGAAAAGAAAAATGTTTCTGCAAACAGTCATCAAAATAGCTTTTCTCAAAGTTAATTGGAAAATAGCTTAAAGAAGAGTACTAAAGAAAAGGTTATTAAGTAAGAGATGTTAATAATAGATGTTACCTTAATTCCAATTGAATAGGTAAATTATAAGTTACAGAAACAGGTTTACCATTTTGTTTTCCAGGCTTCCATTTCGGCATCATTTTAACAATACGTATAGCTTCTTTGTCAAGTTCAGGATTTCCAGCTTTCGTAATTTTTGGATTGAGAATACTTCCATCTTTTCCTACAACAAATTGTACGTAGGCTTTTGTAATATTCGCATTAGTTTCCATATAACGATTTTTGTCTATATGCATATTCTTTGATATAAATTTCATCATTTCACCATTTCCATCTGGATATTCCGGCATTTCTTCAACCACAGAAAAAATCTGTTCAATAGAATCAGTTACAGTTTGAGTTGTACTTGTGTTAGTTAATACTTCTGACTTTAACTCGTCAACATCTTTACTTTTTTCTGTCGTTTGAGAAATACTATTTGGTGCATAACCTACATCACCTGCAGCTTTATTGCCATCTTCATCCGCTGCGCTTTCTTTAGTAACTACTTGTGCTTTTTTAGGTTTTCCTTTTTCTTCAAAAAGCTTTCCTTCTGAACGAGATTTCCCTCCCTTATCAACCTTTTTTGCTAATTCAATTTGTTCACCTTTTCCAGCAGTATTATCTCCTGTATTTTTTTGTTTTTCATTTTGATCAGGAGTGCTCCATGCAAAAGTTCCTCCCGTTGCACCAGTAATTGTTTTCTCTTCAGCTTTTTTTGTATCGTCTAGTTTAGCATCTTTTTCACGTTCAGGAGCACTCGTTTTAGGAATAGAAACTGTTTCTAATTGGTTATTTGCTCTATCATCGTTTGGAGAAATTGTTGCGTCATAAGCTATTACAGTTGTGTTTCCGGAACTTTCAACTGGAGCAACTAATCCTTGGTTTCTATTCTCTGCCAAACCTTCTTTATTTTTATAAAAACCGGGTTTCTGCTCTTCCTCTGACATTGCAATTTCCTGATCGGCTACTTTCCCGGGGCCAAATTTATCTGCTTCATCATTCGTTTCTGTTGTTTCTTTTCCTGTGCCTGTAGCGACAGTTTCGGTTACTATATTTTCTGAGCTATCTGTAGGAGGTGCTGGAGGTGGAGCCGGACTTTCTGTTTTTTTAAGTTCGGCCATATCGCCATTCATTGTCGCTTCTTTTAAATTTATCTGATTAAAAAAGAAAACTCCTACAACTAATAAGGCAATGGCTGCAGCAATTGAAAATGCCATTTTATAATTAAATGAAACTACAATAGCCCGATCTTTGTCATTTCGAGCGGAGTCGAGAAACTGAATTCGTTTATTTATTGCTTCTTTTATTAAGGCAATGCGGTTTCTGTCTTTTGTTAATTCCAGTCCTTCTAAAGCATCTGAACACATTTCACAATCAAGCAAATGTTTTTCAACGATATGTCTTTCTTTCTGGCTTAACTTGTTGTCGATATAATCAAACAACATTTTTTCCGAAAGACAATCGGTGGGTGAATAAATGGTATGTTTTAAATGGTTGCTCATTATTTTTTTGCACTTTTATTTTCAATGCAAATTTTTAAATTTCGTTTTCCGTTTTGAATATAGCTCTTCACATTATTCATGTTGTAGCTTGTTAATTCTGTCACTTCCTGATAACTTTTTTCTTGTAAAAAAAACAATTCAACACATAATTTTTGTTCTTCATTCAATCCTTTTAAACATTCTTCCATAAATGTTAATTGGATTTCTTTTGTGTTTTCAACTGTAAGATGCAACTCACTATTGGATTCCATAAATGATACCAAATCTTTTTGCATTTCTTTTGTGCGTTTTAATTTAGAAGCGCCCGAGCGCAGTTGCATTAAACAGAAATTTTTACAAACCATGTGAAGCCAAGCTTTAAATTGCTGTACCTCATGTTTTTTTAAATCCACTAAAAGTTTTTCGAAAATTTGCATACTGGCATCCTGAGCATCATCTTCATTTTTCAGGTATTTCATACAAACCCCAAAAATTAAATGTGTATATCTCCTATGCAACTCACCAACAAAAGTATTGTTTCCGGTTAGCTTGTATTCAGCAACCAGTTGCAAATCGTCATACTTATTTAATTGTGATGCTTGCATATATAGTATATACAAAAATAGACATTTTATAAAGAAGATGAATTAGAAATAAAAAATCAGTATGGAATTTTTTATGGTGTTGCATCCTATTGTCGAATTAAAAATAAAAATTGTTTCAAACTCAAAATAAAAAATTATGAAATCTATCACAACATCCATCATCGCTACAGCATTTATAACATTATTTGCTAGCAACCATTCTAACGGAGCGATAGCTCCATCAGAAAAAAACATCAAATCAAAAATTGAAAATGTAACGGTATTTACACAAGGAGCTCAAATTTACAGAAGTTCTTTGGTGAATATGAATTCGGGAATTACTACTTTGATTTTTGAAGGACTGGAGTCCACAATCGACCCGAGAAGCATTCAGGCAAGCGGTTTTGGTAACTTTGTAATTATGGATGTTCAGCATAGTATTAAATATCCTGAGCCCAAAGATGTTGATCTTACAAAAAATCCTAAGAACTTAAAACAAATAAAAATGTTGCAAGATTCTATTGTGATGATTGATTTTGATATCGAAGAAATTACATCAAAAATGGCAGCATTGAATATTGAAAAAACTACTTTGCTGAATAATAGAATAATCAAAGGAGAAACCAAAAAAGATACCTTGAATTTAGTAAAAGACGCATTGACTTTTTTAAGAGAAAAGTTGAGTAATATTAACTCAGAATTGTTAAAATTAAAAAAAGAAGAGTATCGGGTAAATATTAAAAAACAACGTATGCAAACCGATTTGTTAGCATTGCAAACATATAATTCTATTACAGGAGATATAGTAAAAGACGAAACAAATTATCGTGTAATTATTACAGTTTCTGCAGATGTAGCAACTAACGGAACAATGAATATTAATTATATGTTGCAAGATGCAGGTTGGACTCCTTCTTATGATTTACGTGCAAAAGGAACAGGTGGAAATATGCAATTAACATATAAAGCACAAGTTTATCAAAATACAGGGATAGATTGGAACGATGTGAAATTAACTCTTTCAACAGCTAATCCAAATCAAAGCAATGTAAAACCCGTTTTAAATACATGGTGGTTAAATTATTATAATCCTTATGCTTACGATTACAAAAAGAACAAACGTTCAGAAAGTCAGAAAGATGATTTGTCAAAATCTACTGTTAATACTGCAACTGGAGGAACTTATGCATGGAGTGCGCCAGAAGTTGTTGCAGAATCCATTTCTAATTATGTGGTGGCAGAAGAAAACATTACAACAGTTGAGTATGATATTAAATTAGCTTACAGTATTCCTTGTGATGGAAAAACACATTTTGTGGCAGTTCAAACCAAAGATATTCCAGCAAATTACATACATTTTGCAGCACCGAAAATGGATAAAGATGCATTTTTAGTAGCGAAAATTACTGATTGGGATGAATTGAATCTGGCTGCAGGAAGTGCAAATATCTATTTTGATGGAACATTTGTAGGTGAGTCTTACATCGATCCAACAAATTTATCTGACACTTTAGATTTAACATTAGGCAGAGATAAAAATATGGTAGTTACCCGTGTTAAACAAAAAGATAAAACAAAAGAAAAGTTAATTGGTGAAGAAAAAGTAAAAACGGTGACTTATGAAATTACTATTCGCAATACAAAGTCATCGAGTTCTAATTTCAATTTGCAAGATCAAATACCAGTTTCTCAAACAAAAGACATAGTAGTTACATTAGCAGAAGTTTCAGGAGGAGAATTGGATGAAGCCAGTGGAATTGTTAATTGGAAGTTCAATTTGAAGCCAAAAGAAACCAAAAAAGTAACCATTTCTTATACTGTAAAGTTTCCAAAAGATAAGGCTTTGGCAGGATTGTAATGATAAAAATATTTGAACTAAAAACGCCCGGTTATAGAAAATAACCGGGCGTTTTTACTTTATAGGATTTGAAGCGTCTAAAAATTGATTTTATAGACCTATAAGCATCATTTTTAATGAAAAAACCCTATATTTGCACTTTAGTAAAAAAACATGGCTTGCAATTTGATTTGTGTATTGAAAAAATAATGAAAAAACTACTCTTTATATTGGTCTCTATTCTTCTGCTATCCTCATGGATGGTGGCTCCTGCTGACCAATCGGAAGAGGCAAATGCTAAAATTAAAGCCATCTACATCTACAACTTTACCAAATACATTGAGTGGCCTGATACTTACAAAGAAGGAAATTTTGTGGTTGGAGTTTTAGGTACAAGTATTCCTCTGGTAAATGAGCTTAACAAAATGGCTAGTTCTAAGACTGTTGGAACCCAAAAATTTGAGATAAAATCGGTTGCTTCAGCTGCCGAATGTGCAAAATGTCATATAGTTTATATACTTTCTGATAACTCTGCACAGCTTCCTGACGTAATAGGGAAGGTGAAAGGGAAAAGTGCTTTGATAGTTACCGACAAATCGGGGTTAGCTACAAAAGGTTCGGGAATTAACTTCTTTGTAGACGGTAATAAGCAGAAAATTGAGTTAAATAGGTCGAATATAGAGAAATACAAGCTTAAAGTGGCGTCAACATTGGTGGAAATGTCGGTGCAAGTTAAATAAAAATATTTTTTATATATTTACAAATTGATGTTAAAAATTAAAAGAACAATTATTTTAAGTTTTCTGCTTTTATTAGCAGTTGCTTCTAATGCTCAGCAATCAAAAGTGACTGCTGCGTACACGTTCTTGCAACAAAGCAAACTTGATAGCGCTAAAGCGTGCATTGATGCTGCAGTTGTACATCCTGAAACTCAAATGGATGGACAGGCTTGGTACATTCGTGGTTTTGTTTATAAAACAATTTATAATCAAAATGAAAAGGCAAACAAAGAATCAAAATCTAGGATAGAAGCATTAATTTCATTCAAAAAATCGCTTACTATTGATACATCCAGAGAAAACGTTCAGGAAAATATTAAGAATATTAAATATTTAGCAACTACTTTATACAACGATGCTGCAGCTAGTTTAGACACTATTGATTACAAAATTGCAGTAAGAAATTTTGATATTTTCAGAGAATATTACAAATTAGTAGATTCTTCCCCTGCTAATTTCAAACAAAAAGAAGTTGATTTCGCCAACGCAATTGCAACCGTTTATACGCGTATTTACGAAGGTGATAGAAAAGGGAAAGTTGATTTCTTGAATCTAGCAAAAGCGGAATATAACAAAGCCTTGTCGTTTGATCCTAACAATATTAATGCAAATTACAACATGGGTATTTTGTATTACAATCAGGCGGTTAATTTGATTAATCAGTCGGATTACGATTTAGATATTGTTGCATTAAATGATGTTCAGGATAACTCCATTAATTTATTTAAATCATCACTTCCTTTCATGGAAAAAGCTTATTCTCTTGATCCAAATAGAAGAGAAACATTGCTAGGTTTATCGGGTATCTATTTTAGTTTAAATGAAAAAGAGAAATCGAATGAGTTTAAGCAAAAATTAGAGCAAATAGGAAACAAATAACGATAAACAAATACCCCT